>NZ_CP133838.1:3683878-3990868 GCF_031432975.1 Buttiauxella selenatireducens | reverse complement strand
TTCATCGATATCCACAAAACCTTGCCCGCGGCGGATAAGCTGCGAGCGAACTTCATTGAGCCAGATGGAGTGCAGGATGGAAAAGAGCCAGCTATCCATCCTGCTGCCCACTTCAAACTGTGCGGCGCGTTCAATGGCTCGCACACAGGTGGCCTGCACTAAATCATCGGCAATATCTCGCTGATGGGAGAGCACCAGCCCATAACGCCACAGGCGTGAAAGGTATTGCGCAAGATCACGGCGTATCGCTTCGCTACTAATTTTTGCCTCCGATTATGATTCGGGATGGCCGTCGATGGCTGCGGACAAATCGCGATACTCCTCACAACTGGTGCCACACAGGGATTTGATGGCGGCAAGCTGTTCACGAGCGAGATCGGGGCGATTTTTTATCATGTACGCTTCCCCCAGATATTCGCGGACTTTGGGGTATTTCGGATCAAGCGCCACAGATTTTAAATAATAGCTGATCCCTTCGTCGGTACGGCCCAGTTTGCGGGTGGCATAACCGCGATAGTTCAGGGCTTCTGCGGTGTTTTGATCTTTCAACGTGTTGAGCATATCCAGCGCCTCCTGGTAGCGGCCCGCTTTTGCCAGTGCGTACGCATAATCGGTGCGGGATTCATCCCCAATCATCCCACCTTTATCGACCATGCATGTTTTGGTTTTCGAGTCATAAATTTGCCCTTTAGGGCAAGTTGGAGGAACCGGTTCGTCGTTGCTACCTCCCATTGCCTGAGCGTAGCCGGTAAACAGCAGAAAACTGGTCGCAATAGCGGGAAGGAGTTGGCGGTATAAACGCTTCATGGTAGTACCCTCGTGGTGTTCGGTAACCAGTAAACACTCGGGACCGCGAATTTATTCGTTTTATTTTTCTTCGCTGCAAGGATTGTTCTGAGTTGCCGGGCAAGCCCGTATTCAACTTCTATACTTGATGTTCGTGTCAATAAAAGAGGAGCGATTACATGACCATTCATAAGAAAGGGCAGGCTCACTGGGAAGGTGACATTAAGCGCGGAAAAGGGACTGTTTCCACCGAGAGCGGTGCGTTAAAACAACAGCCCTATGGTTTTAACACGCGTTTTGAAGGCGTTGCCGGTACCAATCCGGAAGAGTTAATTGGTGCGGCGCACGCAGCCTGTTTTTCGATGGCACTTTCGCTAATGCTTGGCGAAGAGGGCTATACGGCGGAAAGTATCGATACGACAGCCGATGTCTCGCTGGATAAAACCGACGGTGGCTTTGCCATTACCAAAATTGCGCTAACCAGCAACGTCAAAGTGCCGAACGCGGATAGCGCGGTGTTCGATAAAATTATTCAGAAAGCCAAAGCCGGTTGCCCGGTATCGCAACTGCTAAAAGCTGAAATTACCCTCGACTACAAACTCAACTAATACTCAGCAAGCGCTGTCCCCGGTGAATCCCGGCGGCAGCGCCGCATTACCGTATCGCAAGCTTAGAAACCCGCAGCCATTGCGTGCGGCGACAGAATATCTTTCAGGCCTTCACGCACCAGCAGCTCAGGGCTGATTTCAGCGATAGATTTTGCTCCGGTCAACGTCATCGCAACGCGCATCTCTTTTTCAATCAGGTTGAGCAGATTGGTCACACCCGCCTGGCCATGGGTCGCCAGCGCGTACAGATAAGCGCGACCCAACAATACGGTGTCAGCTCCGAGCGCAATCATGCGCACCACGTCCAGGCCGTTACGAATACCGCTATCGGCGAGAATCGCGATATCCCCTTTTACCGCATCGGCAATGGCGGGCAGGGCGCGGCACGACGACAATACGCCGTCGAGCTGGCGGCCACCGTGGTTGGAAACCACAATCCCATCAGCCCCGAAACGCACCGCATCTTTGGCATCTTCAGGGTCGAGAATACCTTTGATGATCATCGGGCCGTCCCAGAACTCGCGGATCCACTCCAGATCGCTCCAGGAAATTGACGGGTCGAAGTTATTCGCCAGCCAACCAATATAATCTTCAAGACCCGTGGGTTTACCCAGATAAGCAGAGATATTCCCCAAATCGTGCGGGCGACCATTCAGGCCCACATCCCATGCCCATTGCGGATGGGTTACGGCCTGCCAGTAGCGACGAAGTGCGGCATGTTGCCCACTCATGCCCGAGTGCGCGTCACGGTAGCGAGCGCCAGGAGTGGGCATATCCACAGTAAAGACCAGCGTAGAACAACCTGCGGCTTTGGCGCGCTCCAGCGCATTGCGCATGAAGCCACGATCTTTGAGCACGTAAAGCTGGAACCACATTGGGCGGTCAATCGCAGGCGCGACCTCTTCAATCGGGCAGACGGAAACCGTAGATAGCGTAAACGGAATACCTTTAGCAGCGGCTGCTTTCGCCGCCTGAACTTCGCCACGGCGTGCGTACATCCCGCACAAACCCACGGGTGCCAGGGCAACCGGCATCGACAGCGTCTCATTAAACAGTTTGGTCTCAAGGCTCAGTGCGGACATGTTTTTCAGCACGCGCTGCTTTAACGCTACCTGCGCCAGGTCGTCAACGTTACGACGCAAGGTATGTTCAGCATAAGCCCCACCGTCAATGTAATGGAACAGGAATGGCGGCAGAATGCGTTTTGCAGCGGCGCGGTAATCAGTTGCAGCAGAAATAATCATGGAATTTCGTCCCTTTTTACGTCGGTATCTTCATCGGGCAGGCGGCTAATCCGCGCCTGTCGAGCTTCGTCTTCATGCAGGTTTTTGATGGTGGTATGGACAAACCCGAGGTGGGTTTTCGCCGCGAGGCGTGCGCGTTCAGGATCGCCGGCCAAAATAGCCTGCAGCAGTTCGTTATGTTGTTCGGTGAGCCCCGCAAAAATAGCGGGCACGGTGTACATGCGTTGGCGGCTGTGCATCACAGAGGATTGCAGCAGGTCGAAAAAGCCGCGCATCGTCTGAAGTAACACGATGTTATGCGAGGCTTCGGCAATCGCCAGATGAAAGCGCACATCTGCCTGGGCGGCCAGGTCAGGATCGTCACTTTCTTTGAATTTCACCGTCGCGTCAAAGCAGGCAATGAGCTTCTCTTTATCTGCCGGGGTTGCACGCATTGCGGCATACCAGGCGGTGCTGGCTTCTATTGCGTGCCGCGCTTCCAGAATGTCGTAGCGATAGTTTGGATCGTTCTCAACCAGCGTTTTAAGTGGCTGCACAATGCGTTGCTCAGACCAGGCCTGAACTTCGTAACGCACAAACGTGCCGCCGCCACGACGGCTAATTAATACGCCTTCGCTGATCAATTTTTGAATGGCTTCACGAAGAGATGAGCGCGAAACGCCCATCTCGGCGGCCAACTGGCGTTCGGCGGGCAACCGCATGCCCGCCTCCAGCTTACGTTCGTTAATTAATGCTTTTACGCGCTCAACCAGATGGTCGGCCAGGCGCGGTTGGTTGCTCATCAAGGGATCATCCAGGTTAAGACATAGGCCTGAAGCGTTGTGATAACGCCGACCATGCAGGTGAAAATCAGGCTGTGTTTGACGGTGAAGCGGAACAGGTCAGATTCGCGACCCACCAGGCCTACAGCCGCACAGGCGATGGCGATGGACTGCGGAGAAATCATCTTGCCGGTTACGCCACCGGTGGTGTTAGCCGCAACCAGCAGCAGATCGGACACGCCGATTTGTTGCGCGGTGGTCGCCTGTAATGCCGCAAACAGCGCGTTGGAAGAGGTATCTGATCCGGTCAGGAATACCCCCAGCCAGCCCAGGAACGGCGAGAAGAAAGTAAATGCGTGGCCGGTATGAGCCAGCGCCAGAGCAAGCGTTGCCGACAGACCGGAATAGTTTGAAATGAACGCGAACGCCAACACCATGCCAATCGAGTAAATAGGCAGAGCCAGTTCTTTCAGCGTTTCACCGAAGGTTTCGATTGCCGCTTTCGGCTTCATGCGCAGATAAACAATGGAGATAAGTGCTGCGACCAAAATCGCAGTGCCGGTTGCAGAGAACCAGTCAAACTTATAGACCGCGGCATAGGCCATGCTGTGCGCCACGACAGGTGGCATCTTCTCAACCATTTTGTCGAGGAACGGCACAGAGATGTTAAACACCCAGTCAGCCATGGCGCCACCCGGTGCGAACAGCGCTTTAAACGGTGGAATACTCCACAGAGTGACGGTCGCCGTCAGGAAGATAAACGGCATCCAGGCGCGTACCACCTGGCCTAAAGTGTAGTTTTGGCGAGCGAGGGTTTGGTCGGTAACCGATGCGCCAATATCGCCAAAGCGGAAGATTCGAACGGGCTTCCAGACGCGCAAGAATGCCGTCAAACACACCAGAGAAACCAGCGAAGAGATAATATCCGGCAGTTCCGGGCCAAGGAAGTTAGAGCTGAGATACTGTGCGATAGCAAACGAGCCACCCGCTACCATCACCGCAGGCCACGTCTCTTTAATGCCGCGCCAGCCGTCCATAATCGCCATAATCCAGAACAGCACAATAATTGTCAGGAACGGCAACTGGCGGCCCACCATCTGGCCGATTTCAAAGCTGTCCAGACCGGTAACCTGGCCCGCAACAATAATGGGGATCCCCATCGCACCAAACGCGACCGGCGCGGTGTTTACAATCAAGCACAGGCCTGCGGCGTAGAGCGGGTTAAAGCCCAAACCTACCAGCAATGCGGCGGTAATCGCCACGGGCGCACCGAACCCGGCAGCCCCTTCCAGAAACGCACCGAAGGAGAAACCGACGATGAGCATTTGCAGACGCTGGTCGGGCGTGATGGACAGAATCGACGAGCGGATAATGTCGAACTGCCCGGTTTTCACCGAGATTTTATAGACGAATACCGCTGCGATAATAATCCAGGCAATCGGCCACAATCCGTAGAAGAAGCCGTAAACCACTGACGACAAGGCGCGGTCAACCGGCATGCGGTAGAAAAACAGGGCAACGAGCAATGCCAGGCCAACAGTGATGGTGGCGGCGGTATAACCTTTCATGCGCAATTTAATCAGCGCAAAAAAGAAGAAAATAATCGGAATAGCAGCGATGAGGCTTGATAGCCAGATGTTCCCTGCCGGGTCGTAGACTTGTTGCCAGGCTTGCATGCAGGACTCTCCAGAAAGTGATGTACTTATTATTTTTCGCTTTATTGGTAGGACCAATCTGGCGATGTAGGGGAAGTAATGCGTAAAGGTTAATCTTTTGTTAACTGATGGCAATAAGCGTGTAACTAATTTTGTTGGTATGGGTAAACGAGTCACATTTTTGGATCGATTGGTAGGACCAATATTTGAGGGGGATTTGACGCAGAAGTGTTAGCACCACCCGCCGGTTTTACCTTGTTACCGGCGAATGGCATTTTGATGACCTGCTCTATGAGGTCTGCGGTTTAAGGGCTTGTATCCGCCAGCGAGCAATATCAGTGGCGATGAACAACAGCAGACTGACGCCCATCACCGGCAAAGCCATGCCCAATAGCAGGGCAATAATCACCATGACGCTGCGCCAGATGAGTGGCAGAGCAAGCCACGCCTCGCTGAGTGTTTGTGCGGGATGGCTCGCAGACATTGCCGGGCGTCTGAGCCACCACATGCGGTAACCCAGAAGG
Source organism: Buttiauxella selenatireducens (assembly GCF_031432975.1). Classification (GTDB taxonomy): domain Bacteria; phylum Pseudomonadota; class Gammaproteobacteria; order Enterobacterales; family Enterobacteriaceae; genus Buttiauxella; species Buttiauxella selenatireducens. The sequence goes on along the minus strand of NZ_CP133838.1, from coordinate 3,985,290 downwards.
ATCATCCCGCACAGGCCAAAACCAAACGCTGCCAGCAACAGCTGATTCGGCAGCCCGAATAGCACTCCCATGTGAGCATCAATTCCCCAACGTGTGAGCTTGGCAACCATTGGGAAATCAGTGAAATAAGTCCGGTCGATGACCTTAAAGCCATTTGGATCGATCGCCGCCGTATCGACGTGAGTCGGCCACGCGCGGTCAATTTCAGTCACAGTCCAGGCTTTGCCTGCTGAACGCGGTGCGCGGATTTCTACTTTGTTAGATTCAATTCCCGCAGTGCGAGCGGCATGGAGCACCTTGTCCCATTGACTGTCATTCGTTTCAGGCATCACCATTCCCGGCATCATGGCGTGATGTTCCGCGTGTGGGTCGGCGTGCTGATGGCTTGTTTGCGGGGTCAGAGCGGTATTGACCTGCGGCGTCATCCAACCCAGCGAACTGCGCATTTTGTCGATATTCTCTCCTGCCCACTGTGACCAGGTCAGCCCGGTTGCGGAGAAAAAGAGCAGCCCGAGCAGTAGCGTGCTACCCAGCGTAATGTGCCAGTGGCGTGCTTTTCTTTGCGGGGTTTGCCGCACTTTTCGTACTCTTTTTGGGCGTGAGGTTAACCACAGAATCACGCCACCTAATGCGGCAATCCACAGCCACGAAGCCGCCAGTTCGCTGTAAATACGCCCTGTTTCTCCCAACAATAAACCGCGATGGAATTGGTCAATCCAGGTACGCAGCGGGAGCACACCTCTGGTGCCGTACACCGTCATATCTCCCTGAATGGCCAGTGAGGCCGGAGCGACAAAAATAGCTCTCGATTCGGACTCCCCTAATGCCGGGTCGACAAACTGCACGCGTGTTGTATCGCCAGTTTGCGGAGCAGGGCGCACAGCGTAAATTGCAGCATCTTCGCCGATATATTTGCGTGCTGCGGCAATTTGCTGTGAAAGGGGGTGGTTTTCTCCAACATCCCTGGTGTGCAGGGCCTGATGATAAAGCGCATTCTCAATTTGAGGTGTCAGTACATAGAGTGTGCCCGTCAGGGCTGCGACGAAAATAAACGGGCCGATAAATAGGCCGATGTAAAAATGCAGGCGACGCACAAGCGTCAGCAGCGCGCCACGACAGGCGAGCTGAGAGTGATTCACAGACATAGTCATCCTCTGTAGAACAGTGACGTTAATGGGGTTTTTTTAACGAAACGGCACGACAGGAGGGGCGCGGGGCAGGGCGTCGGCATCGTCATGCTGAGCCAGAAGTGGGGCGATAATGGGCGGAGGGAGTGCGCGTGAAATGCGCCATGCCAGCCAGATAAAAGGAATAAACAGCCAGACAATCAGCGGGATATGCAACAACAGCTGACAGTATCCACAGGCGATGTCGTCCATCAAAGATGCGCCTGCACCTGGCATCAGATGCGAAGAGGCGGGCATTTTCATCGCCCCCATTTCCATCATCTGGCTACTTGAGTGGCCTGCCATCTGATGTTCACCGTCTTTCGCGACGCGCGAGTGCTCCAGTGATTTTGAAATCACAGGGGCGATAAAAAGCATCAGCATCGCCAGCAACGCGAGCGCTGATAACCCTTTATGGCGTGAAAGAGTGAAAAGTGATGGCAATCGGGCAATTCGCAAGTGGTTTTTTGTTGCCGGATTGTACCCTGGTGGCGGTAGGTTGTTAAAAAATAGTTGGTGATAATGTTCGCTTTTTTTGGTCAGTGTTGAGGAAGCCTTTGCTGACAACCGATCTTATCGAAATGCACACCTGTTTGAATGTTTAAACGTTAATGCATTATTTAAGTCGAGTTGTAATAAGCCTGATTCTAATTTGTTAATACGGCAAAAATTAAATCTTCTCATTCATTAACTGAATATTTCTGGTGCAATTAATTAATCGGTATTTTTTAATCAATTCAAAATCATTTAGATTGGCTTAATAAATAACAAAGCAATGCTAATAGCTGGTGCTCTGGTCGAGGAATATAATCATCGAAATTCGAGGTGGTTATCTTGAATCTCATTATTTATTCAATTGGGCTCAAATAGTAAATTAAGGAAAATTATATGACATTTAAAAAACTAGCACTGTTATCAGTGTTAGGCGCTATGTCTTCTGGCGCAATGGCTGCGGACGGTGATATCACGTTTAATGGTGAAATCACTTCGTCAGCCTGCACTCTCGAAGGCTTCAATGGTGCTGCTGCAACCAGCGGTGTTATGGATTTGTCACCGGTGAGTACCAGTGCTTTCTCCACTGGCAACCTCTATGCCGGGATGACGGACTTCACCATTGATCTCAAGGGTTGTACAACCACCACGGTGAAAAATGCCCAGGTAAAATTCAGTGGCACACCTGATCCCGCAGACGGAAGTATTTTGAAAAATATAAGTACTGATGTTAATCCAGCCACTGGTGTTGGCATTGCAATTCTGGAAAATAATGGTTCAACACCGATTGATATTAACGGTGTAGATCCTTCAGAGAAGCAATTATTGACCACTGGGAAAACTGCTCTGAAATTCAAAGTGGCTTATAAAGCGAATACCTCTACGCCAAGTGTTGGTGTTGGAAAAGTTACAGCGAAAAGTTTTATCGATATTGTTTATAACTAATTTTTCTTTTTCTCTGGGTTATTAAAGCGGGTAGGTGTTATGGTGGCTAATAATTATTGCTTTATTATTATTGCTATCATTCTACCCGCGTTATTTCCTTTTTACGCTAATAGTGAAATGAATAAGATTGAAGATACTCAATCGGACTCATCTTTCGATAGCGATTTTTTACGAACTTCGGGTCAGTCAATTCCGCCTCAGTTTTATTCACCTGATACTCTGCAACCAGGGCAGAAAGAGGTTGAAATTGTCGTCAATGAACATTCGGTGTTTAAAACCAAAGTTAATTTTATTAGCGTTGCTGATAGCAAAAGTGCCATACCTTGTCTGACTCCGGCAATATTACACAGCAGCCAAATCAGCAGCCAGGATCTGAGCGAGGCGGGTAAATATGATGAGCAAAGCTGCCTGAACCTTACGTCTCATTGGCCGGAAGCAAAAATTCAGTACGATGAATCTATGCAGCAACTGTTGATAACCGTGCCACAAGCGGCAATGACGACTTCGCAGAAAGCTGAGATGATCGACCCTTCGCTGTGGGATGACGGTGTTAACGCACTGCGCCTGAGTTATTCCAGCTATGTTTACCACACCGAAAATCATGGTAACGATAGCAGTGACAATTCCAGCAATAATAGTGCTTATTTAGGGCTGAATTCTGGTTTGAATTTAGGAAGCTGGCGTTTTTATAGTTTTGACACCTTTAATAAAGCACAAGACGGTTGGGAAAATAACCATGATCGCGCTTATGCGGAACGTGATTTGGCCAGTTTAGTTTCCCGAATGACCGTCGGGGATGTTTATGCAAATACCTCCAGCGACGTGCTGGGTGTATTACCGATACGCGGCATCTCTCTGGAAACGAATAATCAGATGCTGCCAAATGATACGTTTAATTACTCGCCGATCGTTCGTGGGGTGGCAAGAACTAACGCCCGTGTCGTTATCCGCCAGCGCGGAAATATTATTTACAGCCAGACGGTTCCTGCGGGAAGTTTTGCTATTACCGACTTAACCAATGGGCAAATTGGCGCTGATTTAGATGTCACGGTTGAAGAGAGCGACGGCAGCAAGCAGGAGTTTGTGGTTCCTTATACCTCGCTCCCGGACATGCTGCGCCCCGGCACCTGGCGCTACAGTTTAAGCGCAGGCCGTTATCGTGACGACTCACTTTCCCAGCAACCTATGGTTAGCCAGGCGAGTCTGCAATATGGCTTTGACGTTATGACATTGAGCGATCTGCTGCTGGTGGGAGAAGGGTATCAATCCTCGGCCATTAGCGCGGGTTTTAATATGGGAAGGTGGGGAAGCGTTTCGTTTGACTGGGCGCTGGAACATCATCAAAACCAGTCGGATAAGAGCCAGGCTGAAGCCATGGATAGTACCGGTCATGTGCTTCGCGCACAGTATGCACGTCGATTCGATGACACGGATACGTCATTGCAACTCATGGGCTATCGGTATCAGTCAGGCGATTTTATGGACTTCTCTGACTATGCCCGTTGGCGTTGGCAGAATTCAGATGACGACCAGACGCGTTATTCCAAAAAGAATGAAATACAGGTGACGCTAAACCAGGGGATGGGGGAGTACGGAAACGGATATTTCACCCTTGATCGCAATAGTTACACCGACACCGACCGTACAGATACATCGGTAACGCTGGGTTACAGCGCGCAAATTAAGAAAGTTAACGTCGGGGTAAGTTACAGCTATCAGGCTGCCTATGACGGATCGGAGCCTGGCGACCGTATGCTGTCGCTGAACTTCTCGGTGCCATTAGATGCCGGGGATAAAAACAGCCGTAATGTCTCTTTCACCACGACCAATGGTAACAACACCAGCAGTTCGCAAATGGCAACTCTTTCGGGGACGGGGCTTGAAAGCGCGCTGAATTACAGCCTTTCGGCACAGCACAATGAATTCGGTTACACCCCTTCGGCGTCGATGGGCTATCGCAATAGCATGGCGAGCTTCAATGCCAGCGCAAGTGTCGGTCCGCAAACCAGGCAATATTCTGCAGGGGTAACGGGTGGGGTGGTGGCTTATCGCGATGGCATCGTTCTTTCGCAAATGCTGGGGGATACGGTGGCCATCGTTGAAACACCGGGTGCTGAGAATATCGCAGTGGAAGGGCAACCCGGCGTTAAAACGAACCGCTGGGGGAAAGCTGTTGTGCCTTCCATCATGCCTTACCGTGACAATGCATTGTCATTAAATACCCGGCAGGCGGCGGAAAATATTGAATTACTGGACGGTGGCATTGGGGTTATTCCCACTCACGGTGCTGTTGTTGTGCGCCAGTTTCAGACGCGGGTTGGACGCCGCGCATTAGTTAATCTGCAACTCACAGATGGAAAACCGGCACCTTTCGGGGCGGCGGTGTGGCAAGGAAAATCACAGGTCGGCATGGTTGCTGATAACGGTTTGCTCTATCTCAGCGGAGTGCTCGCTGAGGACAACACAGTGATACGTGTTGATCTCGATAACCATACCCAATGTGAATTTACGTTACCGGCGGCAAAAAGTTCGGCAGAGCCCTGGTATCAACAAATCAATGCCATTTGCCGCTAACCGGAGAACTTATGAAATTTAAAACTTTTACCACCACCGCCCTGAGTCTTTTATTACTCAGCAGTGCCGCTCATGCTGCTATCCGCCCTGCATTGACGCGCGTTATTGTTCAGGAAAGTGATAAAGAAACATCCGTCAAATTGCTTAATGACGATAAAGAGCATCCTTATTTAGTTCAGTCGTGGATTGAGGATCTTAACGGCAGTGATAAAAACCTGCCTTTTGTCCTCACACCGCCATTATTTAAAATGAACGCTGGCCGTGAAGGGAAATTACGTATCGTATTAATTCCGGGGAAAATTCCGCAGGACCGCGAATCCGTTTATTGGTTGTGGATTCAGGAGGTTCCTTCGGTAACTAAAAGTGCCGGAAACCAGCTCCAGTTGGCGATTCGTACACGGTTAAAAGTTTTTGTGCGCCCTGAACATTTAAACGGCAACCCGGCTGACACCGCCGGGCAACTAAAATGGCAAGTTCAGCATGACGGTAATAAGTCCTGGCTGGTGGTCACCAATCCTTCTCCTTATGTCGTCAGTTTCTCCGAGCTTTCAGTGACCAGTGCAGGTAAAACGCTGCCCTTTGCGGATGTACACACCATGGTTCCCGCGAAAGGTGAACAGCGCTACGAAGTGCCGGCGCAGGCTGCTGGAAAATCTGCGGAACTGAATTCCTCTTTAATCAATGATTTCGGCGGCGACACTCCGGTGCAGCATCAGAAATTGACTTTCTAACGAGGCACCTATGAAACGTGTCCATTTACCCCCGATTATCGCTTCCGTTTTCGGGCTGATACTGTTCGTTATCAGCTGTGGCTCAGCGCTGGCCGCGTCAGGACTAAGTTGCGAAATTGATACGGGAGGCGCTGCACCTTTTTCACCGTTTACTCGTGCGCACCCGATTGCGGTTGATGAAGATACACCCGATTACTCGGTGATCTTAAACGTCGACTACGCCTATTTTTTGCCGAATATGCGTTTGAGTTGCACAACTAATGGTGCGTATGTTGCCCCTCCCGTAGGGTTTGATGGATATGTCACGTTAAAACTCAAGTCGGTGAATGGTAAACCACTAAACTGGATTGGTGAGGCCGACACCAACAATAACGGCATAAAACTTAAAATGTTTATTAAGGCCACGGCGATCAGTGGAGACACACCGCCGAGCAGTTATCCATCGGCTGCAATGATGCCGGGTAAAAGCCTGGGGGCTGAATATCCGATTGTGAATATTGGCCCTGACACATCGCTGGTACAGTTTGGTGCGCAACATAATAGTGAGAAAACGCAGTATAAATTCGACCAGGTTTATAACTATGCGATTGAGTCAATGCGCGTTGAGTTGATTAAATATGGTTGGGTCGAATACAGCGAGCTACCGGTTATTCCGCCTGGATACGATTTAATTTTTACCGTTGAAGGTTTTGCAGGAAGTACTGATATTAGTGTGCCGCTTGGCAGCGGGGTTTATATGGCGGCACCCTCATGTTCGCTGGATAACCCACATCAAACGGTCGAACTCGGTTCATTTTCTAAACGAAGTGGTGAATCTTACCCATTGGTTGGAAACCGGACTTTATTTGGCATCGGTTTCACCTGCAGCACGTTTACCAGCCATATGGAGCTCACTTTCGACGACGCGCATACCGCTAAGTCACTGCAAGCAAGGCTAAATGCTTATGATGCTAGTGGCGGATTAAAAGCTTTGGACGGTGTGGGGATTGAGCTTTACGATCAGGACGATAAACCCGTTGTTTTAGGCGCTCAAAACGATCTTGGGGCTTTTCGTAAAGGTGCTACCAGCGTGAAATATTCGGCCGCTATTGTACAAACCGCCGATGATATTACAAAAGATGGTCAGCCGTTTACCGGTAAAATTACCGGTAAGGCCAATGTGACGATCAGCTATTATTAATGATCGGATTTTAAGTATTGGATTTTAAGAATAGAACAACAGGATAGTGTGGTGAAATAGCGCCACACTATCCTGGCTATTTATTTAAACGTCTATTTAAGCGTGGCCATATCGATGACAAAACGATACTTCACATCGCTTTTTAACATCCGTTCATAAGCCTCGTTAATCTCCGGAATCTTAATCATCTCAATATCTGAAACAATTCCGTGCTCGCCACAGAAATCCAGCATCTCTTGTGTCTCTTTAATCCCACCAATACAGGAACCCGCAACCGAACGGCGGCCCAGAATCAGCGGCAGCGTGCTAACCGGCGGTTCAATATTGCCCAGCAACCCGACGTACACCAGTGTTCCATCAAGCGTAAGCGTTGGCATATACGGGTTAATGTCGTGATCGTAAGGTACGGTGTCGATGATTAAATCGAACTGGTTCTTCACCGACGCCATTTGTGTTTCATCCGTGGAGAGCACAATATGATGCGCCCCTAAGCGTCGAGCATCCGCCTCCTTGCTGGCCGAACGGGTGAACAGCGTGACTTCTGCCCCCATGGCGTTTGCCAGTTTCAGCGCCATATGACCCAGCCCACCCAGCCCAATAACGGCGACTTTGCTGCCTTTGCCCACATTCCAGTGGCGCAGCGGTGACCAGGTGGTGATACCGGCACATAACAGGGGAGCCGCCCCTTTCAGATCCATACCTTCCGGCATTTTCAGAATAAAATCTTCCGAAGCAACAATGGTTTGCGAATAGCCGCCATAAGTCGGCTGGTGGTCATGGCGGTCTACGCCATTGTAAGTCTGCACGTTGCCTTCTTCGCAGTATTGCTCCAGGCCTTCTTTGCATGGATGACAAGTTCGACAGGAGTCCACCATGCAGCCTATTCCTGCGTAATCGCCTGGCTTGAATTTCGTCACGTTGCTGCCAATTGAAGCCACGCGGCCAACCACTTCATGGCCTGGCACTAACGGATACTGACTAAAGCCCCAGTCGTTACGCGCCTGGTGAAGGTCGGAGTGGCACACACCGCAGTACATCACTTCAATGACAACATCATCAGGGCGGGGTGTTCGTCGCATAAATTCGAACGGAGCAAGGGGAGCATCTGCGGATTGGGCAGCATAACCGAGCACTTTCATCGTCATGTTTGTTCTCCGGATTAAGAGCCTACTTTTTATACTGATCGTCGCTGACATGCTCCAGCCATTCAACGGGGCTGCCGTTCAGTGACTCAGCAATCGCGATATGGGTCATGGCATTGTCGGGCGTCGCACCGTGCCAGTGCTTTACGCCTTCGGGTATCCAGACAATATCGCCCTGGTTGATTTCACGAATTTCTGCACCCCATTCCTGTAGCCAGCCATGACCGTGGGTAATAATCAGGGTTTGGCCAAGGGGATGGGTATGCCAGGCGGTACGCGCACCGGGTTCAAAAGTGACGGTTGCGCCGCCAGCGCGTGCTGGGGGAGTGGTCTGGAAAGGTGCGTCAATACGGACTCTGCCTGTGAAGTAACTTTCCGGACCCGATTGAGAGGGCTGGGAGCCCGCCGGGGTGATTTTCAGCTTTTCTTCCATTTTTTCCTCCAGGTCGGCATTTGCTGCCGGGGTTAAATGGACAACAGTGACTCTGAAGTATAGGAAACTCGTCCAGGCTTGCCGTGTTATCCGAAAATGAAACACTACCATTCCGGAAGTTTGGCGATTAGCCCGCTAAAAACGAAAGGAGCTATGAGCCAGATTCATAAATCAATGCTGATGGAGAAAAGGATGAATGGTCAAATTACGCATGTAGTATTCATTAAAGTTCGAGAAACCACTTTTTTTAATCGCAATTTGTTTGTGGTGACTCACGGTTTTTATCGAGATCCCTAGCGTGTCTGCGATGTTTTTGGGCTGAATGCCTTCCAGAAGCATCGATACCACTTCAACTTCACGATGTGAATGTGTATTTCGATAGTAAAATTCGGAATCCAGGAATTTATCTTTTTTATTGTGCTTCAGCAAAATATTATGCAGTTCACTTATTGCCACCGTGGGTGGGATAAGTATGCCAGCAGGTGAGGGATTATTTAACTTCAGGATATAAAATACCTGTTTTTCAACGATGAAATAATTAACTGAGTTGGTGTTGTTTTCTTGCGATCTTAATTCCTCAAAGAATTCTTTTAACTTATTGTTAGTTATATGCTTAACATTGAACGTGACGTCATCCTGACAAAAGGTGGATAAGAGGTGTTTTACACCGGGTAATAAATAACGGTTGTCGCTCAATATAAAAATATTCTTCATCAGGAAATTTGACGAGTGAGTCATGCTTTAAATCCTTTTAATAAGACATTCAATAATGGAATATTGTGCTATTTTTTGTTGTTAATGAAGTGGTGATTATTTCGCGCAACTTTAACATGGTTTTTCAGGAAGTAAATCATCTATTCATTAAGCTTTGATTAAAGAATAATTTAGGATGGCTAATTATATTTATATCTCAACTACTTTGAGAATAATAATTCCCCTCCATAGTTTTAAATCAGAAAATAAATTTACTCTTTTGCCCAAATTTCACAATGTTCGCGCACCAACTCGGTTAACAGCCCGCCTTCGGTAATAAATTGACGGATGCGACGAGTGTCACTGTCGTTGTGGCGAACGTAGCCCTCAATCGCTTCTAACGCCGGGGTCGCCTGTAGTGACGCGGCGTAAGGTGCGAGAGTATCAAGCAGTGGCAAAATGTCTTCTGCCAACGTGCGTTGTTCGCCATTGCGGATATCAGTCAGCATCCCTTCAAAGCCAAAACGGCAGGCCTGAAAACGGTTAAAACGATACAACAGATAATCTTCAGAACGTGGAACAAATGGACGTTCGCTCAGCAACCAATGCGCCAGCGCCTGAATAAAACCGGCAATATTAATCGCACGCGTGATGGTTAAAGGGGTATCCATCACGCGCACTTCAACCGTGCCAAAGTGTGGGCTGGGGCGAATATCCCAATGCAGATCTTTCATCGACTGCACGATGCTGCTGGACTCGAGGCGCTGGTACATCCATTTAAACTCTTGCCAGTTGCTTACGAACGGGGCAGGGCCGTTGTCCGGGAAGGCGGAAAAAATATTCAAGCGTGATGAAGCATAGGTGGTATCACTGCCCTGAATATAAGGCGACGATGCAGCGAGGGCGATGACGTGCGGAACAAAGCGCGATAATCCATGCATTAAATAGATAGCGTCTTCTTCGTTTTCGCATCCGACATGAACGTGTTGGCCAAAAACAGTGGCCTGCTTCATTAAATAGCCGAATAGCTCAAGCGTCTGGTTATAACGTTCACTTTGGCACACTTCCTGGCGCTGCCATTTTTGAAACGGATGCGTCCCTCCGCCGCAAATAGCCAGATGATGTTGGCTTGCCACCTTCAAGACGTGCTGACGCAAGCTGGAAAGCTGCGAATTCGCCTGTGCGATGTCAGTACACACGCCCGTTGCAATTTCCAACATGCTTTCAGTGATGTCATGTTTGACTTCACCTTCGGTCACAACGCCAGTTAGCGCGTCAATCAGCAGCGATGAGTCCTGGCTGAGATCGTTGGCGGGTGGGCTGATGATTTGCAATTCCAGCTCAATACCGAGGGTGTAGGGGTCAGAATGGGCAAAATCACTGAGTGGCATACTGTCATCTCGCTTTTTGCACCCGCGCTGAGTGCATTCGTGCGTTTAGTATAGCCAGCCGTGTGGAATTCACCCTCTGATAATCCAGCCGGATTTATATCGTTATTATTTTTCTTAAATACCCTTTTTCATCAAAGCAATAAAAATCTTGTAAAGAATATTCAGGAAATTAAAAACGCAATAATGGTTGCAGATGAATTTGTCACCCAGCATTATATGTGTTGTTTAGGAAGGAGTGATTATGAAAGATTTGGTTTCATTTTTAAGTAATTTCGGGATTATTCTTGATCCTGCTACGTCGATATTAGTGGTTCTGGCTATTATTTTTATAATCGCTTTGGTGGTGCATTTAATTCTTCACAGAATAGTGTTGCGAGCCTTTGAAAAACGGGCAAAATCCAGCCAACATTTATGGCTGCAAATTATTACAGAAAACAAGTTATTTCAACGCGTTGCTTTAACCCTGCAAGGGGTAATCGTCAATATCCAGGTGGTGTTGTGGATGCAGAAAGGCAGCGACATCAGCACGATATTGATCATCTGCGCTCAGCTGTGGATTATGCTGTATTCATTGCTGTCATTATTTTCTCTGTTGGATGTTATTTATAATTTATCACAAAAATTTACTATTTCGTCGAATATCCCGCTGAAAGGAATATTCCAGGGCGTGAAACTGATCGCCTCTATTGTTATTGGCATCATGATTGTCTCGCGCATCATTGGCCAGTCGCCCGCTATTCTGATAAGCGGCCTGGGGGCGATGGCTGCGGTACTGATGTTGGTATTCAAGGACCCGATTCTGGGGCTGGTTGCCGGTATTCAGCTTTCGGCGAACCGTATGTTGAAATTGGGCGACTGGCTGGAAATGCCTAAGTATGGCGCGGATGGTGCGGTCACCGATATTGGTTTGACCACCGTCAAAGTCCGTAACTGGGATAATACCATTACCACGATCCCAACTTATGCCCTGGTTTCTGATGCGTTTAAAAACTGGAGTGGAATGTCGCAGTCTGGCGGTCGTCGAATTAAACGCAGTATTAATATTGATACCACCAGTATTCATTTTCTGTCTGTAGATGAAATTGAACGATTAATGAAAGCGAGATTATTGAAACCTTATATGGACTCGCGCACGAAAGAAATTGAAGATTATAACCGCACACATAATAGCGACGGGGTTTCTGTACTTAACGCCCGCAGCATGACTAACGTCGGCACGTTCCGGGTTTATCTGACCGAATATCTGCAAAACCATCCGCGTATTCGTAAAGACATGACCTTAATGGTGCGTCAGTTAGCGCCGGGTGCAGAAGGCTTACCCATCGAGATTTATGCTTTCACCAATACGGTCGTGTGGCTGGAATATGAAGCGATTCAGGCCGATATCTTCGAACATATATTTGCCGTAGTCGATCAGTTTGGTTTGCGTATTCATCAGTCGCCGACCGGTAACGATATTCGCACCCGTCATACTTCAAGCTGCAGGTGCGTTGGCGGCTCTCAGTCACCCGAATCACTTACTTGAGTAAGCTCATCGGGATTCCTTCTTTTGCCATCTTCCTGCAACTTGAATTATTTAGGGTGTAGCATCATTGGCTGGCCGCGAATCCCTCTTTTCAGGCGGTATTTCACCGCCTGAAATTCTTCTCTACCCCTCTCGGTCAATCGAAAACCAACGTCTCCAGATAAAGCGAATCACGAAGTATTCGATGGCACCCAGCGCCAAAAACCACAGGCAAAAGATGATGGTGTAAAGCTGGTTTAAATCCTGTAAATGGAAAGTCGCTATCAACTTTTTGGCGAGATCGAGCGTCAGCGCAGGGGCTGGCAACAGCAGGCAGGAAAAGAAAGCCAGCAGCAAAATACCGCCAGCACTCATCAGGGTTTCCAGAGGGTGTTTCATGTCATTGTTACGCCTGAGTTAAAAAACTAAAGGCATTGTCCGGGAAAATAACCGCTGATTCAAATCGGTGCTTCCCCGGCAGAAAATGCCGGGGAAGTAGGGCAGAACAATTACAACCCTTCGGTGCTCTCTTTCTTCGCTTCTTTGGCAAGAATAGCGCGATACCAACGCGGATGGTGTTTCTGCGCCCAGCGGCGGCTCACTTTGCCGACGATCATCCCTTTAATCGAGCCTTTCACCCAGAACGCCATATACATATGAATCAGAATGGCGTGGATCAGAATAATGGCGACGGTTGCGTGAATCAGCAGGCTGTAGCGCACCACTTTCATCGGGAAGAAATCGGCAAAATAAGGCCGCCAGATAATCACGCCGGTCACCAGCAGCACGAAAATCATGCTCATGATGGTCCAGAACATCATCTTCTGGCCGGCGTTATATTTGCCGACATCCGCGACTTTATGCTCGTTGCCTTTCAGCACTTCGACAATATTTTTAATCCACGGCCAGTCCTGCTTTTCCGGGATATTGTGATGCACGAAACGCGCAAACATAAACATCAGCGCCACAAAAATCAGCACGCCAAAAAACGGGTGCAGAATGCGCCCCATTTGCGGCGTACCGAAGGTTTGCGTCAACCATTGCAGCGTCGGGAAGAACAACGCGATGCCAGAAAGCGCCACCAGGAAGAAGCAGATCACCACCGTCCAGTGGCAGGCACGGTCGATAAACTTGGTCCTGACAATCGATTTGCTCTGCTTAATCATGATGTTCCTCCTCGTCTTCATCCACCTCTTCGTTCGGCCCGATGCCAATGTAATGGAAAATCAGCCCGGCAAAGGTGGCGATAAAACCGGCCGCCGATAACGGTTTGAGGATCCCTTTCCACAGGTTAACCGGCAGGTCGATTTGCGGGTCTTTTGGCAGATTGTGATACAGCTCCGGCTGGTCAGCGTGATGCAGCACGTACATGACGTGAGTGCCGCCCACGCCCTGCGGGTTGTAGACTCCCGCGTGCGGATAACCGCGCTTTTGCAGCTTCGCCACACGCTCGTCGGCCACGTCGAGCATCTCCTTTTTGGTGCCAAAATGAATGGCACCCGTCGGGCAGGTTTTCACGCAGGCCGGTTCCTGGCCCACGCTCACGCGATCGACGCATAACGTGCATTTGTAGACGCGGTTATCGTCTTTATTCAGGCGCGGAATATTGAACGGGCAACCGGCGATGCAATAACCGCAGCCAATACAATGTTCCGACTGAAAATCGACGATACCGTTAGCGTACTGGATGATGGCACCGGCAGACGGGCAGGCCTTCAGGCAGCCCGGATCTTCACAGTGCATGCAGCCATCCTTGCGGATAAGCCACTCCAGCTTGCCGTTTTGCATGGTTTCGCTAAAGCGCATTAACGTCCAGGATTTGGCGCTCAAATCGGCGGGGTTATCGTAAACCCCGACGCAATGACCGACTTCATCGCGGATGTCATTCCACTCCGAACAGGCGACCTGGCAGGCTTTGCAGCCAATACAGCTTGAGACGTCAATCAGCTTGGCGACTTCTTCCTTGAAGTCACGAGCCTGCGGCGGCGGCGTAATCGCGTTAGTAGCCGAACGCTTGATAATATCCTGAGATTGCATGGACATGAGTTCGCTCCTTACGCCTTCTCAATGTTGACCAGAAACGCCTTGTACTCTGGCGTCTGCGAGTTGGCGTCACCGACTGACGGCGTGAGCGTATTGGCGAGATAGCCTTTACGCGCTGTGCCTTCAAAGCCCCAGTGCAGCGGAATACCGATGGTTTCCACTTCCTGTCCGCCCGCGTTCAGCGTTTGCAAACGCTGCGTCACCACCGCCACCGCACGAATAAAGCCGCGTTTGCTGCTGACTTTCACGTGGTCGCCGTTGGCAATGCCTTTCGTTTTCGCCAGCTTCTCGCTGATTTCCACAAACTGTTCCGGTTGCACGATGGCGTTAAGCCGCGAGTGCTTGGTCCAGGTATGGAAATGCTCGGTCAAACGGTACGTGGTGCCGACATACGGGAACTCGTTGCGTTTGCCCATGCGTTTAGCATCGGCTTCGTACAGGCGAGCCGCCGGGTTCGACACCACGTTCGGGTGCAGCGGGTTAGTGCCGAGCGGCGTTTCAAACGGCTCGTAGTGTTCCGGGAATGGCCCTTCCGCCATTTTGTCGATGGCAAACAGGCGGCCTAAACCTTCTGGCTGCATGATAAACGGCCCGGCTTCGCTGCCTGGTGGAATCGTCACGGCAAAGTCTGGAATGTCGTTGCCGACCCATTTCGCCCCGTTCCATTTGATCAGCATCCGTTTCGGGTCCCACGGTTTGCCTTGTGGATCGGCTGACGCGCGGTTGTAGATAATGCGGCGGTTCATCGGCCACGCCCATGCCCAGCCCAGCGTGTTGCCAAGGCCTGATGGGTCGGCGTTGTCGCGGTTCGCCATCTGGTTGCCTTTCGACGTCCAGCTCCCGGTGTAAATCCAGCAGGCGGATGCGGTCGAACCGTCGTCACGCAACTGTGCGAAAGAGTCCAGCAACTGGCCTTTTTTCACCAGCAGCGCGCCCGTTGGGTCGTAGAGATCTTCCAGCGCATAGCCGTTGCTCTCTTTAGCGACTTCTTCGGATTCTGGATGGTCCGGCATGTCGTAATGCCAGCTCATTTTCAGCAGCGGTTCTGCACCTTTACCGCCTTCAGTGCGATACAGCTCGCGCATCCGGTGATAAACGCCCGCCAGAATTTCACCGTCGGTGCGGGCTTCGCCTGGTGCGTCCGCGCCTTTCCAGTGCCACTGCAACCAGCGCCCGGAGTTGGCAATCGAACCGTCTTCTTCGGCAAAACAGGTCGATGGCAAACGGAACACTTCGGTCTGGATCGCCGCCGGGTTCACGTCGTTCATCTCGCCGTGGTTCTGCCAGAAGTTGGAGGTTTCGGTCACTAACGGATCGATAATCACCAGATATTTCAGCTTGCTAAGGCTGGCGACAATTTTGTTTTTGTCCGGGAACGACGCTACCGGGTTAAAGCCCTGGCAGATGTATCCCGTGACTTTGTTGCGGTCCATCATGTCGAAGTACTTGAGCACGTCGTAGGACTGATCCCACTTCGGCAGCCAGTCAAAGCCCCAGTTGTTCTCTTTTTGCGCATCATCGCCATAGAACGATTTCATCAGGCTGACGAAGAACTTTGGATAGTTGCTCCAGTAGTTCACCTGGCCCGGCAGTGTGGCTTTTGGCGTGTTGGCGGCAAGATAGGTTTCAAGGCTCGTTTGCTTCTCAGACGGCAGCGTCAGGTAACCCGGCAGGCTGGTGGAAAGCAGGCCGATATCGGTCAAACCCTGAATGTTGGAGTGCCCGCGCAGGGCGTTTACACCGCCGCCCGCCATGCCCATATTGCCAAGCAGCAACTGGATCATCGCCATGGTACGGATGTTCTGCGCGCCCACAGTGTGTTGCGTCCAGCCCAGCGCATACAGGAAGGTGGTGGTGCGGTCAGCCGCACTGGTGGAGGCCAGCACTTCACACACTTTCAGGAAATCTGCCTGCGGCGTGCCGCAGATGTGTTCGACCATTTCCGGCGTATAGCGCGAGACGTGCTCTTTGAGCAGGTTCCACACGCAGCGCGGATCGGTCAGCGTATCGTCGCGTTTCGCATAGCCATTTTCGTCAAACTGATAGTTCCAGCTCGTTTTGTCGTACTGGCGTTTGGCTTCGTCGTAGCCGCTAAACAGCCCGTCATCAAAGCTAAAATCATCGCGCACCAGCAGGCTGGCGTTGGTGTAGCTTTTGACGTACTCGGCGTTGATTTTGTTATTGGAAATCAGGTACAGCAGCACGCCCGACAGGAAAGTAATGTCGGTGCCGGAGCGAATCGGCGCATAAATATCCGCAACCGAAGCGGTGCGGGTAAAGCGCGGATCGACCACAATCAGCGTGGCGTCGTTGTTGTTTTTGGCTTCCATCGCCCAGCGGAAACCCACTGGATGCGCTTCAGCGGCGTTGCCGCCCATCACCATCACAACGTTGGCGTTTTTGATATCAACCCAGTGGTTGGTCATCGCACCGCGACCAAATGTTGGAGCAAGACTTGCTACCGTTGGTCCGTGTCAGACGCGCGCCTGGTTATCTACCGCTAACATGCCGAGTGAGCGCACAAATTTTTGCGTCAGCATCCCGGTTTCATTACTGGCCGCAGAGGCGCACAGCATGCCGGTGGAGAGCCAGCGGTTGACCGTGACATCTTGCTCATTCTTCTCAACGAAGTTGGCATCGCGGTCGTTTTTCATCAGGCGGGCGATACGTGAAAACGCGTCATCCCAACTGATGCGCTGCCATTTATCGGAACCTGGTGCGCGATATTCCGGGTAAAGCAGGCGGGTTTCACTGTGGATGTAATCCAGCAGGCCTGCGCCTTTGGGGCATAACGCCCCACGGTTCACCGGGTGATCCGGGTCACCTTCAATATGGAAAATGCTGGATTTAGCGTTTTTCGCGCCATCGCCCAGGCTATACATCAACAATCCACATCCTACGGAGCAGTACGTACAGGTATTGCGGGTTTCCTTCGCGCGCATAAGCTTGTAATTGCGCACCTCCGCGAGAGCCGCTTTGGGTGCAAAACCCAGAACTGCGGCTGTTGTTCCTGCCATACCGCCGGCACAGATTTTGAAGAATTTTCTGCGACTGACGTCCATCGTAACCTCACTGTTATGACGTATGAATGGCCGCGAAAATACCAACAGTTGCCGGTGGGTTATTGAGCAAAATCAAGCCAATAAACATTGAGTAGCGAAACACTCCTTAAGAGGTAGACGAGATGCGCGTTTAATAACCACTATTGATGCAGGGATATGTGTTGGCTGAGTAACACGACACAGCGCTAACGCATCATCTTCAGCCACTGCTCATCTGAGGCAAACCATGCCACCAGGAAATCCAGCATTGCACGTAGCGCCGCAGGCATCTGTTTGCGGGAGGTATAGATGCCGTAAATCTCCATTTGCTGTGGCTGGTAGTCGGGTAATAACTCAACCAGTTCGCCGGTTGCCAGCAGCGGGGCGGCTGAATAATACGGCTGCATTGAGATACCGGCGGCTTGTAATGTCCCGGCCAGTAACACCACGGATTCGTTGGCGCTAAGATTGCCACTGACGGCGACGCTTGATTGTTCACCGTCGTGCTCGAAATACCACAGGCTTTTGCCAAACCACGAATAGGTCAGGCAATTATGACTGGCGAGATCTTCGGGGTGTTGCGGCGTGCCGTGCGCGGCCAGATAGTCCGGTGAGGCGCAAACAACGGATTGGCATATTGAAAGCGGGCGGGCAATCAGATTGGGGTCGAGTTCATTGGTGATACGTAGCGCCAGATCGATGCGCTCTTCCACCAGGTTCACCGTACGGTTGTTCATCTGCAAATCAACCGTCACTAACGGGTGTTGTTTCAGGAACTGAGTCACAGCGCCCACCAACGCGGTTTGTCCCAGCGATTGCGAGCAGGTGATGCGTAATAAGCCGCTAATTTCGTCGCTTTGCGGGTCTTCAACCCTGTCTATGTCGTTGGCAACGTCGAGCATTTTGCGTGAGAGCACCAGCGTACGTTCGCCCGCGTCCGTCAGGCTCAACTTGCGTGTGGTGCGATGCAAAAGCCGGGCGCCCGCCCACTCTTCCATTTGCGCCAGATAACGCGTGACCATAGCGCGCGACATCTCAAGCTGTTCAGCGGCGGCAATCATGCTGCCTCGTTCGACGATGGTGATAAAGACGTTTGCTGCCGTGAGGCGATCCATGATTCGTCCGATTTACGCAATGAATAGTTGCTTATTATCGGGTTTTTGTCTCGATTTGTGCAACGTAAGATGTGCCCATTATTTATGACCAATCAGGACATCGACCATGTTTAAACATCAAAAATCATTACTGGCACTGGCTCTTATTGGCGTCAGCACCTGGGCGAATGCCGCCAGCCCATTGAAGATGGACGTCTATAATCCCGGCGAAAAAAGCGTTTTCCCGGTCTCTTCCGAAATTATTAGCGGCGAACATGAAGTAGTGCTGATCGATGCTCAGTTCCAGGGTAACGATGCCGAGCAACTGGTGAAGAAAATTAAAGCCACCGGCAAAACATTGACCACGGTTTATATCAGCCATTCAGACCCTGATTTCTACTTTGGGCTCGATAAAATTCATGCCGCGTTCCCTGACGCTAAAATTGTTGCGACACCGGAAACTATCAACGCGATCGAGTCTTCAAAAGAGGGCAAACTGGCGTACTGGGGACCGATTCTGAAAGACAATGCGCCGCAGACGATTATCGTCCCGCAGCCTTTGTCGGGCAACCGTTTCACCGTTGATGGGCATCAGATTGAAGTGAAAGGCAACACGGCGGATCGTACCTTCGTCTGGGTTCCTGCGTTAAAAGCAGTGGTCGGTGGAGTGCCCGTTTCTGGCAACAATATTCATTTATGGGTCGCGGATACGCAAACCGTGAAATCTCGCGCCGCCTGGCTGCAAACGTTGGAAAGCATTAAAGCGCTGAAGCCGAAAGTCGTGGTGCCGGGGCATTTCTTACCGGGTGCGCCGCAAACGCTGGAGTCTGTTACCTTCACGCAAAACTACCTCACCGCGCTGGAAGTGGCTTTACCCAAGGCAAAAGATTCGGCAGAACTGATTGCGATGATGAAAAAACAGTACCCAAATCTGAAAGATGAATCGAGCCTGGAACTCAGTGCGAAGGTGCTGAAAAACGAAATGAAATGGCCGCAATAATACGAGGTAAATCATGAGCACAACGACCCTGCATTACATTTTCGATCCGCTTTGTGGTTGGTGCTACGGTGCCGCACCGTTAGTGGATGCCGCCCAGGCGGTTCCTGGCCTTGCCATCGCCCTGCATGGTGGCGGCATGATGGTGGGCAGCCACCGTCGCAAAATCGATGCGCAATGGCGCGGTCATGTGATTGAACATGATGCGAGGATTGCCGCCATGACCGGGCAGCCGTTTGGCGAGGCGTATATCAACGGTCTGTTGCTGGATACCACCGCGATTATGGACTCAGCACCGCCGACCTGTGCAATCCTCGCCGCTGAAAAGCTCGCCGGGCGAGGGCTGGAGATGCTGCACCTGGTTCAGGTTGCGCATTATCAACAGGGTAAACGTGTAGCGGATAGGCCGGTGCTGGAAGGGTTAGCACAAGAGGCCGGATTCCCTGTGGGTGAGTTTATGCAGGAAATGGCGTTAATTGAGGCGACTACGCTTGCTGACCATATCGCCCAGAGCCGTGCGCTACTGGCAAAAGTTCAGGGGCCAGGGTTCCCCACTTTCGTGCTGGAAGATGCGCAAGGCCAGCTCCATGTCCTTCCGGTCGGGCAGTACCTTGGCGATGCGCAGGCGTGGCAGGCTTTACTGCGCGAATACGTTAGCGCCCAGTAAATGTGAATGCCCGTGCCAGCATCGCTACTCCCGATGCAGCAAATCTCCATAAATCTCGGCCAGTAATCCGCCCGCCGCAAACTGCTTTTTAATCCACTGGGTGACCTGCCCGGTGGCGGCGTGTTGGGTTGCCAGCAACATGCGTGAATGCTGGCGCGGGTTGTTTATCTGGCGCGTGACCAGCAGACCGCTTTCTTGCGCTTCACGAACCATGTAATCAGGCAAAAAACCTACCCCTTCTCCCAAAATCTGGCACTGGCATTTGGTGTTAAAGTCCGGCACCAGAATCGCTTCCTGGCCGTGCAGTAACCAGCCCACTTTTTTATTGAGCGTCAGCGCGGTGTCTTCCACCATGATATTGGGATACAGGCGCAACTGGCTTTCAGAAATAGGCTCCGGCATAAACGCCAGCGGGTGGGTCGGGGCGATGGCAAATTCCCAGCGAATCGCACCGATTTCGGTGTAGTCGATGCCGCCGCCGTCGAGCAGCGTATCCGGCGCGCCAATCGCAATATTCGCCTGATTATTAATAATCGCGTCCCACACGCCGTTGTAAACCTCAGTGGTAATCGTAATCAGGCAAGTGGGAAACTGTTTCTTGAGAATTTGCAGCAGTTTTGCGGTGTGGCGCGGGGTATAGAGCAACTGATTGATGCAAATGCGCACCTTCACTTCAATTCCCTGCGAGATGGTATCGACGCCGCGTTTGATGGCATGGAAATCGTTAAGCAATTCAGTCGCCTTGCGATAGAAATAGTAGCCTGACTCGGTTAATTCGATGCTGCGCGTGTTGCGCACAAACAGCACCACATCGAGGTAAGTCTCAATTCGCTTGATGGTGTAGCTGACGGCAGACGTGGTGACACCCAGCTCCACGGCGGCTTTGCTGAAACTGGCGTAACGGGCAGTCGTGGTAAAAGCCTGGAGGTTTTCTTCGGTGAAAATAGAGTTCATAACGCGATTTCCCTGGGCAAACGAATTGTTGAATGTATTTGTATTCCTTATGATCCACGGTCCAGTCTTGAACCGTATTTAACACTGCCGTTACAACTGATTTGAAGAGTATCACACTTCTTGAATCCTGTTTTCCCCGCTATCGACAAGGGCTTGAGGCGTCATGGGCAGTCGGTACTAAAGTGCGGTGAAAACGGTTTTGTCATAGGTAAAACATTGCGCTGAAGCACATTTTACTCACACTGTTGAATTCTATTCAACAATGCTGCCATTAACGATGAATGATTTTTAAGCGGATGTTAATAATGCCAGAGTGTTGCTATTCTCAGTTCATTGGGATTCATCAGATATATATCTAAGCAGGGGAGTATGGACATGTCTCAGAAAGAACTCATTGCAGAATTTCTAAATGCAGCACAGCTCGGGCAGTTGGAAAACCTCAAACAATGCCTCAACGATGGCGTGGATATTAATGCCACTAATCGCCAGGGACGCACCGCAATTACACTCGCCAGTTTGCACAAAAAATATGATTGCATCGAGTATTTAATCGCAGCCGGTGCTGATATTAATAAACAAGATGAAACTTGCTTCAATCCATTCCTGCTGAGCTGCCTGAATAACGACCTCACATTATTACGACTGATATTGCCGGCAAATCCTGACCTGAATGTATTATCTCGTTTTGGTGGTGTTGGAATTACCCCAGCCAGCGAAAAAGGCCACGTCGAAATTGTGCGTGAATTAGTGACGCGCACGGAAATAAACGTCAATCACACAAACTTTGTTGGCTGGACGCCACTGCTGGAAGCCATCGTGCTTAATGACGGCGGCCCTAAGCAGCAAGAGATCGTCAAACTGCTGCTGGACCATGGTGCGAATCCGCACATGACTGACAAATACGGCAAATCTCCGCTGACGCTTGCGCGGGATAAAGGCTATCACGAGATTGCTGAATTGCTGGTAAACGCCGGCGCGTAAAACACAGGAGATGCACTATCGCAGGCACGATTGAGCGGCAGTGCTTCCTGGCTATAACGGCAGATAGTGCGTTTTTAAATTCATCTTTTACAAACGGTTATGTTGAGCAGGTGTTTTCAAGGGCGGTGAATATCCACCTCCCTGACAGGCAACAGATTTTCACCTTGCTGAGCACCGATTGTGATAACGCACCGAACAGCTGCCGTGTAGCACTTGAGCATTGTCAGGACCTATTCCGGCCCGGTGAACGGGTGAGTTTTCACAATAACGGCATTGATATTGGCAACGATAAACGCATTGATTTATCACGCGCTACACGCTGGCAACCTGATGCACTTTATTTGAGCCCACAACGTAGACAAGAAATTGACTGGCAAAGTCTGGCGCAAATCACCCTGGCCAGTGTGATACAGAGTTCGTCATTATTTTATTTTCAGAGCGATAATATTTTTTATCAGGAAATGAGTCGCTTGCTGCAATTACACCGGGCGAAACTTATTTTAGCGCTACGGGAAGAGAATTGTTTTGCTATTGAAAATGAAATGACCGCGTTGTTGGGATTAGGCATTGGGCTGACACCTACGGGCGATGATTATCTTTCAGGATTAAGTGCGGTGCTATTTATTAATGGGCATCCGGCCAATAAATATCGCTCGTTATTTACTTCTGTATTAGCGTGCGCCAGGAATAAAACCACGCTTCTCAGTGCCATTACGCTACGGGAAGCTATTGATCAACGCTTTCGTGAAAGTATCCATGATTTTATTTATCACGCACTGAACGGCGAACAACAAAATATTCAGCAGTTAATTAATGAAATTAAAAAAATAGGGTCAAGTTCAGGTTGTGACATGCTTTGCGGCATGGCAGATGCCTTCGCGTTGACCCGATATGACGGAGGAAATCATGTCAACCAGGATTGTGATTAAAAAGAATACCTATTTTGATTCTGTCTCACTGATGTCCATCTCAACCAAAGCTAACCAGCTGGAAGGGGTTGAACAGGCGTTTGTGGCAATGGCCACCGAGATGAACAAAGGCGTGCTGAAAAACCTCGGCTTGTTAAACGATGAGCTCGAACAGGCCAACAATGGCGACCTAATGATCGTTATCAAAGGTGCCAGCGACGCAGCAAACGAGGCCACACTTGAGGCCATCGAAGGGTTGTTCACGCGAAAAGACAACGGTGGTTCGCGCCACGAAGCTCGATACGCAACACTGACCAGCGCAAGCAACAACGTGCCTGAAAGCAACCTCGCAGTGATTTCTGTTAACGGCGCATTTGCTGCCCGCGAAGCGCGCCAGGCGCTGGAAAATGATCTCAACGTGATGCTGTTTTCCGACAACGTCTCCCTTGAAGATGAACTGGCACTTAAACAACTCGCGCACAGCAAAGGCTTGCTGATGATGGGGCCAGATTGCGGCACCGCGATTATCAATGGCGCGGCGTTGTGCTTTGGCAATGCGGTGCGTCGCGGATCTATCGGTATCGTGGGCGCGTCGGGAACCGGCAGCCAGGAACTCAGCGTGCGTATTCACGAGTTTGGCGGGGGTGTTTCTCAGCTCATCGGCACCGGCGGACGTGATTTAAGCGAAAAAATCGGCGGCATCATGATGCTCGATGCGATTCAGATGCTGGAAGATGACGCGCAAACCGAAGTGATTGTGCTGGTCTCAAAACCGCCTGCTGAAAGCGTCGCGCGTAAAGTGCTGCAACGTGCGCAGGATTGCCGCAAGCCAGTTGTTGTCTGCTTCCTCGGGACAAAAGAGACTCGCGCAGATGAACCGGGTTTACAGTTTGCCCGTGCCACTAAAGAAGCCGCGCTAAAAGCCGTGTTGCTCACAGGCATTAAAAAGGAATCGCTGGATCTCCACCCGCTTAACTGGCCGCTTATTGAAGAAGTTCGTTCCCGTCTGAAGCCTGAACAGAAGTACATTCGTGCGCTGTTCTGCGGCGGTACGCTGTGCGACGAAGCGATGTTTGCCGCACTGGAAAAATACCCGGACGTTTACAGCAATATCCAGCCAAACCCGGAATATCGCCTCAAAGACGTCAACGTCAGCATTGCCCACACCTTCCTCGATTTTGGTGACGACGATTTCACCAACGGCAAACCGCACCCGATGATTGACCCAACCAACCGCATCAGCCGCTTGCTGCAAGAAGCGCGTGACCCGGAAGTCGGCGTGATTGCGATGGATTTCGTGCTGGGTTACGGCTCGCATGAAGATCCTGTCGGCGTGATGCTTGATGCCATCAAAGAAGCGAAAGCCATTGCTGCACGCGATGGGCGTCACCTGGAGATTTTGGGTTACGTCCTGGGCACAGATTTGGACACCCCTTCGCTTGCCCAGCAGTGCCAGATGCTGACGGATGCTGGCGTGATTTGGGCAAGTAGCAGCACCAACACCGGTCTGCTGGCGCGTGAGTTTGTCTGCAAGGAGAATGCACAATGAGTTTGTTCAACCAACCGCTGAACGTGATTAACGTCGGTATTGCGATGTTTAGTGACGATTTGAAAAAGCAGAACATCCCCGTGACTCAGCTGGACTGGACGCCGCCGGGGCAGGGCAATTTAGACGTGGTTAAGTCATTGGATGCCATTGCCGGACCTGCACTTGCGGAAAAAGTAGCGGCGGCCAACAAGCTAGCCGTTGAGCGCATCATCCAGTCCCATCCTGTGCTGATTGGCTATGACCAGGCGATCAACGTGGTGCCGGGCATGACCCGCAATACGATTTTGCACGCCGGGCCTCCGGTTGCCTGGGAAAAAATGTGCGGCGCGATGAAAGGCGCGGTCACTGGCGCGTTAGTCTTTGAAGGGCTGGCCGCAAACCTGGAAGACGCCGCAGAGCTTGCCGCATCGGGCGAAATTATCTTCTCGCCTTGCCACGAACACGACTGCGTAGGCTCGATGGCGGGCGT
This sequence comes from Buttiauxella selenatireducens, assembly GCF_031432975.1. GTDB lineage: Bacteria > Pseudomonadota > Gammaproteobacteria > Enterobacterales > Enterobacteriaceae > Buttiauxella > Buttiauxella selenatireducens. Next base: position 3,960,336 of record NZ_CP133838.1, on the reverse strand, counting down.
GACTTCCGCTTCGATGTTTATGCACATCGTCGAGAACAAAACCTACGGCAACCGCGCTTACACCAACCTTAGCGAGCAGATGGCGAAGATCCTGCGCATGGGTGCCAACGACCAGAGCGTGATTGACCGTCTTATCTGGATGCGCGACGTGCTGGGCCCGATGTTACGCGATGCGATGAAGCTCGCAGGTGAAATCGATTTACGTCTGATGCTGGCGCAAGCGCTGCATATGGGTGACGAGTGCCACAACCGCAACAACGCAGGTACGACGCTGCTGATTCAGGCGCTGACGCCGTGGATTATCCAGACCGACTTCACCGTGGCGCAGCAAAAAGAGGTGTTCGATTTTGTCGCCAGCAGCGACTACTTCTCTGGCCCGACGTGGATGGCAATGTGTAAAGCGGCGATGGACGCGGCGCACGGCATCGAGTACAGCACCGTCGTCACCACCATGGCGCGTAACGGCGTGGAGTTCGGTCTGCGCGTGAGCGGGTTGCCTGGTCACTGGTTTACCGGCCCGGCGCAGCAGGTGATCGGCCCGATGTTTGCCGGTTACAAGCCTGAAGATTCCGGCCTGGATATTGGCGACAGCGCGATAACCGAAACCTACGGCATTGGCGGTTTTGCCATGGCGACGGCCCCGGCGATTGTTGCACTGGTGGGCGGCACCGTGGACGAAGCCATCGATTTTTCGCGCCAGATGCGCGAGATAACCCTCGGCGAAAACCCAAATATCACCATTCCATTGCTGTCGTTTATGGGAGTCCCGACTGCCATTGATATTACTCGCGTGGGCGACAGCGGCATTTTGCCGGTTATCAACACGGCCATTGCCCACAAAGATGCGGGTATTGGCATGATTGGAGCCGGGATTGTGCATCCGCCGTTTGAATGTTTTGAGAAGGCTCTGCTCGCCTTTAGCGGGCGTTACTCTTTCTGAGGGAAACAGCAATGAATAGCATCAAGCTGGAGTGGAAACGTGGTGACTGGGCAGCGTATTTCGGGTTAATGACGAACAACCTGACCAACTTGCTGACCATGATGGGATTGCTCATTTTCGTTGTGGGTATTCCGACTGAAATTGTTTATGGACGTATTGCGCCAGCCTTCGGGCTGGCGGTACTGGTCGCAAGCGTGTGCTACGCATGGTTTGGTTTGCAACTGGCAAAGGAGACAGGGCGAAAAGACGTTACCGCGCTGCCATCCGGACCCAGCGCGCCTTCGATTTTTACCGTGACATTTTTGGTGCTGATGCCGGTTTATCAGCAAACGGGCGATGCCGAGTTTGCGATTCAAATTGGCCTGGTGTGGTGCTTTGTTGAAGCGATGATTCTGGTGGGCGGTTCGTTCCTTGGCGAAACCATCCGCAAGATGATCCCCCGCACCGTGTTGCTGTCGTGCCTGTCTGGTTTAGGGCTGCTGTTGTTAGCCATGAACCCGATGTTACAGGCTTTCGAAGCGCCAACGGTTTCATTCATCGTGCTGTTGCTTATCTTCATTAACTGGTTTGGCAAAAAGCCTATTTTTGCCCGCATTCCGACCGGTTTGCTGCTGCTGGTTGCCGGTACTGCGCTGGCCTGGATTTCAGGTCTGCAAAGTCCGGAAGCCATCAAAGCGTCAATGTCATCGTTCGGGTTTAACCCGCCATCGATTCATGTTGATAGCTTCCTGCAAGGCCTGCCACATGCGCTGCCTTACCTCGCATCCGCGGTGCCGTTGGGCCTGGCGAACTACATTTTCGACCTGGAAAACATCGAAAGTGCTCACGCCGCAGGGGATGAATACAACACGCGTAAAGTCATGCTGACCAACGGGCTGGCGTCAACGCTCGGTTGCCTGATGGGGAACCCGTTCCCGGTCACGGTGTATGTCGGTCACGCAGGCTGGAAAGCGATGGGCGCAAGTATCGGTTATACGCTGGCGTCGGGTGTGACCATGTTTATCGTGCCGTTGTTCGGGCTGGGTGCGTTCATGCTCGCCATTATTCCGATGACTGCGATTGTGCCGATTCTGGTGTTTATCGGCGTGGTCACCGCCAACCAGGTGGTGCGTGAAACGCCGAAAATAGAGGTGCCGGTTATCTTTATCTGCCTGTTCCCGTGGATAGCCAACTGGGCGTTGACCATGGTGAATAGCGTGATGGCAGCCGCAGGAACGTCGGCGGCGAAAATCGGCCCGGAAGCGCTGGCTCACAAAGGCGTGTTTTATCAAGGGTTGGTGCATTTGGGTAACGGCGCGCCGCTGGCCAGTATGTTGTGGGGCTGCGTGGCTATCTTCGCCATCATCAACAAACCGTTACGCGGCGCGATTGCGGCGGCAGTCGGTGCGTTGCTGGCCCTGTTTGGCGTGATTCACGCGCCGATGGTTGGCATTGCGCAGGGCAGTTCGCTGATGTTCGTCACTGCGTATTTGATGATGGGCGCAATGTTTGTGGTGAAGCATGTGTTGGACCGACGTGAAGCGGCGGCGACTTCGGTGACTGCGGTTTCAGATAGCTAAATTTTCCCCTCACCCTAACCCTCTCCCCAGGGAGAGGGGATTGTCCAGGTTTCCCCCTCTCCTGGGGGAGAGGGCCGGGGTGAGGGCGACCAACCCTACAAGGAAAACACATGAAACAACTCGTCGTCGTCGCCATCGGTGGCAATAGCATCATCAAAGACAACGCCAGCCAGTCGGTTGAACATCAACAAATCGCAGTAAAAGAAGTCGCTCAGACAGTGCTGGAAATGCTCTCATCGGATTACGACATCGTGCTGACACACGGCAATGGCCCGCAAGTAGGGCTGGATTTGCGTCGTGCGGAAATCGCCCACGAAAAAGAAGGGCTGCCGCTCACACCGCTGGCAAACTGCGTGGCGGATACCCAGGGTGGCATCGGTTATTTGATTCAACAAGCGCTCAATAATCGCCTGGGAAAACAGGGCGATAAAAAAGCGGTCACCGTGATTACGCAAGTGGAAGTGGACCCCAACGATCCGAACTTTGCCCATCCCACTAAACCGATTGGCGCGTTCTTTAGCGAACAGCAGTGTGACGCGCTGAAAGCCGTGCACCCTGACTGGCAGTTTGTCGAAGACTCCGGGCGCGGATACCGCCGGGTGGTGGCTTCACCGGAACCTCAACGCATCGTTGAAGCCGATGCCATTGGTGCGCTTATCAAACAAGGTTTTGTGGTGATTGGCGCGGGCGGCGGAGGTATTCCCGTGATTCGCACCACGGAGGGCGATTACCAGAGCGTGGATGCGGTTATCGATAAAGATCTCTCGACCGCGCTGCTGGCCCGCGAAGTGAAGGCGGACATTTTGGTTATCACCACCGGCGTTGAGAAAGTGTGTATTCACTTTGGCAAGCCAGAACAGCGAGCCCTCGACGAAGTGACGGTCGAGCAAATGGCACAATTTAGCGCGCAGGGGCATTTCCCGCCGGGAAGCATGCTGCCGAAAATCACTGCCAGCCTTGCGTTCCTGCGTAATGGCGGCAAGCGCGTCATTATCACTACACCGGAAAAATTACCCGCCGCACTGCGTGGCGAAACCGGGACTCATATCGTTAATGCTTAATAGCGGGAGAAATCGATGAATAATGCAGAAAAAAGCCGTCGCGAGTTTTTAAGCGGTGGGACAAAAGTGGCTGCGGCCTGCGCACTTTTTGGTGCCACCGGTTCAATGGCGTATGCTGCAAAACCCGCAGCCACCGTTTGTGAGACCGATAACCGCATGAGTGCCATTAAAGAATCGCATTATTACCTCGACAACGTTCTGCTGGAAGCAGGGTTTGTGCGCGACGGGCAGAATGTCGTGGGAACGGAAACCGAACTGAAAACGCTCGAAATTAAAGACGGCGTTATTGCGGCATTGCTCGCAAATAAACAGCATCCAGACGCCACGCTGCCGCACTATGACGCGTCGGGCAAACTGCTGCTCCCCGCGATGCGTGACATGCACATCCATCTGGATAAAACGTTTTACGGTGGGCCGTGGCGTGTGCATTCGCGTCCGGCAGGCACCACCATCCTGGATATGATTGCCCTTGAGCAAAAACTGTTACCGGAACTGCAACCGGTCACCCAGGAACGTGCAGAAAAACTGATTGATTTGATTCAGTCGAAAGGCTCAACCATTGCCCGCAGCCATTGCAACGTTGAGCCGGTTTCCGGGCTGAAAAATCTGGAAAACCTGCAAGCCGTGTTAGAACGCCGCAAAGCCGGTTTTAGCTGTGAAATTGTGGCGTTCCCACAACATGGTTTGCTGCATTCAAACTCGGTGGCGTTGATGCGTGACGCGATGCAAGCGGGCGCTCACTACGTCGGCGGGCTTGACCCGACTAACGTCGACGGCGCGATGGAAAAATCGTTAGATACGATGTTCCAGATTGCTATCGACTACAAAAAAGGCGTGGATATTCACCTGCATGAAACCAGCCCTGCGGGCATCGCGGCGGTGAATTATATGGTTGAAACCGTTGAGAAAACCCCGGAGCTGAAGGGCAAGCTGACCATCAGCCACGCTTTTGCACTGGCAATGATGAACGAAAAAGAAGTGGACGCTATTGCTACGCGTATGGCCGCGCAACACATCACCATCGCATCGACGGTGCCGATTGGCACAATGCACATGCCGCTCAAGCAGTTGCAAGAAAAGGGTGTGTTTGTGATGACCGGCACCGACAGCGTTATCGACCACTGGTCGCCGTATGGTTTGGGCGACATGCTGGAGAAAGCTAACCTGTATGCGCAGCTTTATATGCGCGTGAGTGAAGAGAATCTTTCCCGATCGCTGGCGATTGCCACCGGCAATGTGCTGCCGCTTAACGACAAAGGCGAACGCGTGTGGCCAAAAGCGCAAGATGAAGCGAGCTTTGTGCTGGTGGACGCTTCGTGTTCTGCCGAAGCCGTCGCGCGTATCTCGCCACGCACTGCCACCTTCCATAAAGGCAATTTGGTTTGGGGTGAACTTAGCGTGTAAAGGGAAGTATCCTGCCCGGTAAAAAGGGCAGGATTATCGTCAGGCAGTTAACTGCGCCAGAACGTTCTTGATAACAGAATCAACACCGGATAAATCTCCAGTCGCCCCAATAGCATGGCTGCGCACATCAAGTATTTTGCGCTATCGCTCAGCGTGCCAAATCCTGCGGCCGTTTCCCCAAATCCCAGCCCCATATTGTTGATACATGCCGCGACGGTGGCGAAAGAGGTTAAGAGGTCATATCCCTGTAGATTGAGCATCCAGATAAAAAAGCAGGTGCAAACGACGTAGAGGAAGAAGAAGCTCCACACCGAGCGCAATACCCGGTCGTTAACCGGCGAGTTGCCAACACGAATACTCATAATGGCGCGCGGATGCGCCAGTTGATGCACTTCATGGCGGCTTTGCTTAAATAACACCAGGAAACGGAGCGCTTTAATACCCCCGCAGGTTGACCCCACGCAGCCGCCAAAAAAACTGGCCGATAACAGCAAAACGATGGTGTGTACCGGCCAGGAGGCGTAATCAGCCGTCGCCAGGCCATTGTCGGTGATCATCGAACTGGTGAGGAAAAAGGCGTGCACAAACGACGCGGGCAGGGAGTACATTCCTGCGCGCCAGACTTCGAGGGTGATAATCAGAATGACTATGCTTGCGACCAACAGGAAGAATCGCAGTTCTGCACTCTTGAGGAACGGTTTAAAACTGCGGCGTGACAGAGCCACAAAATAGAGCGTGAAGTTGATCGCCGAGAGTAACGAAAACCCTCCCGCCACCAGTTCAATCGCGTAGCTGTCGTAAAAGCCAATGCTCTCTGTACGGGTCGAAAACCCGCCAAGTGAAACGGTAGAAAGGCCGTGGCAAATCGAATCAAAGAAAGGCATGCCCGCCAGCCAGAACGCAAGCGTACAGGCGGCACCCAGTAGCAAGTAAGTCAGCCACAGGCTTTTCGCGGTATCGGCAAGGCGTGGGGTGAGGCGTTCTTCTTTAAATGGCCCCGGCATTTCAGATTGATACAGTTTCATCCCCCCAATGCCCAGCAGAGGGAGCACCGCGACGGCCAGTACGATAACGCCTAACCCGCCAACAAAATTAAGCTGTGCGCGGTAATAGAGAATCGATTTTGGCAGGCCCGAGACGTCGTTAAAAACCGAGGCTCCGGTGGTCGTAATGCCCGAAACGCCTTCAAATATGGCATCGGCAAGTGACACATTGTAGCTATCATCAAGCCAGAGCGGCATCGCACTGATAAGCGAAAAGAGCAGCCAAAACAAGACGATGATGATAAATCCATCGCGCGTTTCAAGCTGAATGTTTGTGCGCCCGGTAACAGCCCAGCCTATCCCGCCAAGGGAAAAGGTGATGATAAACGTATAAAAAAAACCAAACAGGCTGCGATCTTTCTCAATTAATGCCAGCACCATGGGAGGGATCATGGTCAGGCTGTAGAGCACCACTAAAAAAGCGCAGAGGTGAATCACGATTCTAAAACGGGTTGATATATACATCAGATAAACCCAGATACCTGTGTTGTTCAGGTATTTCAATCGAGTGCGGATGGCAAAGTATAAGGCATTTATACCCGCATACTTCAAGTTGCTTATGCGTTGGCTGCACCCGCTCACCCCAGTCACTTACTCAAGTAAGCTCTTGGGGATTCACTGCTTTGCCGCCTTCAAGCAACTCGAATTATTTTGGGTATAGGTAGGGAAGGTGGTCTGCTATGGGGGGGACGGGAAAACAGACTAATGGGCAACGCATAAGTTGCCCATTTTCAGTTAATCAGTTCGGCGCTTACTTCTTGTTGTATACATCGGCTGTGCCGTGAATTTTATTCTCGGTATCAGCAGACGTCACAACGTAAAACTTGCCACCCAACTCATCAGCTTTTTTGGATAGCTCAGCTTTGGCATCACTCGGTGCCGTTTCACCGCTGGTGGTGATAGTGCCGATTTTCACATACTCATCTTTATGGCTGTTATACGCTTCCTTCGTCAGCAACTCAGCTGAGATGGCGCCAAAAGACACCGCGCCCAAAGCAAATGTTGCAATAATGACTTGCGCTATTTTCATGACAAACCTCATTTTATTGGTTGTGGAAAATACAATGCGATCCCTACGCTATTGACTATGGTCCAGTTTTTGAGTTTTGCCAGTTTTTTATTGTTTAAAAATAAACGAATAGACATTTCTCAATGCCGTTTAAGTCGTTAAGCGTCGACAAGCTAGTTTCTAATGACTTTGTGAGCGGGACGCTAACCCGCCAAAGGAAAACTGTTGTAGGGTGGATTTGCGTGAGGGACATCCTTCATCAAGAATAAATCAGTTTGACCGTTTTTATTGTCATTGCCGGACGTGAAGCCCGAGTAATAAATTAATTTTATTCCAGATAATTAATGTTTATTTAAAAATAAGAAATGCATTGTATTTTTTTACACTTCAGTGGTGATTTTTAATTACCGTGCTAACGGAATAACGTAAGTGTTTCTATCGTTTGGCTTTGTATGAGTTGACCACTTTTCTATTCCCATAGAGCGAAGTCATCAGGGGTGGTAAAGCATATAACGCAGGCGTGTGCTGGGCTGTAAATGCTATCTCTCTCATTATTTAGTGGTATTTCCTCCGGTTCGAAAGCATTACAACTGCTTACATAACACATGCTAATAAAAAATAGCTGTTTGTAGATTTTAATTCTGATTAATCACCTTTAATGTAGTTATAAATACTATGTAAAAACAAAATCACGATTATATTGAATGGTTTTTTGTGTTTGTTTTTAGGTATTAAACTATTCATTCCTTCCGTACTGCCCATTCTTTGCAAGTGTGCCTGTTTGTTCTATCATGGAAATAGTGGAATGAATTCAATGAGTATTGAGTTCATTCCTATCACTGAAATAATCGCTCGCCTATTTTAATGCAATACCAGCTATCCGCTGGCCTGCCTTTATTGTGCCAGGTCAGGATAACTACGTGGTCACTATTAAATTTGGAATAACCTCATCATGGAAAATAACGAACTATCCACCGTCGTCGAGAAAAGACTGGTTGCCAGATTTCTGGATATGTTCATCAAGCTTGTTCTTATCCTGGGACTAGGGTCTTTCTGTTTTACCGTCCTTTCACCTTTCATGAATATGTTGCTGTGGGCGCTTATTTTGGCGGTCACTTTGTATCCTTTGCATCAGCGTTTTGCATCTCGAATGGGAGGCAAACAAGGTTTGGCTGCCACGGTACTGGTGCTGCTCGGCATCGTATTAATCGTGTTGCCAACTATCGCCATGCTCTCTTCACTGGGTGATAGCGTAAGCCACCTTGTGGAAAGGGTCAGCAGCGATAGCCTGGTTATCCCGGCACCTTCTGCTCACATCGCCTCGATTCCGGTAGTGGGCGGGAAAGTGTACGTTTTGTGGCTCAAGGCTTCGACTGATTTACCCGGTCTTATCAGCAGCTATCGCCCACAGCTGGGGGACATCGCTAAACAGGTCGTTGGCGTGCTGGCGAGTATGGGCGGTGGATTGCTCGGTTTTGTCTTCTCCTTCATCGTGGCCGGGATCATGATGGCCTGGGGAGCGGCAGGTGCACTGAGCGCCGATCGCATCGCCATACGCATCACCGATACACAAAGAGGCCTGGCGTTGACCAAACTGTGTACCGGCACCATTCGTGCCGTTGCGATGGGGGTTATCGGGGTCGCCTTCATTCAGGCACTGTTGGCGGGTATTGTCATGGCCGTAGCGGGCATTCCTGCTGTGGGCATCTTCTTTGTTCTGGCGCTGATTCTGGGTATCGCTCAGGTGCCGGTTATCCTGGTCACGGCTCCGGCTATTGCCATCATGTGGATGACGGGCGATCACGGTATGGTGATGAATGTCGTCTTTACCGTGCTGCTGCTGATTGCGGGTATGGCCGATAACGTGCTTAAACCTTTGCTGCTGGGACGCGGTGTAGATGCGCCGATGCCTGTAGTGCTGTTAGGTGCTCTGGGCGGTATGGCAGCCAGCGGTATTCTGGGTATGTTCGTCGGGGCGACGTTGCTTTCCATCGGTTATCGTATCTTCATGGCCTGGGTCAACCAGGGTCCAGATGGCCTGGCGGCGAGCGGAAAAGATGCTCAATGACAGCTTTTTTGGGCGCTTCCTGTTAACAGGGGGCGCCTGCCTGGTGTTGTCCGCATGTACTGTTCTGGGGCCTGATTATAAGGCCCCAAAAGTTCCGGAAATGACCCAGTGGCAGCCATCAACCCAGGGTATCTCTTCCCGGACATCCTCGCAAAACTACGATCAGTGGTGGATCCAACTCAACGATCCAACGCTGACGGCGCTTATCAATGAAGCTTTACGCAAAAACCCTGACGTGAAAATTGCGGGGCTGCGTCTGTTGGAATCACGCGCCCAACTGGGGATTGCTGAGAGCTTACTTGGCCCGCAGGCAACCATCGGAAGTGGTGAGGTGATTACTGGCGGCCAGCGCCGTGATAACCGTTACATTTCAAGCACCAACTATGGAGCAGGCTTCAATCTGGGCTGGGAAATTGATTTTTGGGGCAAATTCCAGCGCGGTGTTGAATCGGCCGATGCGAGTTACTTCGCAACGCTTGCTCAGTACGATGATATTCAAGTGCTGATGGCTGCACAGGTGGCGCAGATTTATGTGAGTATCCGCACGCTAGAAGCGCGCCTGGACATCACGCGCAGCAACGCCAAAATTCAGCGGCGAAGCCTCGAGATTACCGAGAAACTGTTCCTGAGCGGCAACAGTGCCGAACTGGATGTGCAACAAGCGAAAACCCAATACTTGTCGACGCTCTCCAGTATCCCTCAGCTTGAAACCAGTCTTCGCCAGAGTCAGAACGCGTTGAGCGTGCTGCTGGCGCGAAAACCAGGGCCGCTGCCAGAAATGGCGACGAATACAGGCGAGCTTCCTCAAGGCAATTTGTCTCTGGTGTCCGAACTGCCCGCCGACTTGTTACGTCGTCGACCTGATGTGCGCGTCGCCGAACGCCAGCTGGCTGCTCAGTCGGCGCTTATTGGTGTCGCAGAAGCCGAACTCTATCCTTCAATTTCGCTTATCGGCAGCGTCGGGATCAGCGGACGTAATGGCGGCAGCAACTCGTTATCCTGGGCTGCGGGGCCGACCTTCAGTTGGAATCTGCTCGATCAAGGGCGGCTCGGTAATCAGGTGCTGGTACAAGACGCTCGATTCCTGCAACTGCATGAACGCTATCGGGATGCCGTGTTCCAGGCCGCGCGTGAAGTCGACGATGCGGCCACCGCTTACGCCAATGGCAAAGATGAAATCGAGTTGCTGACCCAAACCGGGGAGGCGGCTAACCGTTCTCTGGATATTGCCAATACGCAATATCGCGAGGGGATGGCTGATTTCCAGCGTGTACTGGATTCGCAAAGAGCGTTGTTCAATCAACAGGAGCGTCTGGTGAACAGCCGGGGCGCACTGATGCGCGATCTGATTACGCTCTACAAAGCACTGGGTGGTGGCTGGGAGAAAGGGCGTCAGCGTCCGTTGGTAGACAAAGAAACCGACGCCCATTTACGTGAGCGGGATGACTGGATCCCGTTGCTTGATGCTCCTCTGCCAGCAGCAACCGATCTTAAAGAAGGTAAACAGCAATGACCGAACCCTCATCCCCGGCGGGAAAAGCCAGTCGTCGCGGCGTGTTAACGCTCCTCGCCGTGATCGTTTTACTGCTCTGCTGGTATTTAGCGGCCGACAGGCTCACGCCCTATACCTCGCAGGCCAGAATTCAGGCATTTGTGATCCCAATATCCGCAGAAGTCTCCGGTCAGATCCAGAAAGTGTATGTGAAGGACAATCAACGGGTGGAACCTGGCGATCGGTTGTTCGAACTTGATCCGGAGCCTTACGACATCGCACTGTCAAAAGCGCGTTCGGATTATGAAACGGTTCTGAGTTCGGTCAAGGCAAACTCTGAAACGATTGTTGCCGCCAAAGCCGGTTTGCAGGCGGCGACAGCCGCTTACCAGAATGCAGCCAAAGATGCTGAACGCCAGGAGCGTCTGTATCGGGAAGACCCGGGTACGATTTCAGTGCGTCGTCTTGAAGTGGCGCAAGCCACGCGTGAAACCGCGCGTAGCTCGATGGCCGCCGCCGCGGCTGATGTACGCCGTGCCACTGAAGCGGCAGGCCTTGCGGGTGAAAACAACTCACAGCTTCTGAGTGCGCGTTCTGCGGTACATAAAGCCGAGTTGGACAGGAAAAATACCGTCGTCGTTGCCACCAACCGTGGCCTGGTGACGGATTTGCGCACTGATATTGGCCAGTTCCTCGGGGCGGGCGCACCGGTGATGACGCTGGTGGCGATTAACGATGTCTGGATTAGCGCAGACATGACCGAGAACAACATTGGCAACGTGAAGCCTGGTGCTGAAGTCGCCATTCTGCTCGACAGCATACCCGGCCATATCTTCACAGGGCAGGTGCGCAGTATCGGTTATGGCATCAGTGCCTCCCAAAGCCAGCCTGCGGGCGTACTGCCAACGGTCGACAATAACCGCGATTGGTTGCGTCAGGCGCAGCGTTTCCCGGTGAAGATTGCGTTTTCTAAAGATGACTTCCCCCCCGCCGAAGGTTTACGGGTGGGCGGGCAAGCCGATGTGCTGGTGTACGCGAACGGCAGTGGCCTGATGAGCTTTTTAGGTAGCATCTACATCCGGTTGATGAGCCTGTTCTCGTATATCTACTAAGGTGCTGCACCATGCATAACGGAGATCGCGCGGTACTGAGGATAGGCTTCGGAACAGCCATCGCGGCGCTGGTCTGTTTTGGACTCGCGCTACCGATGCCCCATCTGGGGTGCATCATGGCCTGGATTGTGCTGTGTCAGGGCAAACCGTTACCGATCAAAAAGGGGATCGTGGTTGGCATCGTGCTGATGGCGACCATGATTGGCGGGGTGTTGATGGTGCCCTTACTGACGCATTATCCGCTGCCTGCATTGCTGTTCACCGGCTTGCTGCTATATCTGCTGATGTTGATGGGGCTGGCGGGAAAAGGCACTCAGGCGATGTTGCTGATAACGGCCGTCACCATCATTCCGATTGCGGGTCTTATTGAACAGTCACTCGCCATTGGCATCGCTCAGATGATGGGCCTCGGCATTATTATCGGTACGGTGGTTAACCGGTTTGCACTGGCGCTCTTTCCTCCGCATCCCACACCAGCCGCGGCGACGAAAGTGTCGCTTCCACCTGACTCTCCGCATCAACTGGCCTTACGCGCGGTACTGATTGTGTTACCGGTTTGGCTTCTGGCCTTGAGCAACCCCGCTTTCTATATCCCGGCGGTAATGAAGACCGTGATGCTGGCGCAGCAAACCAACACGCTGGCAGCAAAGCAGGTGGGGCGAGAGCTGGTGTTTTCGACGCTGATGGGGGCGGTGCTGGCGGTGGTGATGTGGTTTGGTCTGAGTATCTGGCCGTCGCTACTGATGCTGGTGCTGTGGCTGGCACTGGTCAGTTTGTGGGTTGCCCGACGCATGGTGCGGCTGGTGGCTAACCGGTTCACGCCTTCTTTCTGGAGTAATGCCTGGGTCACCTGCCTTATCTTGTTTGGCCCGGCGATTCAGGATAGCGCTGCGGGTAAAGACGTCTGGTTGGCATCGGCCATGCGTTGCTCTTTATATGTAGCGGTTGCCCTCTATGGTTGGGCATGTGTTGTGATTATTGAACGCTGGCACCCGAGTGGCCAGCCCGCGGTGGAAGCCACCCCAGGAGAGTAATATGTTGCTGGTTTTACTGACGGGGATGCCGGTCATCCTGCTAAATATGCTGTTGCAGTCGTGGGTATCTATCGGCTGTATTCGTTTTTACATCAAACGCTTTCACCAACGAGAAGGGATGTTCGCGGGGGTGTTGGCGCTGTTTGGTATCATCATTATCGTTCTGATGGGGAACTTGCTACAGATTTTGCTTTGGGGAATGTTGTTCCTGTGGCTGGGGGAATTCTCCACGCTGAAAGAAGCCGTTTACCACTCAGGCGTAAACTTCGCCACGCTGGGTTATGGCGACATCGTCATGAGTCCTCAGTGGAAACTGCTGGGTCCGCTGGAAGCGGTGAATGGCGCGCTGATGATTGGCCTGTCAGGTGCCAGTATGCTGGCAGTGTTGCAGCATCATATCCGCAAGCAAATCGGACAGATTAAGTGACCCATCAGTGACATGGATGATTGAAGGATATCGATGAAGAAACCCTCTTCATCGATACTTCAAATAAAATGCTGAGTGGATAAAGGAAAATAATATTTTTCTATTAGATCCACGATTTTCGCTCAAACTATACTTGTAGTTAACTCACATTCTCTGAGTTTGACGCTTATTCTGCTATCGCTTGTTGATTCAGACTATGGTTTGCGCGAGGGTGCTATGAATATCAATTCAAAAGATTTATTAGCCTGGGATATTGTGTCGATTGCTTTGGATGATGTAGACCCCACGGAGAAAAAATATCTAAGCGAGATCGTCTATAATTCTCATGATATGAAGAATATGGAAGAACTTCCTGGGGCTTTCGATTCCGGAGAGGTATTGCAATATACCTCGCAGCAACTGTTTTTTATTATCAAGTATGTTCTCGGGATCATTGCACCTGTATTTCTTGAGAAAATGGTGTCAATAAGTCTGGATAAATTAAAAGAATACTTTAAAGACAGTCATTCTAACTCTAAGAATGTAGAGTATAAAATAAATCACTCACCGGATGAGGTGAGGAAATTAGTCTTTGCTTATTGCCTGAAAAATAAAATTTCGCGGGAGACGGCCGAAGTAATTGCTAATGCAATTATTGTTAAACTATACCTGGCTGAATCGAGGTAAAGTATGGACAGAATTGATCCTCTCTCATTCTATGATGAAACAAAAGTTGGCGTTAATTTATTAATTTTGATCATGTGTTTGATCTTTTACTATGGATATGGACCATTTGTATTATTTCATCAAATCATTATGGATGATAAAGTCGCTGCTTCAGGTGTTTATGATGTTTGCATACTTGTTGTCTTATCACTTGCCATTGGGATATACAGAAATGTCAGTCGCAACATTAAATATGGTGTGTGCCCACTTCCGATGGATGAGCGAGCAGTAAATAAATTTTGCGAGGGTGTTTGCAGAAACCTCACTGTCAAAAATATCCGTGTTCTTACTACCTCAACGATGGGTAGAAATGCTTTTTATCAGTACAACTTATTCAGGCCCTACATTGTCCTTGAAAAAGGTTTACTGATGTCTTTTAACAAAGGTGAGGATATTTCTGGTGTGGTGGCGCATGAATGTGCACATATTGTCAGAAAAGACGCCTGGTATATTACTTACCTTCTTAATTTTACTTATGCATTTATCTCTCTAAGTTTGTTAAAAATTATTACTGCTGAAGTTCATTATTGGGGGATATGGTTAGATTATTCATTTGTGTTGCAAGGACATCTCACTCCATATGTTAGTTACTTTTTAAAAGCAATACCACAATCATTGTTTAATGTACTTTATAATGTAATGTTTATTATTGCGGTCACATTGATTGCTCGCCATTTTATCCGTGTCAGGGAGTTACTTACTGATGAACTGGCTGCGCAGACAGGGTACAGGAAAAGTATTATCGAACGCTTGTCTCAAAACAAAGCCAAGAAGTATCAGTTATTTTCTTTCCATCCGGGTTCTGAAAGTAGAAAAGAAAATTTAGCCAGTGGGTATCTTTGGATGAAGGTTAATTACGGCTTGGTGTTTTCTTTATCATTCATAATTATTAGTGCAGCATCTCTTGTTTCAGATAACTTATTTGAGTTTATTACATCATATCTTAATGTTAATGATTTAGATTCTATGTCTAAAAATATCGATGATATTGTGAGTGATCTTTACTTTACTGTAGGTACCGGTGTGTTAATAGTTGTTATTTCAATGGTGGTTATGAACCATATTAATAGAGTCTCTTCATCCTTGATTTACAAAGGGGTTAAACTCCCTTCTATATTTAGTAAAATGATTCTTCTCTTTATTGTTTCTTTAGCTGGGTGTCTGGTCTCCATTTTTGTAAAAACAGGGTTTATTAGAGATGTTTATAGAGGGGAGATAGAAGGTGTCTCTGGGGTTTTATCTGAGGTTTTACCTTTGCTGATTATGTTTTCTTGCTATTTTTCAATCGCTTTGTTTAGCGGTGTTGTTGCCTCTTTCCTTTATATGAGGGTTAAAGTTAAATCTACTTTTTGGAGAGTGACTTACCTTGTCAGTCTTTGGTTTATTATTTATTTCTTGATGTCAACTCTTGCGGGTGCCGCATTTTACTATGCTGGATTCTCAATCCAGATCAGGCAGTTTTATTTTGATTTGAGTGATTTAATTTTTCCGGGAGTGAGTGCGTTAAAAGATGAAGGAATCAAAGCGTTGCCTGCAATGTTAGCGCTTACCCCCTCGGTTATTTTATTACTGTTGGTTATTTTCTCACTGGTACCATTACCTGCAAGAAGTAACAATAGACGTATGCCATATGGATTAGATAACGCAAAAGTAATGTATACGGATAAACCCTATAAAAAGGAATTTAATCATCGGGTGAGATTTGTTCGGAAAATAGAACGGCCGGTTGCTAGAAGTGCTTATCGGTTTGTGAATTTCCTGCATACAGAGAGGCGCAACCTCTCGGGAATAACATTAGCGCTTGTCGTGTTGGGGTTTGGTGTACTTTGCATATTTACTTTTAAATCCGTTAACTATGTGTATCGATGGATTAATCCTGTCGTGGTAGTAACAAAGTCTAAACCTGTTACGGCATTTCAGTTTGATTATACATCTGGCCTCAATAAAGGAATCCGAACATGGCAAAGAGCCGGTAATGGAACGTGGAGTGAGATTTATCCCGGCTCGGTTATGACAACGAAATTTACAGAAGTCGGGAAGACAATCGTCAAAGGATGTTCTGGCACTGTCGTCACGCAAAGCCCAAACCCGCAGTTTAGAATATTTATTCCGGACCAGGGATGTAAACAAATGTGGATTTGGTTTGAAGGGCAAAAAGGGGAATGGAATTATTTAGGCCGGATGAATAATATTAGCTAAACCAAACGATTAGATATGGCGTCAACATTCAGCAAACTTGGCTGAATGTTGACGCATGATAGTGCTTCCGACAGGTGCTCATGTGGTTGAGTCTTGTTCAGTGGTGGGCTGATAACCGCCGTGTTTAACGTCAAACATCATACAGCCGTTACCCTGCGGCAAATCCGCTTGCCGGTGATTATGAGCGCCGGGAGCAGGTGAGCGTATGCTGAACTACAATAAAGAAGATATTAGTTCGCTGTTCGCGTGGCGATAATTCTAAATTTCATAATTATTTCATCGTATTAAATATTTTTTCCCTTCTTGGTTTCTCTAATTATCACATTAAGTGCATGCAGCTAATTCTATTCAGTGAATTCATAGTGGAATCATTAAAATGAATAAACTCATTGGTTTTGCCGTTTCGCTCACGCTACTTTCCGGTTCTGTCTTTGCTGCACCTGCATCCACACCTGCGCCCGAATGTGTGAAGGTCGATAAAGCTCAAATAGAAGGTTTGTTTGATAAGTGGAACGAGTCTCTGAAAACGGGGAATGCGAAGACGGTTTCTGAGAACTACCTCAGCGATGCGGTTTTGCTGCCAACTGTCTCTAACCAGGCGCGTTTAACTGACGCGGAACGCATCGACTATTTTGAGCACTTCCTCGCGAAAAAACCGACCGGGAAAATAGACACCCGTACCATTCGCCTGGGCTGTAATAAGGCGATAGATACCGGTACCTACACGTTTACTTTCGCCGATAAGTCTACTGTTTCAGCGCGTTATACCTTCACCTACGCGTGGGATGGCAAAGAGTGGAAAATCTCTACGCACCATTCTTCGGCTATGCCAGAGGGTTGATAGACAGAAACGGTGCAGGGGGGCGGACTGTCACCGCTCCCCGCATATTTATATATCCTGGCTATTCCGCGCCGCTATTTCAGCAGAACCTCATATTGAGGGTTAAATTCATCGAATATCGGTAAAGCGGCGGCACCTAATGCGGGCGTATCGCTGCCGGACATGCCAATGCGAATTCTGGCCGCTTTCGGATATCGGCTGCGCACGGAATTATACAGTGGTGTCAGGCGGTTAATCAGCTTTTCAACCAGCGGTTGCGGCATCATCCCGCCGATAATCACGCACTGCGCATCGAACACACACTCCATAATATTAATCGCCTGGCATGCGGGTTCGACGGCGGTATCCAGCCAACTCTCGATTTGCGTTTCATCGACATTCAATAAATCTTCAGGCATGGCCGTCATCGGGTCGAGATCACAGGCTTCGTACGCCGCCTGCAACGACACATAGCGTTCCAGGCAGCCTTTATTCCCGCAATAACAGTCACGGCCGCCCGGTTGCACCACCATATGGCCGATTTCGCCCGCATTGTGTGCATGCCCGGTGTAAATGCGCCCATCGGTAAAGATCCCCGCCCCCAGGCCCGTGCCGATATACAGATAAACGAATGAGGATAATTGCCTGGCGACACCGTGAAAACGTTCGCCAATGGCGGCGACCGTGGCGTCATTTTCCAGCGTCACCGGCCACCCGGTTAACGCACTTAAACGCGCTTCGATATCGACATTATCCCAGCCGTGGAGCGTGGTTGGCCCTTGTGAGGAGATACCTTCAACTCCAAAGGGACCGGGCATGACGACACCGACGCCTAATATTTTTCGCCAGTCGATTTTCACCTGTTGGCGCATTTCTTGCTGTATGTGATCGATAAGGGCAAGCGTGGGTTCAGGCTGAGGTTTCTGCACATGGACAAGTTTGCGAAAGCGGACCTGCCCGGTGAGATCAACCAGCACAACCAGCAGCGATTGATGATCAAGATGGATGCCGATGGAATAGGCGCTATCAGGATTGAGTGTCAGTGGCGTTGCGGGTTGGCCACGCCCGCCCGCACGACGCGGCAGGTGTGAGGACAAAATGCCGACCTGTTCGAGTTCGGTCGCGATGTTGGACACCGTTTGGGGCGTGAGTGACGTGAGTCGGGCGATTTCAGCACGGGTGAGTTCCCCGTTGAGGCGGATAGCTTCAATGACGACCCGACGATTGTGGGCGCGGGCGTGTTCAAGATTGGTGCCAGAAGTGGTTATCACGGCCATGTACCCAGTAGCGAAACCATGTCAGTAATATAGCAATCAAATTGATTTTATATACCCGTCATACTTCAAGCTGCAGGGGGGGCTGCAACTCGAATTATTTAGGGTAGAAATACAATGAATTGAATTTGACGGTGGCATCACAGCTTTGAATGTTATTGCCATGTTAATGATGTTCGCCAGTTACTATTCATTATGAAGCTTTTCGATTTTGCTTGTACCACTCCAGTAGCAATACATCATTCGGCAGGGACGCAGGGCTGGCTTCAAGGCCGGGCCATTTTTTTTAGTCAATTAAAGCAATCAAATTGATTTAATCAACTTAACCCTGTTTCGGAGAATGACGATGAGCCTACGATTTACCCCTGCGGCCACCTTGTGCGCCCTCTCTGTACTCACGATGGGATACACCGCCAGCGCGCTTGCTGAAACCACGCTCAGTGCGCTGTTTATGACTCAGGCAGCCTACAGCGAAGCGGATATCCGCGCGATGACCGCCGACTTCACCAAACAGCATCCTGATATCAAAGTGAATCTGGAATTTGTCCCTTACGAAGCCCTGCACGACAAAATTGTCGCGGCGCGAGGGGCGGGGGACAAAGGTTATGACGTGGTGCTTTTTGACGCTATTTGGCCTGCGGAATTTAACAAGTTTGGCCTGTTGCAGGACGTGACGACCCGTATTCCGGCTGATGTGAGCAGTAAAATTTTTGACGGCGCGATCTCTACCGTGACCTACAAAGACAAACGTTGGGGGATGCCGTGGATCCTCGATACCAAATATCTGTATTACAACAAAGCGATGCTGGCAAAAGCGGGGATCACCACGCCGCCCGCCACCTGGGCTGATGTTGAGAAGCAGTCTGCGATCCTGAAAGAAAAAGGCATTGTGAAATACCCGCTGGTCTGGAGTTGGTCGCAGTCTGAAGCGTTGCTGTGCGACTACACGACGCTGGTGTCGGCGTTTAAAGGTGAGTTCTATCAAGACGGTAAGCTGAACTTCACCAATGCGGGCTCAATGAAAGCTATCGATTACATGAAACAGACGCTGGATAAAGGGCTGACCAACCCGAACTCCCGCGAATATCTGGAAGAGGACGTGCGCAAGTCCTTCTCCAACGGTGATGCGGCTTTCGCGCTGAACTGGACGTACATGTACAACATGGCGAACGACCCGAAACAGAGCAAAGTCGCGGGTGATGTTGGCGTGATCCCAGCCCCAAGTGAAACCGCAGGCGGTGCGGCTGGCGTGAACGGTTCGATGGGGCTAGGCATCGCTAAAGCTAGCGCACACCCGGATCAGGCGTGGGAATACATCAGCTACATGACCTCACAGCCGGTTCAGGACAAATACGCCAAGCTGAGCCTGCCCATCTGGAAATCGTCCTATGACGATCCGGCTGTACAGAAAGGTCAGGAGCCGCTGATTGCCGCTGCGAAAACCTCGTTGAACGTGATGCTCTCTCGCCCGGTGACGGCGGATTACTCCCGTTTGTCGAATATATTGCAGCAAAACATCCAGGCCGTTTTGCAGGGGAAAACCCCGGCGAAAGAGGGGATGGAGGCGGCAACGACAGCAGCCGATCGTTTGCGTTAATTATACCCGTCATACTTCAAGCTGCAGGGGCGTTGGCTGCACTCACTTACCCCAGTCACTTACTCAAGTAAGCTCCTGGGGATAAGCTCCTTTGCCGCCTGCCTGCAACTCGAATTATTTAGGGTATAGCTGTTTTGTAAAAGCCAAAATGCCCGTCATGGGTGAACGATGACGGGCCGGGAATTTATATGCTGACTTTACGCCAACGAGAGAAACATCAAGCCTGGCTGCTCCTCGCACCCATGCTGATCATGATGTTTTTGCTGACCGCCTGGCCGCTCGTGCGCACGCTGTGGCTCAGTTTTACCGATGCAGGTTTGATTGGCGATGGCACAGCACCAGGCTGGGTGGGGAGCGAAAACTTTCTCTATGCGCTGACGGACCCCGACTTTCGCGAGGCACTCTGGCGAACGCTGTACTTCACCGCAGTTTCGGTGATTTTCGAAGGCATTATTGGCGTGCTAACGGCGCTGTTGCTCAACCAGCAGTTTTGGGGGCGTAGCGTGCTGCGGGTGCTGGTTATTTTACCCTGGGCGCTGCCGACTATCGTCAACGCCACCATGTGGCGGCTGAATTTCAACCCGGATTACGGCAGCATCAACGCCTTGTTAACTCAGTCAGGGGTGATTGATAACTATCGCAGTTGGCTTGGCGACCCGTCGTCCGCCATTAATGCAGTGATGTTCGCTGATATCTGGAAGAACTATCCGCTGGTCACACTGCTGGTCCTGGCCGCGTTACAGACCATCCCAGACGATTTATATGAGGCTGCACGCCTGGACGGGGCATCGGCCTTCCGTCGTTTTCGCAAAATCACCTTCCCGGCGATTGCCGCCCCGCTGGCAGTGGCGCTGATTTTACGCACTATCGACGCGTTTAAAGTTTTCGACATCATCTACGTGATGACCCGTGGTGGGCCGCTGGACAGTACAAAAACGGTGAGTTTCTTTGTCTACCAGGAATCTTTCAGTTATCTGCGCGCCGGAAGCGGGGCCGCTTACGCGATACTCATGACGCTGATTTGTGCCGTGTTGATTCTGATTTATATGGTGATGTTGTTACGCCAGCGTCGTTCGGGGGGCATCGAATGAAACAGAAAATCCGGCTTATTCTGCGCTATGTTGCCGCAGCGCTTCTTGCCGTGTCTATTCTGGCGCCGTTGTTCTGGATGTTTCTGATGAGCGTCAGTTCGGCGGAGGATTTGACCCGCGTTCCGCTGGAGTGGCTGCCGCGCCAGTGGGATTTCAGCCGCTATGCCAGTCTGTTGACCCTGGAAGCGGGGCAACCGGGGGCTTTGTTCCTGCATGCCCTTGGCAACAGCTTGCTGGTGGCCTGCGGTGCCACGCTAATTTCGCTGCTGCTGGCGATACCTGCGGCGTACAGTTTTTCACGCTATCCCGGACGCGATATCTGGCTGTTTGGCGGGCTTGCGATTTACATGGTGCCTCCGGTGGCGTTCGTGCTGCCGCTGTACTTTATTCTGGAAAAGCTGGCGCTGCTCAACACGCACATTGGGCTGATTCTGGTGTATTGCTCGATGATCATTCCGTTCCTGACCTGGATGCTGAAAAACCAGTTTGATGCTCTGCCCATTGATATTGAGCAGGCCGCGCGTCTTGACGGGTTGCGCTACTGGCAGGTTTTACTGAGGATAACTTTGCCGCTGGCGAAACCCGCACTCGGTGCTTCGGCCATGTTCGGCTGGTTGCTGGCCTGGGATGAGTTTTTCTACGCGCTGCTATTTACTAACAATATTAACGCCCAGACATTACCGGTCACGATTGCGGGTTTCACCGCCGGGCGTGCCACCGATGACGGCCTGATTGCCGCCGTCGGTATTCTTGCGGCTATTCCGCCGCTGTTTATTGCTCTTTGGCTGCAAAAAACGCTGGTGAGCGGGCTCACCGCCGGCGGCAGTAAAGGATGAATGCCAGCATCATGGGAAATGCAAAATAATGAAGAAACCAGAAACCCGCGCCACGCTGTACGTGGTGGGCAATATTAATGTGGATTTGATCATGAGTACGCTGCGTGAATGGCCGAAAAAAGGCACCGAAGCGATGCTTGAAAGCAGTTCTCTGCGCCCCGGTGGTTCCGCTGGAAATTGCGCGTTAGCGCTGGCTGCACTGGAGTCGCCTTACCGTTTAGTCGCCAATCAAGGTCACGATCAGTTCACCTTCTGGCTGGCGAGCCTGTTTCCTGAAAGCGCACCACACTGGCCAACCTATGAGTGCGAAACGTCGCTGACGTTCGGCGTGACGCATCCCGACCACGAGCGCACCTTTTTCAGTAACCAGGGACACATCGTCCGTCTTTCTATGCAGGATGTTCTGGCGCAGATCCCTGAAACCGCACAGCCTGGCGACTGGGTGTTACTGTGCGGCACCTGGCTGTGTACTGCGCTGTATGCCGAATACCCACAATTGCTGGCAACGCTAAAAGATCGCGGATATTTCGTTGCCGTCGACAGTGGCTGGCCACCGCAGGACTGGAGCAATGCCCTGCGTGAGCAAACCGCAACATGGCTGCCGTTTTGTGATGCGCTGCTGCTCAATGAAGTCGAAACTCTGGGACTGGCAGATTCTTCTCAGCTTGATGAGGCCGCGCGGCGCTTGCTGGCAAAAATGCCAAATAATGCATTTTGCGTCGTGAAGTGTGGGCCGGATGGGGCGCGTTTATGGGCGGCGAATCTTGCACTGCATCAGCCTGGGCAGCCGGTTGAGGTGGTCGACACCATTGGTGCCGGGGACAGCTTCAATGCCGGTTTTTTATCCGCGTTGATCTATGGGCTGCCCCTCGCCACGGCGCTGCAATGGGGTGTGCGCGTGGCGGGGTGTGCGATCAGCAGTTCCCCGCGCCGTTATCCTGACTGGCAATCGCTTTTTGGCCTCGTGGAGAAGACCTGAATGGCTCTGGTTGAACTGGTAAACGTCGCCAAGAATTACGGCAAAGTGCAGGTGCTAAAACCCCTGAATCTCACCATTCCGGACGGCAGCTTCACCGTGCTGGTCGGCCCGTCAGGGTGTGGAAAATCGACGTTGCTGCGCTTGCTGGCTGGGCTGGAGTCACTGACTGACGGTGACATTTTGCTCGATAAGCAACAAATCAATGATTTCGACCCTGCCGACCGTGATATCGCGATGGTGTTTCAAAGTTATGCGCTCTATCCGCATCTGACGGTTGCTGAGAATATGGCCTTCCACATGCAGGTGAAGAAAGTGCCCAAAGCCGAACAAGAGGCGAAAGTGCAGCAGGCGGCGACCGTGCTGGGCATTGGCAATCTGCTAAAACGCTTGCCGAAAGATTTATCCGGCGGCCAGCGCCAGCGTGTGGCGATGGGGCGTGCGCTGGTGCGTAACCCAAAAGTCTTTCTGTTCGATGAGCCGCTGTCCAACCTGGATGCGCAACTGCGCATGGAACTGCGGGCGGAAATTAAATCGCTGCATCAGCAGTTTCGTACCACCACGGTGTACGTGACGCACGATCAGATCGAGGCGATGACGCTTGCCGATAATATCGTGGTGATGAAAGACGGTTTTATCGTGCAGCAGGGCGACCCCTTGTCGATTTACGACAGGCCGGTGAACACTTTTGTGGCCCGGTTTATCGGTTCGCCGCCAATGAATTTGCTAAAAGGCGTATTCCAGAATATCGACGGAAAACCGGGCGTGGCCTGCAATCAGTTGTGGTTCCGGCTTCCGGAGAAATGGGCGCGCAAGGCCAATAACAGTGAAGGCGAACCCGTGACGCTTGGGCTGCGTCCGCACGATATAAAACCCGTCGCGCAAAGTGAGTTGCCAGCAGCAACGTTGCGCTTACTGGAAGTCACCGGTGAGAGCAGTTTGCTGCACATCGACTGGAGCGGTTTCCCACTGCATGTTCAGTTCGCGGGGCGTATTCGTGCCAGTGGCGACCAGACTTTGTATCTGGAAGCCAACAGTGAAGCGGTTCATCTGTTCGATGCGCAGACGGGGGAGCGGCTCGCGGAAGGGTGAAATGCCTTAAGAATTTTAGCGGTTGTTAATGCGGCGTTTTTTATCATTTTTAGATATAAAAAACGTTTATATTTAATAAACATAGTGATATGTAACGCGTTAAGGTAATGACCCCTATCAAAAATAGGGGGTGGAATTGTGTTATCATCCGGCCTTTTCTCGTTGGGCCCTTTTTTATGCAACAACCTGTAGTTCGTGTGGGGGAGTGGCTGGTAACACCTTCTGATAACCAAATCAGCCGGAAGGGACGTCAGCTTACTCTTGAACCGCGTTTAATCGATCTTCTGGTTTTCTTTGCCCGCCACCCTGATGAGGTGCTCAGCAGGGATGAGCTTATCGATAACGTCTGGACGCGAAACGTGGTCACTAGCCACGTCGTCACGCAGAGTATTTCCGAGCTACGCAAGTCATTGAAAGATGGCGGAGACTGTAGCCTGGAATACATCGCGACGGTGCCGAAGCGAGGTTATAAGCTGACGGTGCCGGTTGTCTGGTGTACGGAAGAGGGTGAAGTACCCGCGCCTGTTATTGCGCAATCGGCGCCTGCAGCGGTTGCGGATCTTTCTGACCCCGCGTCTGCCGTAGAAATACCGCAAGGCTTGCCGCCATCCGTGAAACCGCAGAAGCCTAAGCGTGCCTCGACCTTTTGGGTCTGGCTGCTGTTTCTGCTGGCGTTAGGGACGTGTGTCGCACTGGTTGCGCTGTCGACGATAGACTCGCCAAAACCGCGCAATAAAGCCCGTTTGCTTTTGAATCCGCGGGATATTGATATCCATCTGGTCAAGGGCGGCACCTGTACCAACTGGGCATCGCAGGACGCCTGGGCGGTCGGGCTGGGCAGCCTGATGACAACCTCGCTGAACACGTTCTCCACCTTTATGGTGCATGATAAAACCAACTACAACACCAATGAGCCAAGCAGCTCAGGTAAAACGCTGACCATTGAGTTCGTCAACCAGCGGCACTATCGCGCGCAGCAGTGCTTTATGTCCGTGCAGTTGGTGGATAACGCCGACGGTTCAACGATGATGGACAAGCGTTATTTCATCACCAGCGACAACCAATTGACGATCCAAAGCGACCTGATGAGTAGCCTGTCGGTAGCCCTGAAACAGCCGTGGCCAGAACGCATGCAGGCTATGCTCAAGCTTTATCAGCCGTCAGATAGCTCGGCAATAACGCATTTTTACCAGGCGCATCAGCTATTAATGAATGGTGATGTGGATTCATTATATAAAGCCAGCCAGGTGCTTGATGATGTGATTAAAGACTCACCTGACTTTTCATACGCTTTTGCGGAGAAAATGTTGGTGGATGTATTACGCCATTCGCAACAGACGCTGGATAAAGAACAACTCAATACGCTGTATGCCGAAATAAAACAGCTAGGGGAGATGCCGGGAATTAAAGATCTGGCGGTTTATTATCAAATTAAAACGGTCTATCTGTTAGGTCAGGGGAAAATCGATGAGGCATACAGTGCCATTAATACCAGCATCGAGATGGAAATGTCGTGGATGAATTACGTGCTGCTAGGTAAAGTCTACGAGATGAAAGGCCAGAACCGTGAAGCGGCAGATGCTTATCTGACGGCTTTCAATTTACGTCCGGGTGATAATACCTTTTACTGGATTCAAAACGCTGTATTCCAGACCTCTGTGACCAACGTTGTTCCTTATCTCGACAACTTCCTCGCTTCAGAATAAGTAAACCCTCATCATGTTCAGGATATTGGACATGATGAGGTTAAACTTATGTTTCTCATGAGCAACCCAATTGTTATCTATGTTTATCTTTTTGCGGCAATAACATAACACAATTTTAACTCAGTAAGCGTGCTGTAAGTTACTGTAAATAAACGTTGTTTATGTTTTTTTGATATCAGCATGTCATCCTTATATGTTAATTGAAAAAGCTCAACTTATCATTTGTCTGATGTTTGGTGATATTTCACTTTATCTTTAGGACTTATTTTTTCTGAATCAGTAACCTTATCGGCAGTGGGTCGGGCCAATACATGTTTCACCAGGATTGCCTGTACCGCCCAAATAAACTTAGGAGATAAGCAAACATGGGTTCTGCCAAGAAGATCGGGCTATTTGCATGTACCGGCGTTGTCGCCGGTAATATGATGGGGAGCGGTATTGCATTATTACCTGCTAACCTCGCAGGTATTGGTGGTATTGCTATTTGGGGTTGGGTTATTTCAATTATTGGTGCGATGTCTCTGGCTTATGTCTATGCCCGACTGGCAACCAAGAATCCACAACAAGGTGGCCCAATTGCCTATGCCGGGGAAATATCTCCCGCATTCGGCTTCCAGACCGGTGTGCTTTATTATCACGCAAACTGGATTGGTAACCTGGCAATCGGTATTACCGCTGTTTCTTATCTCTCTACTTTCTTCCCGGTTCTGAATGACCCCATTCCTGCCGGTCTGGCGTGTATTGCTATCGTATGGATATTTACCTTTGTAAATATGCTCGGCGGTACCTGGGTCAGTCGTCTGACAACCATTGGTCTGGTACTGGTATTAATTCCGGTGCTGATTACCGCCATTGTGGGTTGGCACTGGTTTGATGCGGCAACCTATCAGGCAAACTGGAACACCTCCAATACCACTGACAGCCACGCGGTCATTAAAAGTATCCTGCTTTGCTTGTGGGCCTTCGTGGGTGTTGAATCCGCCGCCGTGAGTACCGGTATGGTGAAAAATCCAAAACGTACCGTTCCGCTGGCAACCATGCTGGGAACGGCGATGGCGGGTATCGTTTACATTGCAGCAACTCAAGTTATTGCCGGTATGTATCCTGCGGCTCAGATGGCGGCATCAGGTGCTCCGTTCGCTATCAGTGCGTCAACTATCCTTGGCGGCTGGGCAGCTCCGATGGTTTCCGCATTCACTGCCTTTGCATGTCTGACTTCTCTGGGTTCCTGGATGATGCTGGTAGGCCAGGCGGGTGTTCGTGCTGCAAGCGACGGTAACTTCCCGAAAATTTACGGCGAAGTGGATAACAACGGTATTCCGAAGAAAGGTCTGCTGCTGGCTGCGGTGAAAATGACGGCGCTGATGGTACTGATCACGCTGATGAACTCCAGCGGCGGTAAAGCTTCTGACCTGTTCGGTGAACTGACCGGTATCGCGGTACTGCTGACCATGCTGCCTTACTTCTACTCTTGCGTTGACCTGATTCGCTTCGAAGGTTTCAACATTCGCAACTTCGTGAGCCTGATTTGTTCTGTACTGGGTTGCGCGTTCTGCTTCATCGCCCTGATGGGTGCAAGTTCCTTCGAACTGGCCGGAACCTTTATCGTCAGCCTGATCATCCTGATGTTCTACGGTCGCAAAATGCACCAGCGTCAACACGCTAACGACGCCACCGACAGCTCAACCGCTGACGCGCATTAATCACTAACCCCTTTTCCTGGAGCGCCTTCCTGAACCTGTCACACCGTGATGGGAGGGGCTCCCCATATCTGGAGATTCTACTATGAACGTTATCGCAATCATGAATCACATGGGCGTCTACTTTAAAGAAGAGCCTATCCGTGAACTGCATCGCGCCCTTGAACGCCTGGACTTCCGCATTGTTTATCCAAACGACCGCGAAGATTTGTTGAAGCTTATCGAAAACAACGCCCGTTTGTGCGGCGTGATCTTCGACTGGGATAAATACAATCTGGAATTGTGCGAAGAGATCAGCAAATGCAACGAGTACATGCCGTTGTACGCATTCGCTAATACCTACTCCACACTGGACGTTAGCCTGAACGACCTGCGTTTACAGGTTCGCTTCTTCGAATATGCGCTGGGTGCTGCGGAAGATATCGCAAATAAAATCAAACAGAACACCGATGAGTACATCGACACGATTCTGCCGCCACTGACCAAAGCGCTGTTCAAATATGTCCGCGAAGGTAAATACACTTTCTGTACGCCAGGCCATATGGGCGGTACTGCATTCCAGAAAAGCCCGGTAGGCAGCATCTTCTATGATTTCTTTGGTTCAAACACCATGAAATCAGATATCTCTATTTCGGTTTCTGAATTGGGTTCACTGCTGGATCACAGCGGCCCGCACAAAGAAGCAGAAGAGTACATCGCTCGCGTCTTTAACGCTGAACGCAGCTATATGGTGACCAACGGGACTTCAACCGCGAACAAAATCGTCGGTATGTACTCTGCACCTGCGGGCAGCACCGTACTGATTGACCGTAACTGCCATAAGTCTCTGACTCACCTGATGATGATGAGCAACATTACGCCGATTTACTTCCGTCCAACCCGTAACGCTTACGGGATCCTCGGTGGTATTCCACAGAGCGAATTCCAGCGCGCAACTATCGCAAAACGCGTTAAAGAGACGCCGAATGCGACCTGGCCGGTGCACGCAGTTATCACCAACTCCACCTATGATGGTCTGCTGTATAACACTGATTTCATCAAGAAAACCCTGGATGTTAAATCTATCCACTTTGACTCCGCGTGGGTGCCATACACCAACTTCTCACCAATCTATGCCGGTAAATGCGGGATGAGCGGTGGCCGTGTGGAAGGGAAGGTGATTTATGAAACCCAGTCTACGCACAAACTGCTGGCGGCGTTCTCTCAGGCTTCAATGATCCACGTGAAAGGGGATATCAACGAAGAAACCTTCAACGAAGCCTACATGATGCACACCACCACTTCTCCACATTACG
This sequence comes from Buttiauxella selenatireducens, assembly GCF_031432975.1. GTDB lineage: Bacteria > Pseudomonadota > Gammaproteobacteria > Enterobacterales > Enterobacteriaceae > Buttiauxella > Buttiauxella selenatireducens. The sequence continues at coordinate 3,931,896 of NZ_CP133838.1, read as the reverse complement.
GTGTTGTTGCTTCTACCGAAACTGCCGCTGCGATGATGAAAGGCAATTCCGGTAAGCGTCTGATTGATGGCTCTATTGAACGTTCTATCAAGTTCCGTAAAGAGATCAAACGCCTGAAAGGGGAATCTGAAGGCTGGTTCTTCGACGTCTGGCAGCCAGAGCATATCGATGGTGCGGAATGCTGGCCGCTGCGCTCTGACAGCGCATGGCACGGTTTCAAAAACATCGATAACGAACACATGTACCTTGACCCGATCAAAGTCACTATGTTGACTCCGGGCATGAAGAAAGACGGCACCATGGATGAGTTCGGTATTCCGGCAAGCATCGTGTCGAAATACCTCGACGAACACGGCATCATTGTTGAGAAAACCGGTCCATACAATCTGCTGTTCCTGTTCAGCATCGGTATCGACAAAACTAAAGCACTGAGCCTGCTGCGTGCGCTGACCGATTTCAAACGTTCGTTCGACCTGAACCTGCGTGTGAAAAACATGCTGCCATCTCTGTACCGTGAAGATCCTGAATTCTATGAAAACATGCGTATTCAGGAACTGGCACAGAACATTCACAAACTGATTGCGCATCACAACCTGCCGGATCTGATGTTCCGCGCCTTCGAAGTGCTGCCAAGCATGATGGTGACTCCGTTCGTTGCTTTCCAGAAAGAGCTGCATGGCCTAACCGAAGAAGTGTATCTCGATGAGATGGTCGGTCGCGTTAATGCCAACATGATCCTGCCGTATCCTCCAGGTGTTCCACTGGTCATGCCAGGTGAAATGATCACCGAAGAGAGCCGTCCGGTGCTGGAATTCTTGCAGATGCTGTGCGAAATCGGCGCTCATTATCCGGGCTTCGAAACCGATATCCATGGCGCATATCGCCAGGCGGATGGTCGTTATACCGTTAAAGTGCTGAAAGAAGAAAACAACAAGTAATTGAAGCTCCAGGGGAAGTGGCTTGCCACTTCCCTTTTTTCACGCAGCAAGGAGACCTCATGAAAACACCCTCACAGCCGCGCGCGATCTATTACATCGTCGCGATTCAAATCTGGGAATACTTCAGCTTTTACGGCATGCGTGCCTTACTCATCCTTTATCTCACCCATCAGCTTGGCTTTGATGACAGCCACGCCATCAGTCTTTTCAGCGCTTACGCTTCTCTGGTTTACGTAACACCCATTCTTGGCGGCTGGCTTGCCGACCGCCTGCTCGGCAATCGCACGGCGGTCATTGCCGGTGCGCTGTTGATGACGCTCGGCCATGTGGTGCTGGGCTTTGAATCTGATTCAATCTGGAGCTTGTACCTCGCGCTGGCGATCATTATTTGTGGCTATGGTCTGTTCAAATCCAATATCAGCTGCCTGCTCGGCGAACTGTACGCCGCTGACGACCCTCGTCGCGACGGCGGTTTTTCGCTGCTTTACGCAGCGGGGAACGTAGGATCGATTGCCGCCCCGATCGCCTGTGGACTGACGGCGCAGTGGTATGGCTGGCATATCGGTTTTGCACTGGCGGGGATCGGCATGTTTATCGGCCTGCTGATTTTTTTAAGCGGACATCGCCATTTCAGCCACACCCGTGGCATCGACAAACAGGCGCTGTGCGCGGTGAAGTTTGTGCTGCCAACCTGGGGTTGGTTGGTGGTGATGCTGTGTGTGGCACCGGTGTTTTTCACGCTGCTACTCGAAAATAACGGGGCCGGTTATCTGCTGGCGATCGTGTGTCTCTTTGCGGCCCAGATGGTGGCGCGGATCATGGTGTCATCGCCGCAGCACCGTCGTGCGCTGTGGCAAATCGTCCTGCTGATGCTGACGGGCACACTGTTCTGGGTTCTGGCCCAGCAGGGCGGAAGCTCTATCAGCCTGTTTATCGACAACTTTGTTAGCCGCCGCTTGCTCAATATTGAAGTGCCGACGGCGCTGTTCCAGTCGGTTAACGCGGTTGCCGTCATGGCGGGTGGCGTGGTGCTGGCGTGGCTGATTCGCCCGGAAGGAAAGACCCGTTCTGTGCTTCGCGTGTGGCTGAAATTTGCCTTTGGCCTGCTGATGATGGGCTGCGGATTTATGCTGCTGGCGCTCAATGCTCGTCATGGCACCGTCGACGGTCACGCTTCGATGGGGCTGATGGTGGGCGGGCTGGCGCTGATGGGCTTTGCCGAACTGTTTATTGACCCAGTGGCTATGGCGCAGATCACCCGTCTGAATATGCCGGGCGTGACCGGCATGTTGACCGGAATCTATATGCTGGCGACCGGTGCCGTCGCGAACTGGCTGGCGGGCCTGGTGGCGCAACAGACTACCGAGTCACATATCAGTGAAACGGCAATTGCCGCTTACCAGCACTTTTTCTCGCAAATGGGCGAATGGACGATTGGCTGCGTGGCGGTGATTGTGCTGTTGGTTATCGCAGCCCGGCTGCTGTTTTCCCCACCGGTCCCGTGTTTGCATGAATCCCGAGGCGATTAATTTTTACCCATACAGAGAGCAGGTGTAAGCCTGCTCCTTGCACTGCGTCATAGTTAGGAGGATATTCTGGTAATAGTGTAGAAAGTCGATGAAATAACTTTAGTTTGTTTGTGTCTGAGTGATATCGGACTGAAATTAGACCTGGTTAAGTAACATTCTATCGCTCGATATTTGACGATGATGCCTGAGAGCGATTGTGCGCAGGAGAGTGGCCAGGTTCACTTTATCGAAACAAGTATGAAAGCAGGGTTATGAGGAACCAACATGTCTGAACAACAAGCACAACGTGCCGATGAGGCAATTGACCTTAATAATGAACTGAAAACCCGCCGTGAAAAGCTGGCTCAACTTCGTGAGCAGGGTATCCCATTCCCGAATGATTTTCGTCGTGACCATACCTCTGACCAATTGCACACTGAATTCGATGGCAAGGATAACGAAGAGCTCGTTTCCCTGAACGTTGAAGTCTCTGTTGCTGGTCGTATGATGACCCGTCGCATCATGGGGAAAGCTTCTTTCGTGACATTGCAGGATATGGGGGGCCGTATTCAGCTGTATGTCGCCCGTGATTCTCTGCCGGAGGGGCTCTACAACGAACAGTTTAAAAAATGGGACCTTGGCGACATTATTGCCGCGCGCGGTACGCTGTTCAAAACCCAAACCGGTGAGCTCTCCATTCATTGCACCGAGTTGCGTCTGCTGACGAAATCGCTGCGCCCGTTGCCGGATAAATTCCACGGTTTGCAGGATCAAGAAGCGCGTTACCGTCAGCGTTATCTGGATTTGATCTCCAACGACGAATCGCGTCACACGTTTAAAGTGCGTTCGAAAATCCTCGCTACGATGCGCCAGTTCATGGTGGAACGCGGCTTTATGGAAGTCGAAACCCCAATGATGCAAGTGATCCCAGGCGGTGCATCTGCACGTCCGTTCATCACCCATCACAACGCGTTGGATATGGATATGTATCTGCGCATCGCGCCGGAACTGTATCTGAAACGTCTGGTGGTGGGCGGCTTCGAACGTGTATTCGAGATCAACCGTAACTTCCGTAATGAAGGGATCTCCGTTCGTCACAACCCAGAGTTCACCATGATGGAACTCTATATGGCGTATGCGGACTACAAAGATCTGATCGAACTGACTGAATCGTTGTTCCGTACCCTGGCGCTGACCGTGTTGGGTAAAACAGAAGTGCCTTATGGCGATCGGACCTTCGATTTCGGTAAGCCGTTTGAAAAAATGACCATGCGCGAAGCTATCAAGAAATACCGCCCGGAAACTGACATGGCGGATCTGGATAACTTCGATGCGGCGAAAGCCATCGCCGAATCCATCGGTATTCACGTTGAGAAGAGCTGGGGTCTGGGCCGCATCGTCACTGAAATCTTTGACGAAGTCGCAGAAGCGCACCTGATTCAGCCGACCTTTATCACCGAATATCCGGCTGAAGTGTCTCCACTGGCGCGCCGTAATGACGTGAACCCGGAAGTCACTGACCGCTTTGAGTTCTTCATCGGTGGACGTGAAATCGGTAATGGCTTTAGCGAACTCAACGATGCCGAAGATCAGGCTGAACGCTTCCTTGAGCAGGTGAATGCGAAAGCGATTGGTGACGACGAAGCGATGTTCTATGACGAAGACTACGTGACCGCGCTGGAATATGGCCTGCCGCCAACGGCGGGTCTGGGTATCGGTATCGACCGTATGGTGATGCTGTTTACCAACAGCCACACTATTCGCGACGTTATCCTGTTCCCGGCGATGCGTCCGCAGAAGTAAGTCTCAGTAAAGATAAAAGCCCCCTCGCTCTTGAAAGCCAGGGGGCTTTTTTATGGCTCAGCGTGTGACGACTCTGGTGGTCAGTGTCGGTAACTCCCATGCGCCACCCGGTCGGATCAGCCGACAACGCCCGGTGTCCCGTGCCGCACTGGGTACGAAACGTTCGCCATCCCATGCCCACTCTTGCAGACTCAGGCAGTCACCCAATCCCCGGCCTTTCATGAAAAATCCAACAATGCCATCCTCATAGGAGGTTGCGCTGTCTGTCACCAGCACCGGAGGGTTCGACATATCATTGCTGATCACAAAATACTCATCGCCAAAGTTGTATGCCGCCATCCAGCAAGGTGCAATGACCAGTGATTGCTTTTCATTGAGGCTCGCGATTTGCCATGTTTCATTGAGTCGCTGGTCATCGCAGTCACTATTTTTACCGACAAGATCGAGCAACGCCGGTTTAATCAGCGCGGTTTCCTGAGGAGTCATGTCACGGCTTTTTTTGTCGCGCACCGGGGCTTTCACTATAACCGGCTGCGGAACCGCCATTTTGACATCAGATTCGCTGTTGCTCCCTTGCTTTATCAGCGCACCCGTCGTGCCCACGCGGCCCTGAACATCATCCATTTTCAGCAATACCGCGCTGGAGCCCGCGCCGGAGAAAGGGTATTCATGCAGATTGTTTTTAAAGCTGATTTTGCTGTCGCGGCGCAGTGCCTGCTTAAAGGCGGTGAATTGCGTTTCACTCATTTTCCAGGCATCGCCATCGACCGCTAAAAGCTTGCCAAGAGAGTGCTTATCTATCAGCAGTTGTGGCGCTCCGGGCGTTTTGGTCGCCGCTTCGCCGTCATAATCTCCAGGCATTACCAGGTTGGTCACCGGCGTCGATGGCCCCGCGGTTCGGGTAATCAGGACCGTTACCGCAGGATCAATATCGTCTGCTGAGTAGCCAGCCGCACGGCAGGTTAGGGTGTTATCACAAACCAGATCCCAGTCTTTATGCGTGAAACTTAACGACTCCGGCGAAGGTGCTGCAACTGCGCCTTGTGATACGGCTAATAACAGGCCTGCGATAAAAAGCCCAGGGCTGCGTTTATTGAAAACTTTCCGTCTGTCTTTCCATTTATTCATGATTCATCCCTTTAATAACGTCATGTTGTTCTGATTATTCAAACGCGAACCCGCCTGCTGAAACGCGGGGCAGGTTTTATTAATAACAACGGAATAGTGAAGCGTTTGACCAGGCGGATGTCAATGCAGGGAGATGACTCAGCGCTTTGTTAATCGGGTATAATCGCGCATCTTTTTAGCTGAGAACCCTGTGGTTAACGGTATGAACCTCAATCGTTTCTGTTATTTGCTTCTGGCCTTCGCGGCGATAGGGAGCCTGTTTTTGCCTTACCCAATTGTGATGTGGTTTTTACTGGCCAACATTCTGACTTTGGTGATTTACGGTGCGGATAAAATGGCGGCACGAAAAGCCTGGCGCCGAGTGCCGGAGTCTACTTTGCTGATGTTTGGTTTTGTCGGTGGGTGGCCTTGCGCCATTTTGGGTCAGCAGCTCTTTCGCCATAAAACGCAAAAGCAGCCATTCAAAACTTACTTCATTATCAGTGTGGTGTTGAATATCGTGGTTTTGGTGGTGCTATCTCGTTTTGTCACGCTCGATGTGACTCATTACTCTTTATAGAATAAGGCCGATCTCTCGATCGGCCTTATTACTGCTTAAGCTTCGGTTACCGGTTTGTTTTCCGTCTTCACCTGGGCATTTTCCAGCATTTTACGTACAGGAATAATCAACACGAACAGTACTGCCGCGCAGATCAGCAGCGCAATGGAACAACGCGCGAAGAGGTTAGGCAGCATATCCAGCTGATCGGCTTTCACGTGACCGCCAATCAGACCTGCCGCCAGGTTGCCCAGCGCACTGGCGCAGAACCATAGCCCCATCATCTGACCACGCATTCTTTCCGGAGCCAGCAGCGTCATGGTCGCCAGACCAATCGGGCTCAGGCACAGCTCGCCGAGTGTCAGCATCAGAATGCTTCCCACCAGCCAGAATGGCGATACGCCAGCTCCGCCGCTGTTCAGAACATTTTGTGCCGCCATCATCATCAGACCAAAGCCCGCAGCCGCACACAGAATGCCGATGATAAACTTGGTGATACTGCTTGGACGGATGTTCTTCCGCGCCAGCGAAGGCCATGCCCAACTAAATACCGGCGCCAGTAAAATGATAAACAGCGCATTGATTGACTGGAACCACACTGCCGGGATCTCAAAATCGCCGATCATGCGGTCGGTATAGTCGTTAGCGAAGAGGTTGAATGAGGTCGGTTTTTGCTCAAATGCGGACCAGAAGAAGGCCGCAGAAACTAACAGAATAAAGCAAACCAGCAGTCTGGCGCGCTCTTTACGGTTAAGGCCTGCGAACATAAACAGGTAGATAAAGTAGCAGGCAACGGAGGCCGCAATCACGTACACCAGCACGCTGGCAACCGCGACGGGGTTAATGACGATCACACCTTGCGCTATCAGCGTAACGACAATCGCCACACCGACCGCCAGTACCAGCAACCAGGCACCAACACCGTTTTTCTTCGAAACGGGATTGTTCCAGGTGGAATCCAGGCCTACTTCGCTGTCGTAACGTTTCATCGCCGGAACGGCATAGACGCGGAAGATAATCAGCGCCACCAGCATACCGATACCACCGATACCAAAGCCCCAATGCCAACCGTGGGTTTTTATCAGCCAGCCGGAAACCAGCGGCGCGATAAACGAACCAATATTGATGCCCATATAGAACAGTGAGAAACCGCCATCACGGCGCGCATCACCTTTCTTATACAGCGTTCCCACCATGACCGAGATGCACGTCTTGAACAGGCCAGAGCCAAGAACAATAAACATCAGGCCGATAAAGAACAGGTTGTTACCGAATACGGCGGACAACGCTATCGACAGGTGCCCGATGGCAATGAGAATCGAACCGTACCAGACGGCTTTCTGCTGCCCAAGCCAGTTATCCGCCAGCCAACCACCAGGCAGTGCGGCCAGGTACATACAGCCCGCAAAGATACCGACGATTGCCGATGCGTTTTCCCGCGCAAGGCCCAGGCCGCCGTCGTAAACCGTCGCAGCCATGAACAGAATGAGTAAGGGACGGATCCCATAAAATGAGAACCGCTCCCACATCTCAGTGAAGAATAGTGAGCCTAGAGGATAAGGATGGCCGAAGAAGGTTCGGCTCTCGTTTTTGTTAACCGAGGATTGCATAAATTCTCCAAAGAAGGTGTGTCGTTGTTTTTATGAGTCGCGAAATGCCCGGCGGTTATCTGACTTGCCGCTCTTTAACATTCAGCAATTATTATGAGATAGCTGGTTTTGTCTAGTGCCAACCGCAGAACTTTTAGATGAAAAAACGTCGATTGTCTACTTTTACAGATTTTATATCGGAGAATTGGAAGCAATGTTGGATATCTGAAAGACGAGAGAAGGGGGGAAGGAGAGGGTAGGAAGGGAGCCGAGACTCCCTGTATATCAGTCGTTATTTTTTCATCTTGATGGCCATGGCAAGCACGCCCGGCCCGTTCATACGGCCATAATCCAGCATAGGAATCGCCTCCACAGGAACGCTACCCGCCGTTATCGTCTCAACGCGCGATTTAAGATAACTCACCTGCGGTCCCAGCAGGATAACGTCAGCTTTTTTCCACTCCTCATTGAGCTTCGCATCAGGAATGGCCCAGATCTCAGCGTCAATATCTTGTTGCTTAGCCGCCTCAACCATTTTATTCATCAGCATGCTGGTGGACATACCGGCGTTACAAACGAGCATTATTTTAATCATTTTCTTATCCTTGGGATGATGCAGCCTGCGCCATCGCGACGCGCTCAGCAAATTTGAGGAACGGGAGATAGAAGCAAACGGTGATTGCAATCAGCAAAGCCTGTAGGACAGACGCCCTCCAGTCACCACCTGTTGCCAGAAATCCGGAGATAATCGGTGGCGTAGTCCAGGGGATCTGAACCGTCACATGGTTAATCCAGCCCCAGGCCGTCGCGTAATAAGCGGTCGTTAAACTTATGACGGGAGCCAGGACGAACGGGATGATAAGCACCGGGTTAAAGACTATCGGCAGCCCAAAAATAATCGGCTCACTGATATTAAAAAGACAGGGGGCAGTGGAGAGCTTCGCAATATCACGGTAATCCGCTTTCCGGCTGAACAGGTAAATGGCAATAAGCAGCGCAATGGTATTCCCCGATCCGCCCATCACCCCAAAGGTGTCTTTAAACGCCATACAGATGATGTTGGGAATATCCTGGTGTTGAGCAAACGCGAGGGTGTTTTCCTGCATGTTGTTTAGCAAGAATGGATCCAGCAATGCGCCAGAGATAACGCCCTGATGAATGCCCACGGAGAAGAAGAGGTTAGCCACCGTGGTAATCAGCAGGAATCCCGGCAGGCTGGTCGTGACGGATTTTAAGGGTTGCTGTATCAACGTTGCGATGAGCGTGTTGACGTCCATTCCGCTGAGACTTTGCACCGCAAAGGAGAACAGGGCAAAGACAATCATCGTCAGCATAATAGGGATGAGCGTATTGAATGAACGCACAACGGCGGGTGGAATAGCCCCGCCGCTGATATTGACCTGCAATCGTTTTGCATTCGCTAAGCGGATGAAAAGCGATGTGACCACAAGTCCCGTCAGGATCCCGACAAACATCCCGGCAGATCCCGTCGAAGCGAATGAAATCCCGCCCGTCACGGTCACGCTTTTCTGCGTCAGTACGTCGGTCAAATGAATGCTTTCCGGCATGAAAATGACGACAGTCGCAATGGACAGCAATACCGGTGCAATAGGGTCCGCATACCCTTTGTTCTGGCAAAGGTGATAGGCAATCGCCCCTGCAATCAGCACCGAAATAAAGTTAAGCGAGCCATTAACGATGGAATTCCCCACCTGTTGCCAATGGGTGAGCGTCGCGTTGCTGATAAAGCCGGAGAGGATCCCTTCTGGTTTAATGAGGGTGTTGTTGAGAAGCACCATCAGGCCTGCCAGCACAAAGAATGGCATTAAGGTGGCAAATGCATCGCGCAATGAGCGCAAATGGACCTGCCCGCCGATGCGCTGAGCGACGTTAACCGCTTGATCGAGTAATTTCATTGCGTATTCGCCTCAAAAATCAACATACAGTCCGTTGAAATGAAAACCATTATCCCGGCTCAATGCCTGATAAAACTCGCCGCTTTTCTTGATGGTGCGTTGCTGCGTGGCCAGATCAAGGCTGACTAATCCATAGCGGTTTTTGTAGGCGTTAATCCATGACCAGCAGTCAATAAATGTCCACAGGTGATAGCCTTTAATGTTGCACCCGTCGGTAATAGCCTGGTGAAGGTAGGCCAGATGGTTCTGGATAAAACCGATGCGATAGTCGTCCTGTACCTGACCGTCGCGCATGAAGCGCTCTTCGTTTGATACGCCCATTCCGCTTTCAGAGATAAAGGATTCGATGTTGCCGTAGTTGTCCCGGATATCGATGCACAGATCGTAAATACCTTGCTCGTATATCTCCCATCCGCGATGGGGGTTAAATTTACGGCCAGGCATGACATAGCTTTCGAAGTACCATTCCGGCATAAACGGGGACTGAGGATTGACGGCGTGAGAACGCGCTTTCACCCGGCGTGGTTCGTAGTAGTTCAGACCTAAGATCTGGACCGTATTTTCGCGAATATCGCAAAGATCTTTTTCGGTGTGAGAAGGCATCAGGTCATGCAGACGCAGAGTTTCAACCAGTTTTTCCGGGAAAGTCCCTTTAACTGACGGATCGAGGAAACTACGGTTGTAGAACAGATCCGCATATACCGCGGCCTCAACATCAAGTGGATTTTCAGAGCGTGGGTAGGTCGGACTCAGATTAAGAATGATGCCGATTTTGCTGCTGCGATCCGGATGAATATTCTGATGTTCTTTGAACGCTTTGATTGCCAGGGCACTGGCGAGAATCGTGTTGAAACCTACCTGCACGCCGCGTTTGAAGTCGATAACGTTTGGATAATGGAAATCTTCCATGTACCCACCCAGCACCGGCCCCAGTGGTTCGTTAAACGTAAACCAATGGAAGACCAGATCGCCGAATTCACGGAAGCAGGTGGCGCAGAAATTGACGTAAGCATCGACAACGGCTCGGTTTTCCCATCCGCCAATCTTCATCATCTCTTCTGGCATATCGAAATGGTACAGGTTCGCAAAGGGCTTGATGCCTGCAGCCACCATTTCATTCAGCATGGCCCGGTAGAACGTCACGGCTTCAGCGCAAACTTCGCCAGCGCCCTGGGGGAACAGACGTGCCCAGGAGATAGATAAGCGGAATGAGTTATGACCGGTTTGTTTCATCAACTGAATATCATCGACATAGCGATTGAAAAAATCAGTCGTCACGTCGGTATTCACGCCATGATAGAAGCGATTTGGGTGCGCATCCCAGGACATATCCCACTGAGTACGCCCTTTACCCGTATTGCCCCTGCCTTCAGCCTGCTCGGCTGACCATGCACTTCCCCACCAGAAATCTTCCGGAAAGGATAAAAATTCAGTTTTGAGTTTCATGCGGCTTCCCTGTTGCTTAGTTGCTTATAAGTTTCGATAGATTCAGTGGCTATCTCTTTGAGGAGCATTGTGAATTCCAGTAACGCAGCCAATCATATGACTTTTGTTTTTGTTTAGTAAACGAGTTGTATTTAGTTATTTTGTTTATGTGATTACTGTCACTATCAACGAATGTTCCGGTTTTAATCGCAACGTTTACGATTAGGATAGCGAGCAGAAATGGCTGTTTACTCAATGGAATAGTGGAGGTATTGCGTGCTAAGAATGGGGCTGGATATTGGTGGGACGAAAACGGAGGCGGTTATTCTGGACTCTCTCGGGAACGCACTGGTGACGAAGCGAATCCCTACCGTTAAGACGTGCTACACAGAATTTTTGACGTCGCTGGTCAGCTTTATTCAGGAGATGCGCAAATCAGTCGCGGAGCCTGTCAGCTTGGGTATTTGCCTGCCAGGGACCGAAGATGCCGGAACAAAGCTCATCAAAAATTCAAACATTGTGGTCCTCAACCAGAATCCGCTGATCCATGATCTTGAGCGTTTACTGGAACAACCGGTAGCCTGGGATAATGACGCGAATTGTTTCACGTTGTCAGAAGCCACCGATGGAGCGGGGGCTGAAGCGAGGAGCGTATTTGGAGCAATCTTAGGGACAGGATGCGGCGGCGGGCTCTCTATGGATAAGGTTCTCTGGCGTGGCCACAACAGTAACGCCGGAGAATGGGGGCATAACCCGCTCCCGCTTTACAACGAGCGTGATGATGGACCAGCCGTTCAGTGCTATTGCGGTAAATTTAATTGCACTGAGTCATTTATTTCGGGAACGGGGCTGGCGCGTCAGTATCAGCTGCTTCAGCGGGAAGCCATCGATGCAAAAGGTGTTTTTGCGCTTATCGAACAGGAAAACAAGGCGGCAATTGCGCTTTACCAGACTTTCCGGGACCAACTCGCCCGGGCGCTGGCCTCGGTCATAAACATTTGTGATCCGAATATTATTGTTATCGGCGGGGGAGTTTCACGCTACCCGGCTCTGTTCAGCCATCTGACAGAGGACGTGGGCAGGTATATATTCAATACATCCTGTTCAACACCCATTGTTCCTGCGATGCACGGGGACAGCAGCGGTGTGCGGGGTGCGGCCTGGTTAGGACGTGATGCGACCCGCAGACTGGGTTAAAATGTGACATTCCCGTTTATTGTTGAATATTAAGAAGGTCAGGAGAAGCATGCTGAAGGCTGTGAGAGTCAGGGACATTGCTCAAAAGTCAGGTGTATCGGCTGGGGCTGTTTCACGCGCGCTGAATAACCGTCCTGGTCTGAGCGATGAAACCAGGCAACGCGTGATACAAACGGCAAAAGAGCTCGGCTATGATTTTACCCGACTCCAGGACAGCAAGATTAAAAAAATCCTTTTCATTCTCCACCGGCAGCACAACACGGCGAATGCGATGAGTTTTTATTCTCCGCTCCTGCTCTCTGTCGAAAACGCCTGCAGTGAACGTAGCATAGCACTGAGTTTTCTCGTCATTGGGCCGACCGATAACATCTCGCAGCAAGTGTTACAACACGCCCCAGATGCGCTGCTGTGCGTTGGTTTTATTGAACCAGAGATATTGGCAGAGATAAGACAAATGCCTTTGCCCCTTGTCCTGGTCGATCATGCAATCCCAGGTATGCAAAGCATTAACCCGGACAATTACCAGGGCAGCATGTTGCTCACAAAACACCTCATTGAACGGGGTTACCAGCGGATTGCTTTTCTGGCGAGCAGCCTTGCGCACTACAGCATCCGGCAGCGGGAGCGCGGCTACCGGCAGGCGTTATTTGAAGCGGGTATGCTGATGTCTCCGCAGTACGAAGTGACGGCTCCATCACTCACCGAGCTAACCCAGTCTTTGGAATATGCACTCGATGAGCTTATGGCACTTCCTGAGCCACCCGATGCTCTGTTTTGTTACAACGACTCCGCGGCAATTGTGGCGCTGAACTACTGTCAGTCAAAAGGGATTCGGGTACCGGAAGATTTGGCTATCGTCGGTTTTGATGATATTGAACTCGCCAGGCATGTCACACCGGCACTCACAACGCTTGCGATTGACAGAGCAACCCTTGGGAAACGAGCTGTCGAAATGCTGGTGGCACTGTCAGAAGGTGAGAATGAGCTGTTACCCGTTAAACTTATTATTCGGTCAAGTGCATAATTTTAAATACAGTATCATCTGTTAGAACTGCCGTTATTATATAATTAATCCTGGTGGTGCTGTTCTTTTATATATTCGAGCAGTCGCCACAAAAATAGATAAATGATTATTCCAGCCCAACACACCTGGAGTATATGACTTGTCATTGTGGTTCTTATTTCTTGAAACCCCGTCCAGTTTAGCAACTCTATGATAATGAAAAGTATCAGGCTAAGTACGGGAAGAATAAAAACAGACATTATAAACGAACGAATAAGCAGCCATGTAAAAGGTTTCAGCACTCCAAAAAGTTTCCCAAAATACTTTTTCAACGTAGAGATCCTGTATTTTCCGAAATTTATTGCACGATATAACTGCTTATGAGTAACGCTGTATTTTAGATAGAGAATATACGCACCCTTTCATCCTGAAAGGGAACGACACCATTCAATCGCAGTCATTTGCCAACCACTCGCACACATCACGACTGTTTATTTACCGGTTCTGGCTGAGTGATCCGGTAAACAGCAGCAATAGTTCCACCTACGCTCATTTTGTAGCGGACCATTAACTCTTCTTTTGGGAGGGGGTCTTAATGTAGTTGCTTGTTGACCATGTTCATCAAGCGCCGATCGGTTTGTTGCATGCATAACCCCGCTTTGTGTGAAATTCGTACTTCATCCAGCAGGTTTTGCAGCAGCAGACCATTCTGTTGGTGTTCTTTTTTCATGATGAAAAGAAAGTGTGCGGTGCTGTCGTCGTTCAGAGACTTGGCTACTTTGGTGAATTCAACAAGAGTCGCAGAGAGTTTCTGGTGTTCTCCCAGGATTTTCTGAAACAAATCTTCAAGGGTTGAGCAGCGTTCATCACCAAACTGTGTGCCACTCACTATAGGGTGATCACCTGATTTTTTAATAAAATCAAATAATTGAATTACATGCGTTACATTGATCTGCGCCTGTGCCCGTAAAAAATTTGCTGCTCCAATCAGTTTGTTTTCTGAACACCAGTCGCTTAAATGTAGGTAAAGATTAGACGCAGAAAACTCCAGATTCATCTGCGTATTAAGATTTTGAACCATGCCTGACATCACCATACGAAACCCCCGATTACTTGAATAAATGGCGCTTTCTGAAAAGGAATATTTGCTTATTACAGTAAATTTACAAACCTAGCGTAAAATTAACCTAAAAAGATCATTTTACGCCTCCGCTGGCGGGCTATACGGCACGGCACGCTGCATGTACTGCGAACAATAAGATATTTTTCATTGCGAATAAACATCTTGTTTCATTTATTTTCATTTTTTTTATACACCGATGAAAAATATGAATTGATGTCAAATGGTTACACTTATTCTCATTGGGTGTTAATGCACAAGAGCACGCCGGGCAGCGCACCAGCATGGGTGGCAGTATTCGCGCTAACAATAAGAAGTGTTATTAATCAAATAATTAGTAAATAAAGAGAACGGAAAAGTGAGTGGAAACAGGAACAGTAAGGCGAGGAGTGGCTGGGGTTAGAGACACAGGGAGAAGAGGTGGTTGCAGCACGCCGTCTTTAACGCGCGTGCTGCATATTTATGGTTAGGCGATGAACATTACCGACACGCACAGCACACCGACAATCAGCGTCAGCAAACTGCCGATTGAGCGGTAAGGCTTCAGAGTCGGGATCAGATACGTCGATAAGGTTGGCATAATGAACAGGATGATGGCGATCAGAGGTCCGCTGATGGCATAAATCATCGAGATGGCGTTTGGATTAATGCAGCACACTGCAAAGGTGATCACGGATACGCCGATAATCGACACTGCCCGGTTAAAGGCCCGGCTTTTCTTCACACCTATCTGATTTAAAGATGATTTCACTATCTCTGTTGCCCCCTCAATCACACCAAAATAGGTACCGAGAAAGGACTTCGACATCGCAACAATTGCCACCACGATACCGGAAATCCCAAGCCAGGCAGGGGAGGAGGGCATCATGGAGAGTGCAGAGAGAATGGTAACCCCTTCTTCTTTTGCAGCGATGATGTACGACGGTGGGATCGACAGCAGGCAACTAAAGACAAAGAACAGCACGCTCAGGCAGATAATCAGGTACGTCACCTTCATGATGCGGGTACATTTGCCCATTGCGGCTTCGCCATACTTCTCACGGCGATCGACGGCAAAAGTCGAAATAATCGGGGTATGACTAAAGGCGAACACCATAACCGGAATGGAGATCCACACCTGGTGTAATGTGTGTTGATCGAGGTTCACCTGGTTGGTGAGCAGCGAGGGCTGCCAGCTGCCGGTGAGATACAACGATACCAACAGGAAGTACGCGATCAGCGGGAAGACCAGAAACCCCATCACCCGGATGGTCGCCTGACGCCCCATCAGAAAGATCAGATTTAACGCCAGCACCACGCCCAGGCTGACCAACACCCGCACGGTCAAATCTACCGTCATACGTTTTGCCAGCTGTTCGGTGAGCGAATTGGTGATTGCCACGGCATAAATTAATACCACCACAAAAAACGCGACAAAATAGAGCGTGGTGATCAGATTACCGATTGTCTTGCCATAGTAATGGGTGACCGCACCGGTGATCCCTTCATTGCCTTTTGTCCTGGCAGAGAGAATGAACTGGCATAAGGCTCTGTGCGGCCAGTAGGTGAGTGGATAGGCCACGAGGGCGGTGATGAGCAGAACGATAGCACCTGCAGAACCCAATTGAATGGGTAGAAACAAAGTTCCTGCGCCCACGGCAGTGCCGTACAGGGCAAAGCTCCAGAGGGTTTCTTCTTTAGACCAGATTTTCAACATGAGATAAATGTATCAACTATAAAACCAACGAAACAAAGGTTATTTTACCATATTGACGCGTTGTGGTCGCAGTTGATGCCAGGGAAAGAAGGCCGGATAGCATTTCCGGCCGGGGAGGGTTAGTCAGTGATAGCTCGCTGCTGCTGGCGTCGCGTCATCAAACGATCGCGCAGAGTGTCGTACGCCCAGTTATAAAGCATGGTGTACGGCAGGAAGAAAATAAAGAAACCTATTTCCAGGGTGAATGCCTGAAGCAGACTCACCCCCAGCACCATCGACACAATGCCGACGCCGATAAAAATAAACCCGACTTCAAAGCCGAGGGCGTGCAGGGCGCGGACTTTGGCGGTGCGGATCACTTTATGCCTCGGCCACAACCTGTCGAAACCGGCGTTATAGATGATGTTCCAGATCATCGCTGTGGTGGCGAGGATAATGGTTAATCCCGCCATCTCCAGCACCGGGCGCTGCATTAGCCAGGCGGTCGTCGGGGCGAGGATCGCCGTGGCAATACCCTCGAAACAGACGGCGTGGAAGATGCGTTCCGACAGTTTCCTGCGTTGAATATCGTTGTGCTGCATAACCTGAAACCTCGTTGCAAGCCAGAATGGGCATGGTCAGGTCGCTATTTTTATCGGTTAAACTGATATATTAAAGTTAGATTCCATCGATAAAACAGATACATCATGTGCTACTCAACGGCAGCGTGCCTGTGTTGATCTATCATTGATTCATCATGTTAGACATTGAGTAATATTATTGTTGTGACATACGAAAATCCTTAAATTAATAACTGACATATTGAATCGTCGTAACAGAAGATACTAGCGATAAACGTACATGCCGCCTTCGACACCACGGCTAAATAACACTTGCCAGAGCTGAATATCACGCGCGCGGAAAGCACCTGCACAAGACATCAGGTAATAATTGAACATGCGTTTAAATGACTCGGTATAATTATTTTGAATCTCCGGCCAGAAATGATTAAAACGCTGATGCCACTCCATTAATGTCAGGTCATAATCAGCGCCGAAGTTATGCCAGTCTTCGACGATAAAATTCGCTTCCGATGCGCTCGCGATTTGTTTCACAGAAGGTAGACAACCGTTGGGGAATATATATTTATTAATCCAGGGATCGACATTGTTATCAGATTTATTGGCACCGATAGTATGAAGCAGGAACATTCCACCCGGTTTAAGGCAACGGTTCACCACTTCAAAATAGGTGTCGTAGTTTTTTGGACCGACATGTTCAAACATACCGACCGAAACAATGCGGTCAAACGTGGTGTCGAGGTCGCGATAATCCATCAGCTTGATAGAGACATCCAGCCAGGTGCAACGATCCTGAGCCATTTTCTGCTGCTCTTCTGAAATGGTCACGCCAGTAACATGAACATTGTAATGTTCGGCGGCGTACTGCGCCAAACCGCCCCAGCCACAGCCAATATCAAGCAATCTCATACCGGGTTGCAGCTGCAATTTTTCACACAGCATTTTCAATTTGGCTTCTTGAGCCTGTGGCAAACTGGTCGCTTTTTTCCAGTAGCCGCAGGAATACTGCATATAAGGATCGAGCATTTTGGCGAACAGATCATTGCCGATATCGTAATGCTCTTTGCCAACAATCCAGGCGCGTTTACGTGTCTGTAAATTGAACAAACGCATACCTGCGATACGGATTAAGTCCCTGACGTTTTTTGGCATTTTCTCATCGAGTTTTGCGCGAAGGATTTTCTCAAAGAAAACATCCAGTGCAGCGCAATCCCACCAACCTTCCATGTAGGATTCGCCGAGGCCAATAGAACCTTCCTGCAAAACACGTTTATAAAAGTCAGGATTGTGTACCTGAATATCCCAGCGACGGCTTCCGTTAAAGCGGATATCAGCCTGGTTTAAAAGATCTTCTGCAATCCGATACCAGCTGTCTTTGCGTGGGACGGGTGCACTTTCAACTTCAACACTCATATCTCATCCTCAGTAAAAGCTTATGTCAGTTTTCTACTCGACTATCAGAACGTGTTTATATTTCGTCAAAAGGGTGGCTGGCGTTCAACGTTTTTCGCAGCATCAACGTATTTCCTTGTTTGCTATTAATTCATAATCAATCATTAAAAAGATCATAGGTGACTCACGTTGTTACTTTATTTTGGCGATGGTTATTCCGCTCATTTTTAATATTAACGAGTTTGGTGTCATTAAGGTTATTCGCGTTTTAAAGAGAAGGTTTATTGCGTCGTCAAATTAAAATAAGCATATGTTACAACTTTAATGATCTTTGGTTATTCATTGACTGAAGTTATGAATTAATTATCGCAGCTAACAAGGTTTGTGTATCATGAAGGGATGCCAAGTTGTGTCGATCAAGCGTCAATTTAGGTGGGATAGATGGCTAAACCGAAAAAGATGCTCTACTCGTTTCGCTCAGAGAAGGATGCAGAGGGGGCCAGGCTTGCTCGGCCAGTTTTTTTTAGATCGTTCACGCTGGCAGAAAATGTGCAGTCTGAACTCCATTCTCATCCGTTTGTCCAGTTTCACTACGCTCGTGAAGGCTCCTTATACGTTTCCGTGGAGAATAATTCGTACATTATTCCCGCTTGCTATGGATTGTGGATCCCGCCATTCACCCCTCATTTAGTGCACACCGCCAGTGAAGTGATGCTGGAAAACCTGGATATCGATCCAGAATATTATGAGTCGAAATGCGGGAAATCTGAATTGAAGCTGGTGACGGTATCTGACTTTGCGCGCAGTTTTATCCACCATGCCACGCAAACTATTCCTGAGTACTATGATGCCGATGGCAAAGAAGGGCGGTTAGTTTCAACCTTGCTCGATGTGCTCAATGACCTTCCGGCTGCGGGTTTTGCTATTACCTGGCCAACGGCTCCGGCGCTGCTGGAAATGTGCCAGCAAATCAGTGAATCACCGGATTTACCTCATTTAATGGAAGAGTGGTCTGAGCGTGTGGGTATGTCACCACGGACTTTTTCACGGCATTTTATTAAAGAAACGGGTATTACATTCAGCAACTGGAAACAGAGGCACCGTTTACTGCATTCGATTATTTTATTGCGCCAGTCGCGAAGCGTGACTGAAATTGCATTGATGCTGGGTTATGGCAGTACGTCTGCTTACACCTATGCATTCCGCCAATTATTTGGCGTATCGCCTTCACGTTATGAAGTCGCACCGCCACCGCCGGATGCGGTATTACATGATTAGCGCCCCGCGCTCCAATTTTGAATTGCTGCGTATTGCTCAGGGTATTTTCCAGGACGCTCACCAATATGCGAGCAACCAAAAAATACACCATTGAGCAAACTGGATGGTTCGCAGCAGCCAGCGCACTACATGAAATTTAAGGAAGTCGAAAGCCTGACAGGCAAGAGCTTTAAAACGTTATGGACGATGTGGGCGAAGGATGGCACCTTTCCCAAACCGCATAAAACAAAAGATGGCGGGTTTTTGGGAGGCAAAAGTCAACCGATGAAGCATAGCGAGACCGCAAATTTACAAATGACAGCGGGAATGATAGCGGGAAATTAATGTGTAGCGGTGGGTTTTGTCGTAACGCATTGATTTAAATGGTACGCCCTACAGGGCTCGAACCTGTGACCTACGGCTTAGAAGTGCGCCTATGGTAAAGACTGGACTTCTCTTTACCAATTGATAGCCAGTTAGCTAATACTAATACAGGTTGGGCCTGGTATGAAGCCCCTAGGGAAAAATACAATCAATGTATGTGGTCTGAAATCGTAGTGAAAACAAATAAAGGTGACTGGACTTTTCCGTTGAGTCAGTAAACACTTTAATTCTGTGAAAGCATATAATACCACCCTCTAAATAGGGTGGTATTATATTTTAAGTCGCATTGTTTATAATATTGTATTTTTCTGCGAGATATTAAAAGTAAAGTAGAAAAACTCACTTGCTTTATAAAAACTTATAACGAATTAAATGGTTATATTAATAATAACAGGGGCGTTTAACCCCTGTATTGTTAGGCAGTGGGGCGTTCATTCCATGCATCATGAGCTAACAAATTACCATCTTTATACAGATGGGTGATCTTCTCGTAATTCATAGCAACTTCTTCCATGTGACCAGTACCGGGACAACCACGTGTATCGTGCATTACAGGGCTGACGCAGATCACTCTCACATTTTCCAATGTGATCCGGTAATATTCCACTTCTTGCCCTGCATCATTGATGTGGTAGAAACGAAATTCAGCAGATTTGAGTGTCTGGCCCGTAGCGGCAGCTTTGAAGAGATACGGAGAGGAGCTGTCTAGCTCTTTAGTAAACTGGAAAGGTGAATGCTGGCGTGTACCAGTAACTTTCCCTGTTGCTGCATCGGTGGGAATAGCTAAACTGTGGTACAGACCTCGTAACTCTATGCTACCTTCGCGGTCTGCAACATCGGAAGAACCACGGATCGTTGCGCCGCCATCATCAGTCAAAAATAAGTGAACAGGTACAGCCATTTTAAAAGCTCCTTGCTTCTGATTAATCGAACAACCATTTCCCAGCTTTTGCTGACTCGATCAGCATGCCGATAGTGAAATCTGGAACTGGTACAGGTTCCGTTTTCTTGAGCGGATTCCATGAAAAAGGAACATTGGGATAATAGGTTTCAATGTTGAAATTACCTCTTTCAACATTGAATTTTTCAAAGAAATCGTTCATCAGATCTTCAACTTCGAGCTCATCAAGGCTCAAATCAGTGTCAAAATCAGTGTCAGGGGTTAGTTCTATCTTTTTGATGTTGAATAGATAGACACCAGCGTAAGGCCGAACAAACTCGTAAACTCTCTGCTCGATACTATCTACCATAGCTTATCGTTTCCTCTGGCTATAGTGTTGTAGTCACGTATGGTCCGGTAGGAGATTTGCGTTACATCTGAGGCAAGAATTATCTCACCAATAAGTGGAATTGAACGTCCTACAAACGGAGCGATATTACGAACCATAACTCGTCTTGCTGTCCACGGAGTGTAGCCGCCAAGCCATGTCGGTAATGAAATGCCAAAAGGGAACTTTGTCTTTTTGAATAGTGCTCGTGCCGCTTTGGAGGCATAAGAGGTCCCTTTCGTGGCGTTTATGGGCTTTGCTCTTGTCCAAAGATTGTTACGGCCTGATACTAACGCTATTACAGCCCCAAAATCAGCAACGCCAATACCAAATTGGCTTGCAGTGTTTTCACAAAAAACCATGAACAGAAGTTCAGCAGCGGTTAGATTGGATTTTCCCGCATAGAAATACGTTCCGTTGAGCTCCTCTACTGTATCCATTTTTCAATCCCTTATTCGCTCTATGTAAAGGGAATCATAACGGTCAGTTTTCAGTCGTTCTAGATTAACCATTTGATTTAATGTAACAAGAAACAACTATCGACATGCTAGGGACATAAAGAAAAATGCTGTATATATTTTTGAACCAAGGCTATTTGGATAAATTATCTTACCTCAGGCGGCAAGTACGATGGAAATCACTGCCTATGCACCAGCACTACTTTTCTTACAGAGAATAACCTTTTTTGTGTAAGGCCATTCTCTGCTATAACACACAACAAATTCGTATGTATTTGTTACAACTAAATTTCGAAATTTATTAATTGCTACCCAGCAATAGCCTGATCTAGGTTTTCTAAAGCCGAAATCATAGTGGATACAGTCGCTCTGTCGAATTCGGCTCTGTCATTTTCTTCATGCGTCCCTTTATTAAGATAACGCCATTCGCGTGAGTCACCATTTAGTCCAAGCAACGCATCAATTGGGGAAAATACCTCATTTTTATTTGGATCGCTAAAATCTGCCTTGTTAATCTGTTTCTTAATTTGCTCTGATAGGTTACGTAGCTCTATTGGTGATGTATATGAGCGTAATTTTAGACTAAGATTGCCATCTCCATATCTATTAACATAGCGCCAAACTTTTGTTTTCATGAGTGATTCTAGAGACTGCCTACTTTTAGCCAATGCTTCTCTGATCTCATTTCGCTCAAAATGTCCTCGGGCTGCGATAATATAATTTCGCGGAGAACAATTAAAATCAACACGAATATGTGACTCGTCCAGGCGAGGTAAGAAACTGAAAGATCTTGATTGTGCAGCAACTTGAGCAGGTAGTAAGTTATGAATATCTTTGAAAAACTCTTCACCATGGCAAGCTAGAATAATCTGTTTTTCTGCAAAAAAAACATCTTCAAATAAGGTTCTTCTGATCGACTCGCGATGATCATCATCAATGGCATTAACTGGATCATCAAATATCAAAAGAGGGCATCGTTCATTAATATTTTTTGCTAATAAAATAGCTAAGCCGATACAGCGAACATGCCCTTCACTAAGAACATGTAATGCATCAAAGTATTGTTCAGGGTTATTTTGGAATGAAACTTCAAGCCGCTGATTTTGTATCAATGGTAATTTGATCGTAGACAATTTCTCTCTAGGGAGATCGTTTCGATTGAATGCATTGTACAGCGTAACAACGTTGTCTCCAAGATTGGCGACGAGTTGTTGAGGTAATCTCTCTTTATAGGCATTTAGAGTTGCTACAAATCGGGAGTACGAACCTGAGATCAAACAGTTTTTTCTTACAATTGCATCTTCCAGTGCAACATCGGCGATAAGTTGCATATTTTTAGTATAAAAACTATTAATTAATTGTTGTGCCGATTCTATGACTTGTTGCGCAGTATTTCTCCTTGTCTGTAGCACTATTATTTTACGATCTAACTCACGTAGCTTCCCAAGTGCTATTTGTTTGGCCTCACGTATTTGAGCTGTTTCATCTATTTTCTTATCTGATTCTTCTAGGAGTTTAACCTGAGACTCCAAATGTTGCCATGGGGTAGAACCATCCTGTAATTGTTGTTGTAGAGCATTCCACAAAGTGCCTCCACTGGGCGTTAGATAACTTTCAAGAATATTTCTTTGAGGAAGACAATGGCAGCAGGTACTTATTATTTGCGAAACAGTCTGCATCAATTGTATTATTTTTTGTTCTAACTGTGACATTGACTCTTGCAGAGTCGCTAAAAATTCAAGTTTAA
The DNA here is from genome assembly GCF_031432975.1 of Buttiauxella selenatireducens. Lineage (GTDB taxonomy): Bacteria > Pseudomonadota > Gammaproteobacteria > Enterobacterales > Enterobacteriaceae > Buttiauxella > Buttiauxella selenatireducens. The sequence continues at coordinate 3,908,969 of NZ_CP133838.1, read as the reverse complement.
CCAATTCTTCATTTGCATGAGTGTACGGGTTTATTTGTGTTTGTGTTAGCTGAGTATGGCATGCAGGGCAATGCTCAGGACTGTCTGGTTGTAGTTGAACAATTGCGTTATATAAATTCTTGAACGAAACTTGCTGACTTACAGCAGCTAGTTGTTGCTGCTTTGTATTCAATTCTGTAAGGTTACTTATGATTAAGCCACTTACTTCTTGTAATGCAATATAGGTCAAGCTACTTTTATTACCTATCGGGGTTTGTAATTCTGCTTCAAGTTTTTGGATGATACCATTGTTTTGCTCGTCGCCTTTTATCTCAATAATCATTTGTTGGAAGGTTATACCTTCACGATATTGGGTGGCTAAAGTTTGTTCCTCGGAAACTAATTTTTGTAACTCAGCATTGTTTGCTTCCAGCTGCTGATTAGCACCTGAGAGTGTCAGGCGTTTATCCTTTAGTTGGGCAGCTTTTATTCCAGTAAGATCAATATATTTAGAATCAATTTCAGCCGTAAAATTCCGTACGAAATCATTAAATAAATCCAATCCAAATAGCGTCGAAATGAGTTCAGTTTGCCTTGATGGGGCTAGTGCTGCAATTCTGGAAAAATTATCAATGCGGTTCTTTTCAACAAAACAAAAACGATATAAAGCTTCATTGCTTTCAATAGAAACTTCCTGCCCTTGATCTCCTACTCCAATAACCTCTGGCATTGTAAAGTCATTAACATGCGCATTTTTAAAATACTCATTCTGATTACGAAAGCGTTTACTTTCAGCCTCAGCAACGCTCCCCAATAATTTATATTCAAGAGCTTCGCAAAAGCTGGATTTTCCAGTACCGTTAGGCCCATAAATCAAAACTAAGCGAGCATCAAGATCAAAATCCTCCTGTCGAGAAAAACCTCTGAATGGTCCAACAGACAAACTTTTGAGCCGACTGATAGAGGAAACGAGTTCTGTATTCTGCTCAGGTAGTGGTTGGATTTCTGAACTAAGTGAATCCCAGTTAGTTTGCGCTAGAGCTACTACACGCTTAACCCGTTGCCCTTGGTTAGTACCTAATGGTTCTATTGCATCTAGGTTTGCCAATACCAAATTCGCAATTTTTCGAACTTCGTTTGGTATGCCTACGGTGTTTAATGTCTGCAAAAAGCGCAAAAATTCAGCTCGGAGCATAATGAATCCTTGTTAAACTTATACTTATCTCTTATGTGGTTACAACTCAGAGTATACGCTTTGATAATTATGATTCGTGTGATCCGTAAGCCAAAAATTTCGTAACGACAAGACGATAACTTTAAATGTTAACGTTTTTCATGAGACGAGCCTCAAGTCAAATAAGCATAGTAAAAAATCACCTGCGCTTTAGAGCAGGTGATTAGAGAAAATGATAGTGGCTAAATTTCTACGTTTTGGCAGATTAACCAGTTAAAACGTATTACTCCATGCGGTTAGCAGCAAATCAGATATGGATTTTATCTCTATAATCAATTTCTTGCGTGATGATTTATTATGTTCGCTATGAGCTGCCATAACCAGTTCAATCATTCTATTGTGATCTTTATTTAAAGGATCATACTTGGGGAGGTCTAAATGCTTGAAGATATCGGCAATTTGAATTGAAACGTTATGTGCGTTAATCCATTCCTGTACCGTAGAGGAGTTTAGTAAACCGCACAAAAAGCATGCAGTTTCTTTATCATCAAAAGAGGCAAAGTAAACTTTGTGGTCAGGAATGTACGGACGAGTACCAACGATGGGTACTTCAGCTTCGCCTGCAACCGCAGCATAGAATGACGATGCCATTTCAGGCCAAATTACTTTCCATGGCTTAAATGTATATTCCCCAACATTATAAATTGCGTGAAAAGGTGCTCCTTTCATCTGTAGCCGATATGTTGAACGGTCAAGCAATATTAATTGATATGATTTAAACCAAGCCGCTGTCTTCTTTAGTTTCGGTGAATATAATTCATTGTCCGCTGCGGCATAATCTGAGTATGATATGCCAGTATTTGGGACGAAAGTATAAAGCCGTTCAGTAGTATTGGTTGGGGCATCTAGTTTTAGATAGCATTCTTCAAAATCCCCGGCTCCTTTAATAAGTGGATAGAGCAGATCAGGTTCAATCCACGCTTGTCTCTGAGGACCGATATTTTTACGACCAGCTTCAGGACGGCTTTGAATCTGAACCAAACTGCCGTTGCTCTGTAAGACGGGTACAAAATAAACCCCGTTGAGATCAGTTGTGATCCCTTTACGGCCTTTAGTCCATGAGCATTGGCGAGACAAATACTTAATCGATGCAAATCTTCCTGGTGTTAGAATTGCCCAAGGTGATCCCGGTTCCTCAACGGGAAAAGCCTCTTTTTGTTCCGATTGTATTTGGGTTAGCACTACGTCAAGTGATTGATTTGATTTAATAGCTCGTTTCGCACCAGCACAAGCTTTCCAGACCTGGTAGGTCACAGGGTATTTAGCTTCGGTCGGTGTCTTTTGGAAGATAGCTATAGTCGTATGATTGCTTGCGTCTTCGAAGGGCTTCAGAGCTTTCATGTCATCCACTGAGAGTGGTTGTAGATGCAACGAATCACTACGTTTTGGCTCAAGCTTGAATGTCCTGAACCCAGCTGATGATGGGTTTTTAAATAATGATCCTGTTATCACGAACGCAAGTTTACCGCCGTTTTTCAGCCATTTATCTGATACGGTATAAGTAATCATGGCTGAAATATCGAGCTCATTTCCGCCATGGCGCTTAGTTTTTGAGAAAATACCGTAATCTTCGCAAGTTGGTTTTACTCGTTCACGATAGAGGTCTGGAAGCTTTGACCAACGAACCCAAGGCGGATTGCCAATAATAAGGTCAAATTGACCGGCAGTGGCTGACCAGAAAAAGTTTCTGACAATGCGAAACCAAATCCCATTCCATTGTTTTTTATGAAGATTAAGAACTTGATCGTATGTGTAGCGTAAAGGTTCTTCCCACTGTTCAAGTTTTTGTGGTTCGATCAGTTTGTAAACCAAGATTTTTTTCTTCGACTCAACATATTCAAGCCCCTGTTCAACGTCCTGTCCCATGCGCTCGAATACGCTATCGAGTAATTCACGATTTAAGGCTAGTTCTGCTGGTAATCGAATATCCAGTTTTGCTACTTGGCTACCAATTTTGTATTCAACTACTGATGTTGCATCGTCTGGCGAGGCCGCAGGTGAATAGATAGCGTCAGCCATCAAAACAGGAACTTCAAACTCAATGCCTGGACACAGTGCAAGAAGATCGGCAATTTCGATCAGAAAATTTACTCGTGCGGTTTGCACAGCTAATGGATTAAGATCAAAGCCCCAGACACTTTCACAAAGGCAGTTCAGGGTCTTACGGGCATCCCAGTTTGCACTGTTTGCCAGTTCACGTTTCTTCCGTATTACAGCCAGTAAGAAAGCACCTGAACCGCAGGTCGGATCCAGTACTCGTTGCTGTAAAACGTCATGATCAGCAGCCTTTGCGAGAGTGAAATCTACTAGCCAATCAGGGGTGTAAAATTCTCCAAGGCTCTGACGTAATTTACCCGGGACCAGTCCCTGATATAAATCACGTAACACATCTCGGGTTCGTTCTAATCTGTCTAGTCGATATAGAGAGAGCATGGAAAGTAAGCGACGAAGAGCGGGTAATAAACCTGCAACTACATTGTCTTTTCCTAAATCAAGGTACCAACTAAATATTGCTTCTTCGACAAACCCGTTAATTCCGGCCTCTTTGAACAGCAATGAATGCTCAATGGCTTGATCCAAAAAATCAAGCATCTGCGTATCACTTTTCAATGCTGCCATGCTTTGTGCTGGTTGTTCAGTTGATGTTAAACCATGAGCAGCAATGATTTCAGCAGCAAGAAGCTTAATCAACATTGAGTTATATGTATGGATAACAAATAGCCGTGCTGAAATTGAATCCCTACTACAACCTTTCCAATCAAATGCTAGTTCTTTGTTGATTGCATCGGCCTGAGAAATAGACATATCAGCAACTTGCCCATACATTGTTCGCCATTCTTCAAAGAGCATTTTTATCTTATTATGACCTGCTGCGTTTAAATAGTGACTTAAACCATCAGACAGGTGTTGCATAAAAGCTCTTGCATTCGGAGAACCGTGTCCAAAATCAGCCAATAAATTCTCAATTGTTAATCCCTTGCGGGTATCAGAACGAAATGCATCCAGCACCATCTCCACAGATTCAGGAGAGAAGGGCATGAGATGTTGCGTTTTGATGACACCGTGAACAACTTGAGCGAAACAAATGTGCTCGCCATCAATAGCGATCCCGATGAAATCTGATTCTGGTATTCCCGTTTTAGCAGATTTTTTTTGAATATAAGGTAACAGGCGTTCTTGCATGGCATTTTTGAAAGCAGGACTATCTTTTTTGCCGTTAAAAAAACCCGGAGATTTGTATTCAATAATGACATGATTCAAGCTAGCGTCATTACGGTCTCTCTCAGCATTAAGATGCAGCCCGGTCGCATCTTCGATGGCCTTATTCCAGATATATCGAACTTCTTCTTCTCCCTGCCAAGGTCTCAGACGTTTTTCTTGTATAGTTTCATAAGCGGACTGACTCATAACTGTGCGACCTTGTTGCTTGATTTATGCAACCGATCATTATGAACATCAGTAGGTTAAAGTTCAATAGAAATCACATTCAGTCGTATCTCAACGGATTAACGTCCCTCACAAAGCTGTGAGGTTATTTGGTGGTGTAAGGTGCCCATGCGTAAAAGCATGCTCCAGAGAATTCATAACGTGCGACGCTTTCATTATCTCTGGCACAAAGGCTTCTGCGATGGCATCTGTGGGTACATTTTAGTTTGAGTGCTTGAAGTTGATTGGGTGAATGAGTGACATCAGTGCAAAGCATCATGTTGAGATGCTCGCTACTTCACACTTGCATTGATAAATGTTGATGGAATTTACTTACACCAGTCGTTACATGAATTTTTGTTTTGTGTGATTACTGCTGAAGGGGTTTGCGTAACGCATTGATTTAAATGGTACGCCCTACAGGGCTCGAACCTGTGACCTACGGCTTAGAAGGCCGTTGCTCTATCCAACTGAGCTAAGGGCGCACTGAAAGTGCAGTTTTGTATCGTACTACGTTTGGAACGCTCGGATTATACGGTCAGTACCTTTCTAGTCAATGGCTTTTCAACTGCCTGCGCGACTATTGAGCATAAACGCTTAACAATGCCTGACAGCGAGCCGCGCTTCTGACAAAATAGAAACAATCCCCTCCCTTTTTGATTACAGACGGAATCATCTGACTGATGGCAGCAAAGATTATTGACGGTAAAACGATTGCGCAGCAGGTACGGCTTGAAGTTGCTGAAAAAGTGAAAGCCCGAATTGCCGCTGGAAAACGTGCTCCTGGACTGGCAGTTGTGCTGGTGGGAGAGAACCCTGCTTCGCAGATTTATGTCGGTAGCAAACGTAAAGCCTGTGAAGAAGTCGGCTTTATTTCTCGCTCCTACGATTTGCCTGACACCACCTCTGAAGCAGAACTGCTGGAGCTGATTGATACGCTCAACGCAGATAACGAAATCGACGGTATTTTGGTGCAGTTGCCACTGCCTGCGGGCATCGATAACGTAAAAGTTCTGGAGCGTATCGACCCGGATAAAGATGTGGATGGTTTCCATCCTTACAACGTTGGCCGCCTGTGCCAGCGTGCGCCGCGTCTGCGTCCTTGCACACCGCGCGGTATCGTCACGCTGCTTGAGCGTTACGGCATTGATACCTATGGCCTGAACGCCGTGGTGATTGGCGCATCTAACATTGTTGGCCGCCCAATGAGCATGGAATTACTGCTGGCGGGCTGCACCACTACCGTGACCCATCGCTTCACCAAAAACCTGCGCCAACACGTCGAGAACGCCGATCTGGTGATTGTCGCAGTCGGCAAACCTGGTTTTATTCCAGGCGAGTGGATCAAGGAAGGGGCGATTGTGGTGGACGTGGGGATTAACCGTCTGGAGAGCGGCAAAGTGGTCGGCGACGTAAATTATGATGAAGCCGCAGCCAAAGCCTCGTATATTACGCCGGTTCCGGGTGGCGTTGGCCCAATGACCGTCGCCACTCTTATCCAGAATACCTTGCAGGCTTGCGAGGAATATCATGATGTCGATGGAGAGTAAAATGGCGACCTTCTCATTAGGTAAACACCCACACGTTGAATTATGCGATCTGCTGAAGCTGGAAGGCTGGTGTGAAAGCGGCGCACAGGCGAAAGCGGTGATTGCCGAAGGGCTGGTGAAGGTAGATGGCGAAGTCGAAACTCGCAAACGCTGCAAAATTGTTGCAGGTCAGACGGTGAGCTTCGAAAGCCTGAGCATTACCGTTCAAGCGTAAGCTTCCCGCCTAAACCCTCGCTTTTGGGCGAGGGTTTTCCTTCTGCGTTATCGTCCTGTAATCGAATCACGCAATACAAATTCAGCTGGAAGAATGCAATTGTCAGGCGTCTTTCCCTGCGTGGCGGCCAGCACTCTGGCAACCGCTTCTTTTCCCTGAGTATCCAAATCCAGCCGCACCGTGGTGAGTGAAGGGGTGAAGAATGCGCTTTCGTAGCTATCATCGTAACCAATGACAGAAACCTGCTGCGGCACCGCTATCTGAGCCTGATGTAGCGCGCTCAGCACGCCCAGTGCCATCTGATCGTTTCCTGCCAGTAGAGCACTGAATTCAACCTTATCGTTAATCAGTTGCTGCGCGCCGTCATACCCGCTTTGTGCATCCCATGTGCCGAAAATGATTGCCGAGGGCGTTAAGCCGAATGCCTCGAGGCTTTTTAACCAGCTCGCCAGACGCAACTGTGCAGAAATCGAGTATTGCGGGCCAGGCAGCAGCGCGATGCTTTTGTGGCCGAGTTCGCTTAAGCGCTTAACACTTTCCTGAGTGCCATTCGCCGGGTCGAAGATAACGTGAAACACGCCGCTGTCTGGAGCTACGTCGAGAAACAGGCAGGTGACATCTTTATTCTGCTGGGCTATCGCTCTGGCGAGTGGGGTTTCAAGTGGAACGTTGATAACGATTTTTTCGACAAATTGAGATTTGAAGTCATTGATGGATTGCTGAATCGCCGTCTCGTCGTTCTCATCAATCATCGAAATCAGCACCTGATAACCCGCTTCACGGGCGTGCATTTTGACGGAGGCGGCGATTTGTGACGGTGCGTGCAGGGCCAGGGACGTGGTAATAAGTCCTAACGTTAGCGTGCGCTTACCGACTAACTGTTGCGCCAAACGGTTAGGCACATAGCGCAATTCTTCGATGGCTTGCTCAACGCGAAGACGCGTTTTCTCGGCGACATTCACCGATTTGTTGAGCACCCGAGAAACCGTCTGGTAGGAGACACCGGCATGGCGGGCAACATCTTCCAGCGTTGCATTTCTATTTTTATTCACCCTCAATCCTTACGTTATCATCCGGCCTAATCGGGTCCGTTTCTTCCTGCCCGGAATGTCCACTATATCAAAATGTCATACGTTCACATGGCCGAATTTTGAGATCTGCTTCACCTTTTGCCATGTTTAAAATTTTGTTATGTGATGTTGATTGCAGTTTACATCTCTGATGGTTGTTTGAACGATTTGCCAGGTATTTTATGTAACTCACTGATGTGAACGTCGTACATTTTTGGGTTAACCACATTAACCCAACACAGCAGCGTAAACTAAACCCTAAAAAAGAACGCTATTCACTGCGTATTCAGTGAAGCACCGACTCTGTTCCTTCATGAGGAAGAAAAAGATGGTTACCGGCAAAAGGAACTACATTCTTTTAAGCATTTTCGATTTTCTTTATTTGTTTGCCTGGTCGTCGACGATGGCCTTTTTTGTTATCTGGACGACACAGCATCTGGGGATCAGTGCCACCAAAACGGGCTGGTTGTATGCGATTAATGCCTTTATCGCACTGACGATGCAGCCGTTTTTTGGCTTTATCTCAGACAAGTTCGGTACTAAAAAATCGTTAATCTTCCTGATCATCGCGTTGCTGCTGCCGATTGGGCCATTCTTTATTTATGTTTATGCGCCGCTTCTGGTGAGTTCTTTCTGGTTAGGGGCTGTATTAGGTGGCATCTATCTGGGGATTATTTTCAACTCTGGTTGCGGCGTGATTGACTCTTATATCGATAAAATTTCTCGTCGTTATTCATTCGAATATGGACGGGTGAGAATGTGGGGATCTTTAGGTTGGGCTGCCGCAGCGTATATTGTGGGGCGCAATATTAACGATAACCCAAATCTCTCATTCTGGTTGGCGAGTATTGCGATTGTATTAGCCGCTGTGTGTTTCATGATGACCAAAATTGAAGTCACACTCGAAGAAGAGAAAATGACTTCGTCATTAAAAGCGGTACACGTTTTTGAACTGGCAAAAAACAAACAGTTCTGGATGCTTATCATATTTACGCTGTTCGTTACGCAAATTTATGACACCTATGATCAGCAATTTGCCCAGTATTTCTCCTTACAGTTCTCAAGTGTTGATGAGGGGAATAAATGGTATGGCACGCTGGCCTCGGTGCAGGTCTGTTTCGAAACGTTATTCCTCGGTCTGATGCCATGGTTCGTCAATCGCGTCGGGGCAAAATGGGCGCTAGTGATTGCCGGGACGATAATGTCAGTGCGCATTCTGGGTTCTGCGGTACCGCTTGGGCCGGTGTGGATTGCTGCCGTTAAAATGATGCACGCGATTGAAAAGCCGCTAATTTTAATTTCGGTATTTAAATTTATCTCGCAGAACTTCGACCATAAATTATCATCCACCATCTATTTGCTCGTGCTGTTTGCTGCATCCATTGCAACCACGGTTTATTCACCTGTTGTCGGCTATTTGTACGACACCATTGGTTTTGCCAACGCATATATCATTCTTGGCATTATTTCAGGGCTCTTTACGCTGTTCTCAGTGTTCTCTCTACGCAATAGAAAAGACCCGGTCATTACCCTTTCTCAGGAGAGAGAGTCGTTAGCATAACGGAGGCAGTCATGAGTAAGTTATTTCCGAAATTGAATTTTTTACACGGTGCAGATTACAATCCCGACCAGTGGCTGAATCAGCCTGATATTTTAGAAAAAGATATCGCGATGATGAAAGAAACAAAATGCAACGTGATGTCGGTGGGGATATTTAGTTGGTCAAAACTTGAGCCCGAAGAAGGGAATTACCAGTTCGCATGGCTGGATAATATATTGGATAAACTGTATGCCAACGGGATCTCTGTTTTTCTGGCAACCCCAAGCGGTGCCAGGCCCGCGTGGGTCAGTGAAAAATATCCAGAAGTTTTGCGGACCAATAAAGATCTGACTAAAAACCTGCACGGCGAGCGGCACAACCATTGTTATTCGTCACCTGCGTATCTGCGTTTGACAAAGAATATTAACGAACAGCTCGCAAGACGTTATTCGCACCATCCGGCCGTGCTGGCCTGGCATATCTCCAATGAATATGGCGGGGATTGCCATTGCGAGATTTGCCAGCAGAGTTTCCGTGACTGGTTGAAGAATAAGTATCAGACGCTGGATAACTTAAACCAGCGCTGGTGGAGCTCATTCTGGAGCCATGAATATTCAAGCTGGAACCAGATTCATTCGCCTGGGCCGCTGGGTGAGCAGTCGGTTCATGCGCTGAATATCGACTGGCGGCGCTTTGTGAGCGAACAGGTTGCCCTGTTCTGTCGTCATGAGATTCAGGCCGTTAAGCCTTTTAATCCGTCGTTGCCCGCGACCACGAATTTCCATGGCGTGTTTTACGATTACGATTATTGGCGTCTGGCGGAGGAAGTCGATTTTATCTCCTGGGACAGCTATCCCGAATGGCATCAGACGCGCGATCAGCAGGATCTCGCCTCCAGCACGGCTTTCACTTTTGACCTGATGAGAAGCCTTAAACCTGGGCTGGCGTTCTTACTGATGGAGTCCACGCCTGGCACAACCAGTTGGCAAGCCGTCAGTAAGTTAAAAAAGCCAGGGATGCATCAGCTTTCGGCGCTACAAGCTGTGGCTCATGGTTCTGATTCTGTTCAATATTTCCAGTGGCGGAAAAGCCGTGGTTCGATTGAAAAATTCCACGGTGCGGTGGTCGATCACGTTGGGCATGTAAATACGCGTGTCGGGCGGGATGTGAAGCAGGTTGGCGTTGCGCTGGAGAAACTGGCGGGTGCGGCGGGAACCGGCTATCAAGCTGATGTGGCGATGGTCTACGACTGGGATAACCGTTGGGCAGTGAACGACTCCGCAGGCCCGCGAAACTGTGGCATCAAGTTTGAAGAAACCGTGCAACAGCACTATCAGGCGTTGTGGCGGCAAAACATTCCGGTCGATATTGTTTCTCAGCAGTCTGATATCAGCCGCTATCGGGTGCTGGTTGCGCCGATGCTTTACATGGTCAATGAAGACTTTGCAGAACGAGTGAATACGTTCGTTGCGGCTGGCGGCGTGTTTATTGCGACTTACTGGTCGGGGATCGTTAATGCTGACGATCTCTGCTACACCAATGGTTTCCCTGGACCGTTGCGCGAAGTTTTAGGCATCTGGTCAGAAGAAATTGACAGCCTGTATGACGGTGAAACGAATCAAATCGGTATCACCACGTCGGGGTGGAATAGCCAGGTTCGCGAATACAAATGTGTAGAACTTTGCGATTTGATTCATGCAGAAACGGCGGAAGTGCTGGGGGTCTATCAACATGACTTCTACCAGGGCAGGCCAGCAATCACCCGTAACCAGTACGGAAAAGGGCAAGCCTGGTATGTCGCGGCAAGAACCGACGGGGATTTCCTGCATGATTTTTACCAGCATATTGCAAGCCAACACGGGGTGAATGCCTGTACGTCGATGTCACTTCCTGTAGGCGCTGTGGCGACCGCAAGGCAGGGCGACGGGCACGAGTATCTTTTTGTCCAAAACTTTAGCGACCAGGCGCTGACTCTTGAGTTGGCAGAAGAAAATCGTTTGCTGGAACCATTGTTGAATAGCGAGGGGATTAACGGGCACCAATATTCCCTTCCAGCTTTCGGCGTGGAAGTCTTTTTAGCCCAATCCTAAGCGAACACCATCCCCCTTTCTGATACGCGGAGGGGGATGGTGCGCCTGTTTACGGTGCTTTCATCGAATGCCGATTGACGCTTGCCTACCAGGCAAGTGACCGTCTGAATCCCTCCAGTTTAGGTTTTTAATCCCCTACAAAAAACAGGTTAAAACCTGCGCGACTTCAAATATTCGATAACAGTATGGCTACAACTCAGATTTTTGTTGCCGGGAAAAATTCGTTTCGTCAGTATAGGTAGAACGTTATACTAGAACGTTCTACCTAGCATAAAAACGCGTAAATCAATAAAACGCGATGGCGGCGTCAACACCAGGGGATTGTCTATGAGTTTGCTTTCGAGCGTTACGAAATCGTTATCTAAGTTGTCGATGATAGGGCGTGCTTTAATGCTGCCGATCTCGCTACTTCCTGCTGCGGGTCTGTTACTGGCCTTTGGCGATAAATTCCATTTACCACTGATGATGAACGCGGGCGGGGTGATTTTCGACAACCTGCCAATGCTGTTCGCTATCGGTTCGGCGGTAGGGCTTGCGGCAGAATCGGGTATTGCTGCGCTGTCGGCGGCGGTATCGGTGTTTATTATTAATATGACGATTGGCACGGTGATGCATATCACGCCAGAAATGGCGGCGTCAGGCGGAAAGTTTGCCATGGTGGTGGGCATTCCGACCTTGCAGATGGGCGTATTTGGCGGCCTGATTTCCGGTATTCTCGCGGCCTGGTGCTATAACAAATTCCACACCATGCAGTTGCCTGAATTCCTCGGTTTCTTCTCTGGTAAGCGTTTTGTTGCTATCGCCACGGCATTCTTATCTTTCCTGCTGGGCATGGTGTTACCGTGGATCTGGTCTTACATTCAGTCCGGTATTGATTCGCTGTCGGTGATTGTGAACGGTGATAACCAGGCGCTTTCAACCTTTATCTTCGGATTGGTGGAACGCGCGCTGATACCGCTTGGCTTGCACCATATCTGGTATCCCTCGTTCTGGTATTCATTTGGTGAATACACTACGAATGCCGGGCAGGTGATTCACGGCGACCAAACCATCTGGTTCAAAATGCTCGAAGAGGGCGTGAAATCATTCAGCAGTGACAGTTACCACAACGCCGGTAAATTCATGCAAGGTGAATTCCCGCTGATGCTGTTTGCATTGCCTGCGGCGTGTCTGGCGATGTATCACGAAGCGAACACCAAAAATAAGAAAATTGCCTCCGGTATTCTGTTCTCTGCGGCACTGACCTGTTTCCTGACGGGCATTACTGAACCGGTTGAATTTACCTTTATTTTCGTCGCACCAATCCTGTATGTCTTTAACGCGATTATGGCTGGTCTGTCTTATATGTGTATGTATTTACTGCATGCACATATCGCCAAGTCGTTTTCAGCGGGGATGATTGACTACATTTCATTTGGGATTTTGCCTTCGTTCAACGGTTACCAGACCAACTTCCTGTCGGCAGTTATCGTCGGTGTGCCAATGGCGCTGATTTACTACTTCACTTTCCGCTATGTGATTCGCCGTTTTGATGTAAAAACCCCGGGCCGTGCAGACGTTTCCGCGAATGCGAATGACAAAACAGACACCGAACTGGCTGGCGATATCATTGGTTTGCTGGGCGGCGCTGAGAACATCAACTCTGTCGGTTCATGTATTACGCGTTTGCGCCTGGAAGTGGAGAAGAGCGATCAGGTTGATAAAGATGGGCTTAACAGCCTCGGTGCACGCGGCGTGGTGTTTGTCGGCGATTCAGGTATTCAGGTGATTTTCGGTGCCAGAGCACAGTTTATCGCTCAGACGATGTCGACGATGATTGGAAAGTAACTCTCCGCGTCATCATTCAAGCTGCAGATGCGTTGGCAGCGTTCACTTACCCCAGTCACTTACTCAAGTAAGCTCCTGGGGCTAAGTTCTCTTGCCGCCTTTCTGCAACTCGAATGCTATAGCGGAGCCAGGCAAAGAGCTGTATGTTGCAGGGGGCTGAATTTTATGGATTATCGGTGACAGGAACGGGATGAAAAAGGTCAATATTATTGATGTGGCGCAACTGGCAGGTGTTTCTGTCTCCACTGTTTCACTGGTGCTGCGTCAAAAAGGAAAGATCTCTGATGCGACCATCGACAAGGTCAATGCTGCAATTAAACAGCTTGGCTATGTTCATAATGTGGCAGCGGCTAATCTGCGTTCCAGCACTTCAAATCTCATTGGCCTGATTATCAGGGATTTCAATGATTCCTTTTGCGTCAACGTCATGGCAAGTGTGGTTAATTATCTGGAAAAACAAGGTTATATGGTTTTTCTTGGGCACCCGCAAAACGATGTCGAGCAGTTACAACAATGTTTAACTTCGTTCAGCCAGCAAGGCGTGGCGGGGGTTATTTATCTTGATGCCAATCACCGATTAGCTTCCATACCGGCCCTGATTGCCGAATGTCCACTGCCGACCGTTATCATTGCTGAATCGACAGTAACCAGTGGGCGGGATGTGATTGGGCGTGATAATCGCCAGGCGGGACACCAGGCAACGCGTTATCTGATTGACCGTGGCCATCGAAATATCGCCTATTTGGGCGGCACGGCGACCAACCTGATTCGCGAAGAACGTTTACTCGGTTATCGCAATGCACTCGCGCAATACGATCTGCCGTTTCGCGAAGAGTGGGCGCCCGTTTGCGAAAATAACACCGAGGCTGCGGCCCGTTTAACCCGGCAATTACTGGAAAAAAATAGCAAAATTACTGCCATGCTTTGCCATTCGCCATCAGCCATTATTGGCTGCCTGAATGGGATTCAGCAGGTTGGCCGAACCGTCGGTAAAGATGTGTTTTTGACCCAACAAGTTTCACTGATTGGGTTCGAAGATATGATGCACATTAATCTCACGTCCCCCCGGTTTACCTATGTTTCAGCATCCAGCGAAGAAGCCGGGCGACAAGCTGCAACGCTGATTGTGAATAAGATAAAAACGCCGGCTTTGCCGTCACAGAAGATTATTATTTCTGGAGAGTTGGTGTTGCGGGAATCAGCATAACGTCCCCCTTCGCGATGAAGGGGGCAATCATTAACGGTGGTATTCGCCCGCAGCTTCCGGCTGGTATTGCAGTTCCAGCACTTCCAGATGCGTCTGGTTACCGTTCGGTAACGTCCAGTTGATTGTTGCACCGACACGCAAACCCAGCAGTGCCGCACCAACGGGTGCCATCACAGAAAGTTGGTTGTCGCTATCGGTCAAGTTTACCGGGTAAACCAGCGTGCGAACATGCTCCTCTTTTGAGGCCAGATCGCGGAATTTCACGCGGCTGTTCATGGTCACGACGTCTGCCGGCATATCTTCAGGCTTACGCATTTCTGCTCTGTCCAGTTCTATATTCAGTGCCTGAGCGACTGGCTGGTTGGCAAATTGTGGTTGCTCCAGCAGTCGGTCGATACGCTCGGCATCAAGTTCATTAATGATAATGGCTGGTCTGGACATAATTCTCTCCATGTAAAAAAAACAGGCACTCTTGTGTCTGATGACGGACCTTACAAAAGAAAACCCTCACTCAATGAGCGAGGGTTTGGTCTGTGTTGATGATACTGAGCTTAACGCTTACTTTAAAGCGACTTCAGTCACATTTTAATAACAGCACAGTTTACAGGATTATGCTACCTACCAGCGCGAACAGGAAGGCGATAGACCCGATCAATGTTTCCATGACGGTCCAGGTTTTCAGGGTGGTTTTCTCGTCCATTTCGAGGAAACGACCAACCAACCAGAAGCCAGAGTCGTTCACGTGAGACAGAACGGTCGCACCACCTGCAATGGCCACCACGATGAAGCACAGGTCAAACTGGCTCAAACCCGGTGTCACGGCAACCATTGGAGAAATCAACGCGGCAGTGGTAGTCAGAGCGACCGTTGCAGAACCTTGCGCGACACGCAGTGCGGTAGAGATAACGAACGCGGCAACAATGACTGGCATACCGGTATCGGATAACACACCCGCCAGAGCATCACCAATGCCACTTGCACGCAGAACGCCACCAAACATACCACCCGCGCCAGTCACCAAAATGATGCCGCAGATTGGGCCAAGTGCGCCATCACACACTTTTTCCAGATGCTGGCGGCTGTGGCTACCACTAAAGACGGCAAGCGCGAAGAAGACGGTAATCAGCAGTGCGATAGGGGTTTTGCCCAACATCCGCAGTAACTGAATCACGGTATTATCGCCGCTGACCCAACCGAGCACGGTCGCTGTATTCAGGCCAGTATCGAGGAAAATCAGTACCAGTGGCAGCAGCAGAATCGCTAATACGGTGCCAAATGCTGGTGGCTTATGGTTTGCATCGACTTCCATGCTTCCCAGGAAAGAAGAAGGCAATTTAACGTCGAATTTTTTACCGGCGTACAGGCCAAACAGATACGCGCCGAGATACCAGGTCGGAATCGCGATAATCAGGCCAACAATCACCAGCAGACCGATATTTGCACCCAGCAATTCACTGGCAGCAACCGGACCTGGATGCGGTGGCAGCAGGGCGTGCATGACTGCAAATGCACCCGCAGCAGGCAATGCGTACTTCAGCGTAGAACCGCCGAATTGTTTTGCCACACTGAAGATAATCGGCAGCATGACGACCAGGCCCGCATCAAAGAAGATTGGGAAGCCGAACAGCAACGATGCCACACCGAGCGCCAGTGGAGCACGATGCGAGCCAAACGTTCCGATTAGCGTGTCGGCAAGTACTTTTGCCCCGCCAGAAATTTCAAGCAAGCGGCCAATCATTGCGCCAAGACCCACCAGCAGCGCAACGCCCGCCAGTGTGCTACCAAAACCGCCCAAAATAGTTGGGACAATTTTATCGAACGGCACGCCTGTCACCAGGGCGACGACGACACTCACAAGGGTTAAAGCCAAAAAAGCATGCACTTTGAAGCGCATGATAAGGATAAGTAGGAGTACAACTGCACAGGCTGCAATCCCTAGAAGGGTCCCTGCGCCAAGATGTGCTGTTATTTCGGTCATTTGTTTTTCCTCTACGCCGAATTTATAGGTGAATAAAGCATTTGCATTATTCACTACATTTCTGATACCGGTAACATGATACTGGTAACATCGACCACTCGGGAATGGCCTGAACCCTGTTTATTGGCGTTTTGGGAGCAAGGTCAAACTATCAAAATAAACCCTCATTAACACTCGCTGACGAATTGATGACTCCAAATCAACCTGCCTGATGAAAAAATTGCATTACCCTCTATATACCCCTCATCTTTCAAGTCGCAGGTGCGTTAGCGGCACACTCGTTCACCGCTTACCTGTCTCTTGAAATCTGTTGGGTTTATGCACGTATCACTTATGCGCCTTGTGCAGTCATCACCTGAAGAGGAGATATCATGAGCCATTACGACAAACTCACGTTAAAGGACGGCAGTTCTCTTTATTTTAAGGATTGGGGAGAAGGGCAACCGGTCGTTTTCAGCCACGGCTGGCCGCTAACAGCAGATGCGTTTGAAGATCAGATGTTTTTCCTGGGCCAGAAAGGATTCCGCGTGATTGCTCACGACAGGCGTGGGCATGGTCGCTCATCGCAATCCTGGGAAGGAAATCATATGGATCAATATGCTGACGATCTGGCGGAGTTGACCGCGCATTTGAATCTGAAAGAGGCTATCCATGTGGGTCATTCCACTGGCGGTGGTGAAGTGGCGCGATACATTGGGCGCCATGGCACCCAACGCGTGGCAAAAGCCGTGTTAATCAGTGCTGTACCGCCGATCATGGTGAAAACTGATTTCAATCCTGACGGTGTTCCCATTGATGTGTTTGATGGGATTCGTGAAGGTGTGCGTGCCAATCGGGCTGACTTTTTCAAAGAGCTAACCCTGGCATTTTATGGCTATAACCGTCCGGGGGCGACAATCTCGGAAGGCGTAAGGGAAAGTTTTGTCGAGCAGGGCATGCAGGGAGGGATCAAAGCGTTATACGATTGTATTAAAGCGTTTTCTGAAACTGACTTGCGCGAAGACCTGAAGAAAATGACCATCCCAACGCTGGTTATTCATGGCGATGATGATCAGATTGTACCGTTTGAAACCTGCGGGAAAGTCACGGCGGCGACATTGCCGGACTCGATATTCAAAGTGTATCAAGGTGGATCGCACGGCATTTGTACCACCGAGAAAGACCGGGTAAATGCGGATTTACTGGAGTTCTTGAAAGGATAACGTCCTGGCGGGTGAGCGTCGTATCACCCGCCTTTTAACGTCTTCAATTTCCGGCCACCGGTAACATAATCTCTTTTAAGATTTCGTAGCGCTGTTGCGGTGAAAGCCAAATCAAACCTAATAATTTGTGCGCCTGGCCTTCGCGTTCAAACTGAGTTTTCAACTGTTTTAAAAAGCTTTTTGTCGTATTCATCATTACCTCCGCATTAGATATGCAAAGCATATGACCAGAAATACGGAACTAATAGTGAACTGATTGTTTTTTGACTTCCGTATTTATGGTGGTTTAACTGCACAAAATGCTCGGGTAGGCTTGAGCTTCATTTGTTAATGGATTTCCCCGTCATGTCCGCAAAGATTCACCCTGTCGAACAGCGTTTTTTTGCTGAACTCCTCAGTGGCGTGGTGCTTAACCCTGGTCAGTTGAAGCGTTGCTGGTTTGCACGAACGCAAGTGAGTGCGCCTGCGGGCAGCTACAGCGTTAAATTTCCTCGCCTGGAAGTCGTGTTGCGCGGTGAATACGGTAATGTTCTGGAAGCGGATCAAAAGGCGTTGGCACAAGGGGATATGTTGTTTATTCCGGCCAACGGCGTTAATCAACCGGCATGGCACAAAGATGTGCTGCTACTGGGCATTGTGTTTGCGCCGGCGTATTTAAGCCTGACGTTTCATGATAAACGTGCCGGGCAGCAGGGGTTTCAGCGGGTGCGTAAATGCGAAATCCCTCATCACAATCGCGGTGAACTGGTGCATTTGCTTCAGGCATTAACAAGCCTTGGTGCAAACCCTGACGATCAGGCGATTATCCAGCCGCTGTGCCTGAGTTTATTACAATGTTGTCGTAAAATTCTGACTGAACCGACCGTTGAAAAATTGGCGCGCGGGCCGTTTCTTTACCAGAGTATGTGCACCTGGATTCAGGATAATTATGCCCGCGATGTCACGCGCGAAAACACCGCGACCTTGTTTAACATCACCCCAAATCATGTTTCACGGCTATTTCAGCAGCAGGGAAATATGGGGTTTGTTGACTATTTACGTTGGGTGCGGATGGGGAAAGCAAAAATGATTTTGCAGAAATATCATCTGACTATCGATGAAGTGGCGCGACGCTGTGGTTATCCGGATGGCGACTATTTTAGTCGCCTGTTTAAACGGGAATTTGGCGTCACGCCGGGTGAGTACCGCGATCGATTTCTCTAAAATTGCAGCTCGTTTTCCAGTAATGCCAACATTTCTTCCGCACTGTTCGCGGCAAATAACGCCTGACGGAACGTTTTATTCACCAGTTTTCGCGCCAGTTGCGAAAAGACTTTCACGTGATTCATCCCTTCGTTTGCGCCGAGCGTGAGCATAATCACTAACTCGACTTCGCCCATCTCTGATTCCCAGTCAATAGGTTGTGGTAATCGCGCAATGCTGATGCTGGAGTGCTGAATATGCTGGGATTTGGTATGCGGGATGGCGACGCCGAAACCGACGGCGGTGGTAACAATTTCTTCGCGCGCCCAGATATCTTCTTCCAATTCCTGTGGATTGTGGGTGCGTCCCTGAATCGCCAGGTTGCCACACAAATATTGAATCACCTGTTCTTTGCGCGTGAAGGCGGCAGGAATAATGATATTTTCCAGCGCCAGCAGGGGTTTATGGTGTTGCGGTAATGCAAATGCATCCAACTGCTGTTCAATTTGTTCGCCAGAACGGCATTCGCAAATTTGGGCTGCCAGTTTGCGGCAGGCGGCTGAATCCAGTTGGCGCAGCAGCGCTTTTGCTGCAGGAATGCGCGTGCTGCTCATACTGAATTCGTCGATCCCCAGGCCAAGTAACAGCGGTAGATAGCGAGTTTCTCCTCCTAACTCCCCGCAAATCCCGACCCAGCGGTTGCGCTTGTGTGCCACCTCGATTATCTGGCGTAGCATCCGCAAAAATGAGGGTGTGATTGGGTTGTAAAGGTGTGCAACTCGCGGGTTATTGCGGTCTACGGCATACAGATATTGGGTCATATCGTTGGAGCCGATACTGAAGAAATCCACCTCATCGCAGAAATGGTCGATGATAAAACAGACCGAAGGCACTTCAATCATAATCCCTAGTTCAATCGACGATGCGTGACGTAAGCCTTCTTCTTTTAACGCGGCAATCGCGTTTTTCAGCTGTTGTTTTACCCACAAGATTTCATCCAGCGTATGAACCATCGGGATCATCAGGCGTGCCTTTCCCCAGGCGGCGGCACGTAAAATAGCGCGTAGCTGGTGGGTGAACAAATCGGTAAATTCAGGGTAAATTCGCACGGCGCGGTAGCCAAGGAATGGGTTTTCTTCTTCGCCAATATTCAGATAACTGATTTTTTTATCACCGCCGATATCCATGGTGCGGAAAATCACGGGTCTGTCGCCTGCATCTAACAAAACCTGTTGATAGGCTTCGAATTGTTCCTGCTCATCGGGGGCGCTGTCGCGGTCCATAAAGAGCATTTCGGTGCGAAACAGGCCGACACCTTCTGCGCCATTGGCAAAGGCCGCGGGGGCTTCCAGTGCGCTGCCAATATTGGCGGACAGTTCGATCGCGACGCCGTCTGCGGTTAGTGCTTTTAAACCCGCGGCTTCAAGCTGGAGCTGATGTTGCCGTTCGGCCAAATTGCGCGCGACTTTATAATACCCGCGCACGGCGTCATCGGGCTGTGTGACTAACACGCCACCATTAGCATCGATGATCACGAATTCGGCCGCCAGATACTGTACTTGCGCGGTCTCTATGCCGCTCAACACGGGAACACCTGCGGCACGCGCGAGGATTAATGTGTGCGAGGTGCGTCCCGTTTTCGCCAGTACCATGCCTTGCAAAAACGCTTTATCGAGGCTTAAAAATTGGCTGGGGGTGATGTCATCGGCAACCAGAATGGTCGGTTCAACCAGCGTGATCCCTTTGCTCACTGTGACGTGTGGATAGGCAATTTGCAGCAGACGAACCGTAATATCCTGAATATCTGAAACGCGTTCACGCAGGTATTCACTGGCTGATTGCGAAAGTTTTTGACACACCGTATGCATATTCTCGAGCACTGCCGCGCCCAGACTCATGCGATGCTGCGCCATTTGGCGGCGAATGTTCCCGCCAAACTCATTATCCTGAATGAGCGACAAATGGGCGTTAATAATCGGTTTACTCTGACCGTCCAGCACCAGGAGTTGCTGATTAAGTTGCTCGGCGAGTGTAGCCAGACTGTGCTCAAGTAACGTGTTGTCCTGCACGCTAGCGGGTTGGTTGCGATAGGCTTCAAGGCTGGTAGAACGGAAAATTAATAACTGTCCTTCTCCAACACCCGGAGCGATGCCATTGCCGTAAATCAACGTAGGGTTGAGGCGCAGTAACGAACGAGGAAGAGGGCGGCTATGGTCTGGGATTTCAGCCTGAATTTCGCTGTCGCTATCGGCAAAACGCTGCTGAATATAAGGCTCGAGGATTCGCCAGGCTTTCTCTTCATCAATGCCTTTAATTTCCAGGCTGCAAGGGTCGTTAAACAGTGTGCCCGTACTGATCAGTGCCAACGAGCTTTTCGCGTCAGCTTGCTGATTCAAACGGTGATTAATAAAAGTCATCTCGCTGGCAAAGGGAGCGCACTGCTCTTTTAATTCCCAGGCTGGGCGTGCGTGCAGGCCGTTTGGCAACGGGCAGATAAAATCAATTTTGAGCATAAACTACTCCAGTTCGCAGAACATCAACGCGAGAAATCCTTCAGGCGATCTACGGTTTGGCGGCTTAACTGATGAATCAGCGCCACCAGAAGTTGATGGGTGTGCATTAAGTCTTTTTCATCGGCAATGGAGGCTGCACAGTGGCCGTGGCGGGTGGGGGGCCCAAGTACCACAGTGGGAATACCACAACCGGAAAGGTGGACACTGCCGCCGTCGGTACCGCCATTACTGAACATATCACGTTGTAACGGAATCGAATTTTCACGCGCCACATGTTCAATGAGTTGAGTCAGCCGTGGAGAAGGGATCAACGTTTTGTCGTACATCACCAGCATCGGACCTTTGCCAATCTGGCGGTGGTTGGAAGGGCCATAATCAAAGTTCTTCGCCCAACAGGCGGTGTCCAGCACCAGTGCAACATCGGGGTTGAGCAAGCGCGTAGCTGTTTGCCCACCGCGTAAACCCACTTCTTCGCTGGAGGTCGCAACCAACCAGACTTCTGCTTCCAGTTCTGCACTGTGCAAATCGCGCAGTAATTCCAGCAAATGCCAGCAGCCCAGACGGTCGTCGAAAGCCTTACCCATAACGCGCCCGTTGGGTTGTTGGCTAAATGGCGTATTAAATGTGACGGTGTCGCCGGGGTTAATTCCTGCCAGCTCGACTTCCTCTGCGCTTATTGCACCGATATCAACGCGCAGATTGCTGATTTCACCCCGGTTATTATCGCCGTCCAGCAAACCGGCGATTTTGTTTCCTGAACGAGTCGTGATGCGCACCGGTTGCAATGTTCGAGCGGTCATTCTGACATTACCGATGGGGATGACGTCGATGGCGCCTTCACGGCTGATACTGCGCACCATAAAACCGACTTCGTCCATATGCGCGCAGATCATGATTTTCGGGCCCGCAGCTTGATTAAGACGAATCAACGTCGAGCCAAGCCCATCAAACTGCACTTCTTTATCGAAGTGGCGCGCCTGTTGTAGCAAGATATCGCGCACTTCCTGCTCTGAGGAGGCGATGGCATCCGCTTCGCTTAACGCTTTTAAGAGTGACAAATCCATCAGGCGACTCCAGTAAACAGCAGCGTTTTTGGCATGGTATACAGCACTTCACAACCTGTTTCGGTCACCAGAATCACATCTTCAATGCGCACACCGCCTTCACCTGGAAGATAAATACCGGGCTCAACGGTGAGCAACATACCTGGTTTAAGGAGTGTGGTATCGGATGGCGAGAAACGAGGGTTTTCATGGACTTCAATGCCGATGGCATGACCGGTATTGTGGCCAAAATGGTGACCGTACCCGGAAGCATTAATGACACTTCGTGCGGCGTTATCGACAACCTGGCAAGGAATGCCCGGACGAATGGCGTCAATCGCTGCTAGCTGGGATTCCAGCACGGTCTGGTAAATATCAAACAGTGGATGTTTCTCGGGTTGAAGGTATTTTCCGGCGACTAAAAAAGTGCGCGTCATATCTGAACAGTAGCCCTGGTATTGAGCACCAAAATCAAGTGTGACGAATTCACCGCTTTCTATTATTTTTTCAGATGCTTTACCGTGTGGAAGCGCACCGCGCGCGCCACTGGCAACGATAGTATCGAACGATGCCTTTTCTGCACCGAGTTGCTTCATCATCCATTCGAGCTCTGCCGCAACTTCTCTTTCGCGCATGCCGGGTTCAATGAAGCGACGAATATGTTCGCAGGCCTGGTCGGCTATCTGGCAGGCAGCTTTTATTGTCTGAATTTCATCGGCGGTTTTAATCTGGCGCAAACCGTCAAGCGTAATGCTATGCAGTTCGGAGTTCAGCGTTTCTCGCCACTGAGTTCCTGTTTGCCAACTGACCTGGCAACCTTCAAAACCGATATGTCTCAACCCTTCTTCTTTGATGAGGCGATTGATAATGGTGTTGATGCTGTGCGTTGCATCCAGCAAATGCAGTTGATAACCTTGAACCCGTTCGGCTATATCCGCGTAGTAGCGAGAATCAATGAGAATATGGGCGTGCTGGCGGGTCACCAGCACATATCCGGATGCGGTTGAAATACCCAAATGAGGCTGCTTATTCTGCCGCGAGGAGATCAGCACCGCGTCCAGTTTTTGTTCCTGAAGCCAGCTTTTAAGTGTTGCAAGTAACGTCATGATTCGTATGCCTTACAAAGAATCGATCGCCAACTTCCCACGGCGGTACATGCTGTTGCGAATCAACACCACCAACAATGCGGTGATAATCGCGCCCACTGCGATACCTGCGATATAACCGCCCAGATTGGTCACCAGTGGCCATGCCCAAATGGCAGATTCAGGGAACCATTGCACGGCGCCCAGCGCGACCGCGGTGGTGGAACCGGCAATGGCACCTACCATGTAGGCGGGCAGCGTCGCCAGTGGGTTTTCCAGCAAGAACGGAATCGCCCCTTCGCTGATACCCATAAATGCCAGGAACATGGCCGTTTTACCTTGCGGATAGAGCTGCGGGCTAAACAGGCGTTTGCCGGTGAGGCGCTGATCAATCAGTGTGGCAAGTCCGAGTCCAATTGGCGGTACCACGATTGCCACGGCACGGGAGGTAATCGGCAGCACGTGATCGGTGGTAAAACCGAGTGCCACAAAACCGGCGGCTTTGTTGATTGGCCCACCGAGATCGATGGCGGTTGCGGCGGATAAACCAATGGCATACATCAATGAACCCGCACTTCCCGCTGCCAGCAACACGTGACGCATACCGGCGTTGATCCAACCACCAATTGGCGTGATCACGTAGTACATCGCTAGCATCACAAATAACGCGGAGAGGATAGGAATCAAGAAGGTGCTTTTAAATGCCAGTAAGTATTGCGGCAGATTGATTTTGGTATTCAGCCATTTCACCAGATAACCGGCGGCAATGGCGATAATCAGAGCGCCGATAAATGTTGAGGGAACCGGCTTAGACGCTACCCACTGTAGAGTGGCGTTATCGAAACTGAGTAGCAGTGTCGGCTGGGTGGATACGAGTCCGCCGATAAAGCCCGCCGGGAAGGCCAGTTTGCCGCCGATGGAATTAGCGACAAATGCCGCAAACATTGGGATCGCGAAGCTAAATAGCAGCCCGCCAAACGACTCGGTGAGATAGGCAAATTTGAGTACAGAAAGATCAAAACCGCTAAATTTTCCGCTATTGAGTGCGTCCATGATGCCGGTGTCGGGCGGGATTTCGAGCCAAACGTAGGCGATAAGTTGTGAGATGGCGAGGATAACCCCACCCATAATCAGTGTCGGCACCATACGTGAAATGCCGGACATGACATGTTGCGGTAACTCCCCCAAAAACTCGAACGATTGGCGGGAGCAGGATTTAGTGCCAGGGTATCACCTTGTGGTGTGGAGGCGATTGTCGCACTCCGTTTTTTAATTGCCATCTCATAACCCCATTGATTTGATTATTATTGTTGTTCTGCTGCAATCATCTCTTCGATATCACGCAACGTTCCTGCTGCGTTTTTAATCGCGTCCTGTAGCGTAATTTCGTATACGTCACGGGTTTCAAAACGTTCGTTATCTTCAGGGGTGATTGCGATGGCATGGATGATGATGTCAGCCTGCGCAATGTCTTGTGCGGTCAGGCGATTCTGGATGCCGTCAGCGCCTTGAGTTTCAATTTTTACTTCATAGCCTGCCTCGGTTGCAGCATCTTCCAGTGCCTGAGCCGCCATAAAGGTGTGTGCCAGTCCCATCGGGCATGCGCACAGTGCAATCAGTTTTTTCTTCGCCATGGTTTTTCTCCAGAATGATTTTCGTGTTGCGATTATGGCGGTTAAAAATTCAACTTGTTTACCAGACAAATAATGCAATAACTGGATAAATAATTCATGAATGGCAAAGTGTGATTGAGGTCTGCTTATCGTGAAAACATATGACAAAGGAGTAATGGGATTTGAATAGTTAAAATATTAGCAGTGCTAAATTTATTGTTAAGTTATTGATTTGTGAGCTTGAATGGATAAGTGAAGGGGTGTCGGGAGTAAGGTTTTGTCCGAAAACATACTTAATACAACTCGCAAGGAAGTGCTTACATGAAATTCAAAGCTATCCCTTCGCTGCTTTTTGCCGTCGCCGCCCTTTTCAGCGCCGTAAACCCAGCCAATGCCAGCTCAAGCAAAGACGAAATCAAACAGCAAATTATTGACGCTTCTATTGAGTCATATCCCGGAAATTGCCCATGCCCCTATAACAGTATGCGTAATGGTCGGCAATGCGGCGGCCGCAGCGCATGGAGTAAAGAAGGCGGTTATGCGCCGATTTGCTATAAAAAAGAGGTAACAGACGAGATGGTTGAGGAGTGGCAGGCTAGTCATACTTCATGAATAGGATGTGATTTTGGCAGAAGGCGGCTTGCCTGGCCGCCCACGAAAAATCTCTAATTAATACCCGACAGCATCCAGGCGGAATTGCTTCGCGCAGTTGCCAGGATTTTTTTGTGCCGCAAATGCGCTTTCGTTCAGTGGGCCGTTAATTTTCCCGGCATCAAGCGAGATTTGCATCTCTGTCAGATAGGCCGGATTGCCGTTACAGGTCAGTTTTACTGCCTTCACCGCCTCGGTACCCCAGCTTTTTTCCAGCGCCTTATTGAACGCTTTTCGCGTCACGACGTTGCCGTAGTTTTCTGCGAGGAAGGTTCCGAAAGCGCTTTGCTTGAATTCACTATTCAGGCGCACCATGGTGCCGAAATACGCATTGGGGTTAAAGCCGAAACAGGCACCATGCTTGGCAAATTCATAACGCTCCAGACACGATTTCCCGCCTGCTCCAGGCATGACGCCGGCGAGTTTACTGGCGATGTCGGGGGATAATTCAGGTGCTGGCGCCTGGCACTTTTGTGAACCGCGAACTTCCGCCATGTTTGGCACTGGGCGAGTTGAGCAGCCGTAACGCATCCAGCGTTTTTCATCCACGCCGCGTGATGCGACGGATTTTGGCAACCCCGGCCACAGCCCATGCACTGTCAAAAATGCGCGTTTATCATTTTGTTCCTGCTGGGTTTTGCATTCAGCAGGTTCGTCTCGATTGCGCTCATGCATGCTCTGGCAAAAGCCGGTTTGCCATGAAAGCGCCAATACATAACGATCGAAATCGCCATATTGTTTAGGTTGCAAATCTTCAGCCATGGAGTGGAAACTGGCGGCACACGCGAGGGTAAGTAGCGTGGTTTGGCAGATAAATTTCATGCCTTACTCATTTTGTTAGATGATGATTCCTTATTTAAACATAAAAAAAGCGCCTCGCGAGGCGCTTGTATTCAGCATTTCTATCAATCAACTCCACAGCGCCAGAATCGGCCAGCCAACGCACAGCAGCATGGTGATAAAAATCACGCCGAAAATTGCGCCCAGGCGCCAGTAGTCTTTCGATTTTACGTAGCCACAGCCATAAATAATGACCCCTGGACCCGTTGCGTAAGGTGTCAGGCAGCCCATGATTCCGATGGAAAGAACCAGCAGAATGCACAGGTGTTCCATGGGCACGCCCGGAATACCTTTCCCCACGGCCAGGATAACGGGAAGCATGGTGGCGGTGTGCGCGGACAGGCTGGCAAACAGGTAGTGCGCGAAGTAGAACACCAATACCAGCACGATAACCGTGGTGTTAGGCGAAAAACCTTCCAGGTGGGAGCTCATGGTATTGGCAAACCAGTCGATAAAACCAGAGCGGGTAAGACCGCTTGCCATTACAACCAGAGTGGCGAGATTAACTAATGTGTTCCATGCGCTGTTGTATTTGGTGATGTCTTTCCAGGGCACGACGTGCAGCGCCAGCATCAGGGAAACCGCCAGCAGACCAACCGCAGTCGCATCAATCATTTCACCGCCAAACACCCACAGCCCAAGGCTCAGCAGTACCAGGCAAATCAGCGTTATCTCTTTGCGCGTGAGGCTGCCCATCTCTTGCAGCGCGTCTTTCGCCCAGCCTGAAACTTCTTCACTGTGCGTGACCTCTGGTTTGTAGAGGACATAAGAGAGCCACGGAGCGACGATAAGCAAAATAATCCCGACCGGCAGGAAGCTCAGGAACCATTGCATCCAGCTAATCTGAATGCCAGCAATTTTGTTGACAAACTCCAGCCCCAATACGTTGGGCGCGGCACCGGTGATAAACATCGACGAGCTGAGGCTGGTACTTATCACCATCATCCACATCAGGTAACCGCCGATACGCTTGGACGAGGGGTCGTTAGGGAAAGACTGGAACAGCGGCGGCAGGTTTTTGATAACCGGGAACACGGTGCCGCCGGTACGTGCGGTATTTGACGGCGTAAACGGAGCGAGCAGAATATCAATGATGACAATCGCGTAACCCAGCGTCAGCGTACGTTTACCCATGAATTTCACCATGAATAACGCGATACGGCGGCCAAGCCCGGTGACTTCATATCCCAGCGCAAAGATAAACGCGCCGAACACTAGCCAGACGGTGGTGCTGGAGAAGCCCGCAAGCCCCCATTTCAGGGCTTGTTTTCCTGAGTCGAAAGCCGGGTCGGCTAACTCTTTTGCGTCGAACAGCAGATAATCGCTGCCGATAACGCAGATGGTCACCGCGATAAAACTGATGGCGGTGGCTGGAATGGGCTCGAGGATCATCCCGACGATCATCGCGACAAATACCGCAAAATAGTGCCATGCCTGCGGTGGCATGCCGTCAGGGACTGGGATGAGCAGCATCACTGCCATCACCAGCAACGGGGCCAGCAATTTCCATATTTTATCTTTTGAAACAGACATAACTGATTCTCCAGTAAGACATTTTTATGATTGATAATTAAGGTGTGTAGGGCGAGATTTGGGATAAAAACCAGGTAATGATCAGCAGGTCGGCGCTGCCTCCAGGACTTAAATTGCGCGTTATGCAGGCGGCGTCGAAATCGTACAAATGACCCAGGTCTTCAGGCTGCTGGATACCGCCGTTGCGTAGCAGCATGTGGGCACACTGTTGCAGCCAGCTCAGGCCAGCGATGCCTCCGCGTGAAGCAACGTTGGTATCGCCGTTGTGCGCCATCAACACCAGTAGCGTGTCGAGCAAGGCCAGTTCAGGAGTGGTTCCCTGAGCCAGTTTCGAGTGGTAATGCGGCAGCGCACGAGTTAACACCAACGGATAACCCGCTTCGGCTTCCCCGCGCGCCCCGGTTAGCCCGGATTGTCGGAAAAGCCGTTGTCCGGCAGTCTCTTGAAGGTTGTTTTGCTGAAGCTCTCGTCGGGTTATCCCATGGCAAAAGGCCGCAACGGTTTCACAAATCGCCGCAGGCGTTGTGGAACGCTGTTGCTGATGTAAACGCCCTATTGCGGCACACAGTAATCCGAGTGAAAAAATGCTGCCTTTGTGCGTGTTTACGCCAGCCGTTGCGCGGAACATAGCGGCTTCGCATTCGATGCCGATGGGACGTAAATTTTTAAGGGTTTCGCATTCAGGGCGTGATGCCATCGCCGCACCCATTTGAATAAAGCGCGGCAAAAACAGGCGAATGGCATTGGCACTGCGATAAAAATCTTCCAGCGCCATATCTTTATGGGCACCGCAGTTATGCCTGTCGACCAGGCCGGGCTTTGGCGTTAAATTCACCTCCACCAATAACGCGCGGAAGGCGAGTTCGCTGTAATGAGCGACGATTTCTTCCGGAACCCCGGCGCAATCAACGTGAGGCTGAGCTATCTGCATCATGCAGTAATGCCTCCATTCGATTGAGCAATTCCGCCTGTGGGTGCGCGCGTTCCCTTGCGCATACCGCAGCGGTTTGCGTGCACACTAAGCAGCGGCGTGCGGGAAGCGAAAAATCACTGCGCGACAGGATCTTCCCTTGTGGCGTGAGGACATCGATATCCCACAGGCGGCCCAGCACATGCCGTTGCTCAAGTTCAATGGCAGCCTGCTTGACCAGATTCGCCGGTGCGTTGATGGCCAGTAACGCTTCCGGCCCCGTTGCAGGTGATAAGCAGCTCTGTCTCTTGATTTCCCAGCCAGAGTCTTCTGCAAGTTGCCGTATTGCCCTTAGCGCGTAATTAAAAATGCGCCGGGTCAGAACGCTGTCTTTTACCGGGCCAGGTGCCACCACCGTCAGGGAGATAAGCGTAGCGCCATGCTGAGTGAGCCATTCCTGCTGCCGGGTTTGCCTGGCTTCACGGGAGGCCAGCAACTCCGGCAAATTGACGACGGCGTGAGTGGCGCTGGAGATATACATCGGCATGATTCACTCCTTCACCTGACGAACGACATCAATCACTGACCCATCGCGGTAACGCACCACTGCAACCACGCGATCGGTAAACTCGATGGCGCGGGGCTGGCCGGTTAATATTTCCGCACGTTCACGCAACCATTCGATGGAGACGATTTTCATTCCCGCCTCTTTGAGCCGTTCAGCCAATTCAGGGCGTGCAGGATTGACGGCAATACCATGATCGGTAACCAAAATATCCACGCTTGAGCCCGGCGTAACGCAGGTCGTCACTTCGTCAACCAACGTAGGAATACGGCCGCGAACCAGTGGTGCAACGATGATTGAAAGCTCTGCGGCGACGGCGGTATCGCAATGGCCGCCAGATGCTCCGCGCAACACGCCGTCAGAACCGGTGAGCACGTTGACGTTGAATTGCGTGTCGACTTCCAGCGCGCTCAGTACCACTACGTCAAGACGGTCGACGGAAGCACCTTTTGAACCCCAGTTGGCGTACTGGTTGGCACTGATTTCAATGTGATTGGGATTGCGAGCCAGCGACTGCGCCGCGCAGCGGTCAAAGCTCTGCACATCGAGGAGTTTTTTGATGAGCCCTTTTTCATGCAAATCGACAATCGTTGCGGTGATACCGCCGAGGGCAAAACCTGCCTGAATATTGCGGCTGCGCATTTTGTCTTCCAGAAAACGCGTCACCGCAAGTGAGGCACCGCCGGTGCCGGTTTGCAGGGAGAAACCTTGTTTGAAATAACCCGAGTTAACCACGACGTCGGCGGCACTGCGGGCGATTAATAACTCGCGGGGATTTGATGTCATGCGCGTGGCATCGGCTCCGATTTTATCGGCATCGCCAACCTGCTCAACTTGCACAATGAAATCGACCTGATCTTGCATAATGCTGGCCGGATTATGTGGATAGGGCAGCAATGCTTCAGTCAGCAATACCACCTGGCTGGCGTTTTCGGCATCGACCTTGGCATAACCCAGCGAGCCACAGCAGGCTTTGCCCGTGTAGCCATTGGCATTGCCAAATTCGTCACAAGACGGCACACCAAGGAAGGCAACGTCAATTTTTAGCTCACCACTGTTAACCAGATGAACGCGTCCGCCATGTGAGTGGATTTGCACCGGTTCTGGCAACAAACCGCGCGAGATTTCTTCGGCCAGCGGGCCGCGCAAACCGGAGGTGTAAATGTGCGATACGACGTTATTGCGAATGTGTTCGACCAACGGGGCGTGGCAGTCGCTCAGTGAACTTGACGCCAGCGTCAGATTTTTGAAACCCATACTGGCGAGGGTTGCCATGACAGTATTGAGCGTCAGATCGCCCCCACGAAAGGCATGGTGGAAAGAGATGGTCATGCCGTCGTGCAAGCCAGAGCGACGAATCGCTTCCTCAAGCGAAGTACATAATTTTTTATTACGCGGCTTTTGCGTCTGTAAATTCAGTTTTGAGGTGTTTTTATAAGCGGGCAGTTCGCTTTCACTGCGTAGGGCCCAGGCGGCAATGCGTTGCTGTTTCTGAGTCATTTTTTAGCCTTATTCTTCACGAATGCCGGAAAGTGCGGCGCGAGACAACACCAGACGAGCACGTTCGATAACCGGGCTGTCGACCATTTTTCCGTTCAGAGAAACCACGCCGCGACCTTCTCGTGCAGACGCCTCGGCGGCTTCGACAACCGCGTTTGCATGGTCGACTTCTTTTTGAGTCGGGGCGTAGAGGTTGTGCAGCAACTCAATCTGGCGGGGGTTGATAAGCGATTTGCCATCAAAGCCAAGCTGTTTTATGTGCGCCGTTTCGTGCAGGAAACCGGCTTCGTTATTGGCGTCGGAATAGACGGTGTCGAAGGCCTGAATGCCTGCGGAACGCGCAGCTTGCAGGATGGAACAACGGGCGAATAGCAGCTCAGTGCCTTCAGGAGAACGCTCTGTGCGCAAGTTACGGACGTAGTCTTCCGCGCCCAACGCGATACCGATTAAGCGTGATGATGAATGCGCAATGGCAACCGCTTGAGTAATACCCATTGGTGATTCGATTGCCGCCAGTAATCCGGTACTACCCCGTTCACGGCCACATTCGGCTTCAATTCGCACGATTTCGCTTTCAATGTCGATAACGTCTTGTGCCGTATCAGTTTTTGGCAGGCGTACGATATTTGCACCACCGCGTACAACCGCTTCCAAATCGGCTACGCCATATTCAGAGTCGAGCGGATTCACGCGCACGATGGTTTCCACGTCCTGATAAAGCGGATGTTGAAGTGCGTGGTAAACCAGGCGACGCGCCGCATCTTTTTCCCGCAGGATGACCGAGTCTTCAAGGTCGAACATCAGAGCATCGGCCTGATAAATAAAGGCGTTGCTCACCATTGCAGCGTTGGCGCCCGGAACAAAGAGCATGCTGCGGCGGGTGCGGTTTTTTTGTTCAGGAGTCATGCTTTTTCCTCCCATGGCAGGCTGTTTACATCACTTGCGCGCACCAACAGGGTTTCCAGGCGGGCGCGGAGAATACAGTCCAGCGCACCTTTGTCATCCAGAATCAACTGAACTCCCTGAATATGATGGCGATGGAGGATTTCCAGCACGGTGGCGCGAATGGCGTCGCCAAACTGTTTTTCAACGTTGCTGCTTATTTGCAGGTCTATTTCCTGATTCTCTAGTGGGGCGATGCGGATCATCACATCGCCTGATTCCAGGGTGCCGGCGACGGCTGCATGCGTAATTTTCATTTTTCACCTGTTAATGTGGATTCAAGTTTCCCGTTAACGGAGTGGGCAGGGCGAGCGACGAACATGCTTTCCAGGTAGTCGCGCGTCACTTCGGGAACAAGTTTGTCGATCGACGAAAAGTCTTTTTTCACCAGCAGCTTGCGTACCCAGGAGGCGGAAATCGCCATGCCGTGATATTGCAGGCGCTCAATTTCAACCAGCTCAATGGGGGGAACAGGCAGTGAGGGAGTTTGTAGCCAATGGCGCATATCTTCGTTGTATGCGGCGGTGACGGCGCACCAGGGTTCTGTACCGACAAAGCGGTGTGTTATCCCTAAAGCGGGAGCCAGAAACTGGCGGAAAATCTTCAGGTCTATTTCGGTGTGGCAGTGGTTGAGCACGCCTTGTTCTTTGATGAAATAACAAGGAAATGTCGCACGCGAAATGATGTACTCAGAGCCGCGATGAACGGTGAGTCTTTTAATATCGGCGGTGCCGGTACGAACCAGTGCGAGGCGGTCTTCATAAGGGAAACGTGAGGTGTCTTCTTTCACCAGAAAAACATGCAACCAATCACATTGCTCCGCTGCTTTTTGGATTAAATAGCGATGCCCGTGAGTAAATGGATTGGCGTTCATCACGATGCAGCCAATTTTATCGCCAGCCTGGCGCAATGTGGTGAGATAGCTGGCGTAGCGTTGCAGGCGTGTCGCGCTATTTTCCATCAAAACCATCATGCCGGGCACGCTGGTGATGGTATAAAAACCGCACTGCTTAAAGAGCGCTTCGTTTTGTGTTTTGGTGTAAATGAACAGGTGAGGGCATTGCCGCTCATAGGCGAGGTTAATTAATTCTGTGGCAAGGGTGAGAGCGATACCTTCACCGCGTACGGTTTCATCGACAGCCACACATTTAATGATATTCCCTGCAATCCCTCCGCAAGCGATAAGCCGATCATTTTGGGTGACGGTAATAAACACGTCCACTGTCGTATCGATGCTCAGATCGTTTTCACGCAGAAAGCGTGTAATAGCTGCCATTTTTATATTATCGGCACGTTTAACCTGGGCTAATACGGTATTACCAAACATGAATTCCGGTTTCCTGATACTGGGAAGGCTTGCTGAAAACAATTGTGGTTATTTGTTGCAACTTATAACGTTTTATTTTCAATTGAGCTTTTCGATTTTTTTAGTACAGCAAGGGAGATCGTAAGGGGTATTTGTTGAGAAGGTTTTGAGCTATTTCACAAAGGGTTACGTGACTTAAATAGACTTAATGGTTTTTATTTGTTTAATTAGTTTCTTTGCGATTTGTGACGTGGTTTTTATTTGTTTAATTGATTTAATGTTCTAAATCTGTGACGATTAATTTTATTTTTCCGCCCTGTTTTAGATACAAATTTATTACATTTGGCTAAATCCACGGTATTGATTTCGAGGCTTAAATAAGAATCGAGGGATGCATGGAAAGGAAAGGGTTAGCGTAATGCGTTTTTTTCATCAGATTGCCTTTCCATTAAGAATTTTCTTGCTGCTTCTGCTGGTGTCGACTTTATTGATTGCCGCTTTAGGTAAGTATTTATCCGCCAGTTTTGAAGATTATCTGTTTAATCACGTTCGTGATATGGCCATGAACCAGGCGCGGATTATCGCGTCAAATGACAGCCTGATCATTGCGGTTAAGAATAGAGACAGCCAGCGTCTGGCCGCGATCGTGGGTAAAATCTCTACCGGTTCGGATTTTGATTATGTGGTGATCGGCGATAGCCATTCCATCCGCCTTTATCACCCGAATCCGGCAAAAATTGGCTATCCCATGCAATGGACAAAACCCGGCGCTCTGGAAAGAGGGGAAAGCTACTTTATTACCGGAGAAGGCTCCATTGGTATGGCTATGCGGGCAAAAACCCCGGTTTTTGACGAGAGCGGGAAGGTGATTGGCGTGGTATCGCTAGGTTATTTGGTGAGCCGAATTGAAAGCTGGCGCCTGGATTTCCTGCTGCCGCTGGCTGGCGTGTTCGTGGTTATCCTGATTATTCTGATGCTGCTGTCCTGGCTTTTTGCTTCCCATATTCGCAGGCAGATGCTGGGCATGGAACCTCGCCAAATTGCGCGTGTGGTTCGTCAACAAGAGGCGTTGTTCGGATCGGTATATGAAGGATTGATTGCAGTAGATAGCGCGGGTCTCATCACTGCAATTAATCGTAACGCGCGTAAAATGCTTGGCTTGCGCTCCCCTGGCAGGCAGTGGTTGGGGAAACCGATTGCTGAAGTTGTGCATCCGGCAGGATTTTTTACCGAGAAGATCGACGAAGCGCGTCAGGATGTGATGTGTACATTTAACGGATTGAGTGTGATTGCCAATCGAGGCGTCATTCATTCCGGGCATGCATCCCCAGCAGGTGCGATTGTGAGCTTCCGCAGTAAAGATGAAATCAGCACATTGAATGCGCAGCTTACGCAGATTAAACAATATGTTGAGAGCCTGCGGACGTTGCGCCACGAGCATCTGAACTGGATGTCGACACTCAGCGGGCTGCTGCAAATGAAGGAGTATGACCGTGCGCTGGAAATGGTAAAGGGAGAATCTCAGGCGCAACAGGCACTCATCGACACTCTGCGTGGCTCGTTTAATGACCGGCATGTTGCGGGGCTGTTGTTTGGCAAGTCGCAGCGGGCGCATGAATTGGGCCTGGAATTAAATATCGTACCTGGAAGCCGTTTACTGGCGCTTCCGGATGGGCTGGATAGCGCGGAGTTTTCGGCGATTGTCGGCAATTTATTAGATAATGCGTTCGATGCCAGCCTGAAAAGCGCCCAGAACCATAAGATTGTTGACCTCTATTTAAGTGATGAAGGTACGGACGTCATTATTGAAGTCGCCGATCAAGGCTGTGGGGTGCCAGAGGCGTTACGTGAAGTTATTTTTGAACAAGGTGTCAGCACCAAAACCGAGAACAAGGATGCACATGGCATTGGATTGTATCTGATTGCCAGTTATGTCACTCGCTGTGGCGGGGTAATTACCCTGGAAGACAATGAGCCCAGTGGTTCTTTATTTTCTGTTTTTATTCCGAAAGTGAAAAAGAGCAATGACTCAATCAATAACAATTCTGATTGTTGAAGATGAAACGGCGTTGGCAGAAATGCACGCGGAGTTTATTCGTCAAATGCCAGGCTGTGGGCAGGTGTGGCTGGCAGGGAATTTGGTACAAACAAGAATGATGATTGAGCGGTTTAAACCCGATCTCATTTTACTGGATAACCATTTACCCGATGGCAAAGGGATCACATTGCTGCATGAGCTAGTGCAGAACCGCTACCCCGGCGGCGTGGTGTTTACCACGGCGGCAAGCGATATGGACACGGTTTCGGATGCTGTGCGTGGTGGCGTATTTGATTATCTGGTGAAACCTATCGCCTATGAGCGCCTTGAACAAACTCTGACGCGTTACAAACAAAGAATGCAGATGCTGGCGAGCAACGCCAGTGCCAGTCAGCGGCAGATTGACGATATGTTCAACGCTTACGCGCGTGGCGAGCAAAAAGAGGTTTTACCGGTGGGAATTGATGAACTGACGCTTGAGAAAGTGCAGTTACTGTTTACCGACCACGATGCTCGGCATACGGCTGAAACGGTGGCGGAGGTGTTAAAACTAAGCCGCACTACTGCCAGGCGTTACCTGGAGTTTTGTGCAAGTTGCCAACTCATCATGGCGGAAATTGTCTATGGCAAAGTAGGTCGCCCACAGCGTACTTATCGGGCGACCTTTTAGATGACGAGTGGGTTTAGCCGCCCACAACGATTGCAGAGGATGGTACGAGGATCTCGGTGGCGATAATCACCACAATCAGACCAACCGCAATCGGTACTGAAGTCCGTTTAACCACTTCGAAAGGTGAGATTTTCGCCATACCCGCTACCGCTACAACGACGCCGGAAACCGGAGAAATGGTACGGCCCAGGTTGGACGCTTGCAGCATAGGAATCACAAGGTACGCAGGGTTGATGCCAGAGGAGTGAGCCAGTTTCGGGATCATCTCAACAAATGCGTAGAACGGCGCGTTACCTGAACCGGTGGTCATTGCGGCCAACATCGTGAGCACGACCAACACCAGCATCAGAATGATACTTGCGGAGCCAAATGATGTCGCAATGGAAATCAGGCTCTGGATAAAGCCGATGGTGCTCAGGCCCTGAGCGAACACGCCCGCTGCCACCAACAGCATCACCACGTTTGCGAAGGCATCAGCCATACCGCGGTAACAAACCTCCAGCCCGGAGAAAACACTCTGCGTATTGAAACTACGGAAGAATTCAATAATTGCCGCAATCAGAATACAGATAACTAAAATAGTAATGATATGCAGCTGTGGACCCCATTTACCGTCGAAAATCAACACACCAATAATTGGTGTAAACGGCAGAATGGCATAGAAAGAAGGCGCGGTAGTCTGGATTTCGCTGACATCTAGCATTTCATGGCTAATGTTCTCTTTTTTATCCAGATAGCGTTGCCAGAAGAAGTGGGCAATCGCCATCGCAATGATGGCAGCAATGGAAATTGGCACGGTGGTTTTAAAGGCAAAATCAACCAGTGTCATTTCAGCCGCTTTCGCAGCCAGCACCACGTCGCCAGAAGTCGGAGACAGGATGATTGCAGCAGGGGAGGCACAAATTGCAGCCGCAGCACCACGGCTAATACCGACGTTCACCATCACCGGGAACAACGTTGCCATCAGCAATACACCCAGACCGGTCGCAGAAGAGACCGCCAGTGACATCAGGCACGCCACGAAATACGCGGCAATCATCAGAATGTAAGGTGAGTTAATGAGTTTCAGCGGTTTTGACGCGAGCTTTACGACCATGTCGTTCGCGCCAATATGCGTCATATAAGAGGCGAAACCACACAGCATCATGATCATCATGCCGAGATCGCCACCGCGGCTCATCAGCAGGATTTTGATATATTCGACAATATCGGTTGCTGTGTAACCGGTGCTTTCAGCACTGGCTGGTAATACTTTGTGGCCCATCAGGGCGCTAATAATCAGTAACGTTAAGCCGCCGACGAATAATACGCCGGTGGCGGAGTAGCCTTTGATGATGTAGCGAGCTACACCAACAATCACTACAACCCCAATAAGTAATTCAATCGTTGTCAGCATTAAAGCCCCCTGTTGCGTTTGGTACTCGGCATCTGTTGGCCGCACCTGAACGTAACGCCATGCCAGAAAAATAAAAAATAACGGTTATATACCCAAAATAATTCAAGTTGCTTGAAGGCGGCAAAGCAGTGAATCCCCTGGAGCTTACTCAAGTAAGTGACTGGGGTGAGCTGATGCAGCCAACGCATAAGCAGCTTGAAGTATGATGGGTATAAAGCCGTCTGCGAAAGCGGTGTCAATCTGCCTGAATCAAAGGCGGCGATTTCTGATAAGCATCAAATTTAGCAAGCTTCGTGAGACTGCCATCATACTTTTGTAGGCAGTGTTGCAATTATGACATTTACTTATTGATATGCGTTATTTATTTACACAGTTGATCGTTCTATTAATAACCATTTGGAGGCTATTTAATTAAAAATATATTACGCAATTGTTAATTCATTGCCTGTGTGTAAATGTAAAGCCATTAAAAATCTCTTCAAAATAGAAAGGCCTGATGCTTATACTGGCGCCTCGTTTATTTGAGGCCACTATTTTGCAATCCACTTTCTGGTCGACAAGCCGTTTGCGCTTTTTCAGAAAGCATCTTTTGATGCTGCTGATGGCGTTCGGCTGGCTGTTTGTCAACAGCCAGGTCGCAGTGGCATCGCATGACTGCCCGGTAAACATCAGTTTGCAGTCACTTTCCATTCAGCATAGCGATCATATGCTGATGAACAGCACACGAGATTTGGCGAAAACGAAAGGAATGTTGTGTGAGAAACACTGTATTCCTGATGTGATGCAAAAGGATAACGGCCACACTTCTTTGGCTGCTTTGCCGACGGCAAATACTCTGGCTTTAGTGGTCCCTGAATGTAATGAAACGGTATCGTCCGTTGCCTTAATATCACCGCCTGCAACAGGCCCTCCCGCCACGATTCGGTTTTGTCGTTTTAGAGAATAACTCCAGCACTGTCTTGGTTCATGCCTTTTCGATTTAGGGCATTCCGGCGTTTCGCCGTCCTTTGACTTAAGTTCTGGAGATTTTTATGTCTATTTTTTCTGCTCGTTCTCTTTCAGCTATTGCGCTGTCCGTATTTGCTTTCATCACTGTGGCTCATGCTGCGTCGACCGAAATGTCCCATGACATGGCGATGTCCATGCCCATGGAAAATCACATGGCGGCTGAAATTTATCATGGCCAGG
The DNA here is from genome assembly GCF_031432975.1 of Buttiauxella selenatireducens. GTDB lineage: Bacteria > Pseudomonadota > Gammaproteobacteria > Enterobacterales > Enterobacteriaceae > Buttiauxella > Buttiauxella selenatireducens. The sequence continues at coordinate 3,870,677 of NZ_CP133838.1, read as the reverse complement.
GCGTCGTGAAGAAAACCACTGCCGATTCCATTTCTATTGCCCACAAACCTATCACTGCCCTTAACTGGCCCGCCATGACGATGACGTTCAGCCTGCCTGAAAGCGGATCATTGCCCGTGGTTAAAGCCGGTGACGCGGTGGACTTCACTTTCAGCCAACAGGCTGAAGGTTACCAACTCGCCTCAGTTACCCCGACTAAGTAACGGGGGAAATGATGAGACAACATTCCCTGAGCTTATGGCTCGGTGGGGTGCTGCTTGCTGTGCCTGTCTTCGCCGCAAATGCGGCAGAGTTCAGCCTGCAACAGACCCTGGCCGCCGCTGAGCACTATTCAGCAGAACTTTCCGCCAACCGCAATCAGAGCAATGCGCTGAGTGCTATGGCTGATTCTGCCCGCGAGTTACCCGATCCTAAATTGAAATTTGGTATTGAAAACGTCCCGATTGAGGGCAACAACAGCCATCGATTTACCCGTGAAGGCATGACCATGCAGCGTATTGGCATCATGCAGGATTACGTCAGCGAGGAAAAACGCGACCGTAAAGCTGAAACTATTCTGGCGCAATCAGCCAGTAGTGCGGCGAAAGCGGAAGTCATTCGAGCGGAGTTGCTTCGAACGACCGCGCAGGCCTGGTTGGATCTGGCGTTGTCAGAAAAAGTGCTGGCGACGGCACAGAAACTGGTAGCCGAAACCGAACGCCAGGTCGCCGTGCAGAAGGCGACGGTGGCCAGCGGCAGCACTCCAGCATCAAGCGTGGTGGATATCCGCATGACGCTTTTAGACATGCAGGACAAAGTGACGCTCGCGCAGCGCGATGTAGTTCTGGCGCAGACACGTTTGCTGCGACTGACAGGTGAAAATATTGACTCGGTCAGCGGTAATTTGCCGCGCTACCAACGTTTGCCTGCTGACCCTGCGGTACTGGAGCAAGGCGTCAGCCAGCATCCGGAAGTGATTGAGGCTGCGCGTGAGGCGGATGTTGCTAAAGCGCGTTCGGCGCAATCGGCAGTGGCGGCAAAACCGAATGTCGGCGTTGAGGTGTATTACGCCCATCGTGCGGATGATTACGATGACATGGCGGGCGTGATGTTTACCGTGGACATGCCGCTATTCAAATCACAGCGCCAGGACAAAGACCTGGCGGCGGATATGTCCCGTTCAATGGAAGCCAATGACCAACTCGCCATCGCGAACCGGGAACGTGTTGCGCTGGTTCGCACATTAGTGGCGCAGTACCAGGCTGCGCAAACGCTCTGGCTGCGCCAACAGGACCAGATTTTGCCTTTGCAGCGCCAGCGTCTTTCACTGATTGAAGCGCAATATCGTTCCGGTCAATCGACTCTCTCTGACTTACTCAATGCCCGCCGCACGCTGCTGGATACCGAACTGAACGCGCATAACGCTGAAAAAACCGTGGCTGAAACCTGGGCCGCTATACGCTACCTGACGCCACAGGAAAACAACCCATCATGAAAACCATCACGCAAATTTCTTTGTTAGCCCTTGCGGTCGCCGCAGCCCTTGGCGTGGGATATTACGCGGGTAAACAGAGCACCATCACCACGATGCCGACAGCTCAGTCGGAACGAAAAGTTCTCTATTGGTATGACCCGATGACGCCAGGCCAGCGTTTCGACAAACCGGGTAAATCACCGTTTATGGATATGGATCTCGTCCCTCGTTATGCCGATGAAACCACCGAAGATGGCGGAGTGACGGTCAGCGCTCGTCAGCAGCAAAATCTGGGGATAAAAACGGCAGTGGTAGAGAAAAAAGCCCTCAATTATCAATTTGATGCTTTTGCTACCGTCTCAACCGATGAACGCAGCGTGCAGATTATCCCCGCCAGTGCCAGCGGCGTGGTGGAGAAGTTGTTTGTTAATGCGCCACAACAATTTGTAAAAGCAGGCGAGCCGCTGGCACAACTCTGGATCCCTGAATGGACGGCAGCGCAGCAAGAATATCTCGCCGTGCGGCGTTTGGGAGACAGTGCGTTAACCAGCGCTGCACGTGAACGGCTACAACTCCAGTTCATGCCCGCTGAAATCATTCGCCAGGTTGAGCGCAGTGGTAAACCTCAAACGCGCGTGACAGTCAGAGCCAAGCAGGCTGGCTATATCAACAAACTGGAGACGCGCGAAGGTGCGCAAGTCGTGGCAACCGCGCCATTGTTTGAAATTGCCAGCCTCGAGAAAGTCTGGATTGTTATCGATTACCCGCAATCTCAGGCGCAGGTGCTGCAGCCAGGAAGTGAGATTGTGGCATCGAGCGATAACTGGCCCGGTGAAGCCTTCCTCGGGCGCGTCAGTGAATTGCTGCCAAATATGGAAACCTCCACCCGAACCCTGAAAGCCCGTGTCGTGCTGGAAAACCCACAAATGAAACTCAAGCCAGGAATGTACCTTAAGGTGAAACTGGCGAACCCGCTCAATCTGCCGCCAGTGCTGGCTATTCCAGAAGAAGCATTAATTGAAACCGGTAGTGCCAGCCGGGTGTTAGTCACTCAGGATGACGGGCATTTTAACCCTGTCAATGTCGTGGTTGGTGGCGCTCAAAACGGGTGGGTGGAGATTAAACAAGGATTGAAAGAGGGCGATAAAGTCGTCACGTCCGGCCAATTCCTGATTGATTCGGAGGCAAGCCTTCGTAGCGCGCTTCCACAGGAAAAAACCGCCACCACCACGGTTCAATATCAGGGCGAAGCCGTAGTGAAAGAAATAACGGATGACACGATTACGCTTTCCCACAAGCCGATTGCGGCACTCAAATGGGGCGCGATGACCATGGATTTCGCACTGACGTCCGCGGTCGACGCGCAAAGCGTTAAAGTGGGGGACAGTGTGATGTTTAGCTTCACCCTGGATGACGAACACGGTGCGGTGATTACTCACCTGATGCCAATGACGGGGGCGATGAAATGATTGCCGCTGTCATTCGCTGGTCTCTTAAAAATCGGCTGCTGGTGCTGTTGGCGGCAATCATGATGGCGGCGTGGGGGATTTGGTCACTTCAGCGTGCGCCGTTGGATGCATTGCCGGATCTCTCGGATGTGCAGGTGATCATTCGTATCAACTACCCGGGCAAAGCGCCACAGGTAGTTGAAGATCAAGTCACTTATCCACTCACCACCACTATGCTTTCAGTGCCGGGGGCGAAAACCGTGCGCGGCTTTTCGATGTTCGGCGATGCCTATGTCTACATTTTGTTTGAAGATGGCACTGATCCGTACTGGGCGCGTTCGCGGGTTCTTGAATATTTAAGCCAGGTTCAGTCACAACTGCCAGCGGAGGCCAAAGCCTCGCTGGGGCCAGATGCGACCGGTGTTGGCTGGGTGTATGAGTACGCGCTGGTGGACAGAACGGGCAAACACAGCCTTGCGGATTTACGTGCGCTGCAAGACTGGACGCTAAAGTTTGAGCTTAAAACGGTACCGAACGTTTCGGAGGTCGCGAGTGTTGGCGGCATGGTGCGGCAGTATCAAATTGTGCTCGATCCACAACGTATGCGTGCGCTGAATATAACCCATGAACAGGTCATCAATGCGGTACAGAGCGCAAACCAGGAAGGTGGCGGCTCGGTTATCGAAATGGGTGAGGCCGAATACATGGTGCGCACCGCCGGTTACCTGAAAAGTCTCAATGACTTTAAGCAGGTGGTTATCGCCACGCGAGAAGGTGTTCCGATAATGCTCAGCGATGTCGCGACGCTGCGGATGGGGCCAGAAATTCGCCGTGGGGTGGCTGAGTTTAACGGAGAAGGCGAGGTCGCAGGCGGCATTATCGTCATGCGGTACGGGAAAAATGCGCTGGATACCATTAATGCGGTGAAGGCGAAGCTTCAGCAAATTCAAAAGAGTTTGCCAGCGGGAATAGAAATTGTTCCGGTCTATGATCGCTCACACCTCATTGAAAATGCGATAGAAACGCTTTCCCATAAGTTGCTGGAAGAGTTCATCGTCGTGGCACTGATCTGCGCGCTGTTCTTGTTCCATTTCCGTTCGGCGCTGGTGGCGATGATCACCTTGCCTCTGGGGATTTTGGGTGCGTTTATTGTGATGCACTACCAGGGGGTGAACGCCAATATTATGTCGTTGGGCGGGATTGCGATTGCGATTGGTGCGATGGTCGACGCGGCCATTGTGATGATCGAAAACATGCACAAAGTGTTGGAACAATGGCGGCATGACAATCCTGACAAACAGCCCACGAGTGCCGACTATTGGCGCATTTCGGAACAAGCAGCCGTTGAAGTCGGGCCTGCGTTGTTCTGTAGTTTATTGATCATCACGTTGTCATTTATTCCGGTGTTTTCCCTTGAAGCGCAGGAAGGGCGGATGTTCTCACCGCTGGCATTCACCAAAACCTACGCTATGGCCGTGGCTGCGGGGCTGGGGATTACACTGGTGCCGGTTCTGATGGGCTATTTCATTCGTGGGAAAATACCTGATGAAAAAGCCAATCCTGTTAACCGCTGGCTGATTGCCGCTTATGAACCGCTGTTGGATAAAGTGCTGGCGCGCCCGAAAACTACGCTGGTGATAGCCGGAGCCGTTTTACTGGCGACATTGTGGCCGTTAAGTCGCCTCGGTAGTGAGTTCATGCCGCCGCTGGATGAAGGCGATTTGCTGTATATGCCATCCACATTGCCGGGGATTTCAGCTCGTGAGGCCGGGCGTTTACTGCAACAAACCGATCGTCTCATCAAAACAGTTCCGGAAGTGGCGACGGTGTTTGGTAAGGCAGGACGTGCCGATACTGCAACCGACCCTGCGCCTTTAACAATGATAGAAACCACCATTCGCTTTAAACCTCGCGACCAGTGGCGCCCGGGAATGACGATGGACAAGCTAGTCAACGAGCTTGATAGCGTAGTCAAAGTCCCCGGCATCGCTAATGTTTGGGTACCGCCGATTCGCAACCGTTTGGATATGCTGGCAACGGGCATCAAAAGCCCGGTCGGTATCAAAGTGAATGGCAACAATATTGCTGATATCGAACAAGTGGCTGAGCAAATTGAACGGGTGGTGAAGCAGGTTCCTGGTGTGACGTCTGCACTCGCGGAGAGACTTGGCGGGGGACGTTATGTGGATATTAATATCGATAGGCTGAAAGCTGCGCGTTATGGCGTGTCGGTCAAAGAGTTGCAATCGCTGGTGGCATCGCTCATTGGTGGGCAAAATATTGGCGAAACAATCGAGGGGCGTGAGCGCTATTCAATCAATGTTCGTTACCCGCGAGAAGTTCGTGATAACGTTCAAAAACTGAAAAATTTGCCGGTGATCACCGCAAATGGCAGCCAGATTACGCTCTCTGAACTCGCCGATATCAGCATTACTGATGGCCCACCGATGCTGAAAAGTGAGAACGCCCGTTTATCGAATTGGGTTTATGTTGATTTGCGTGGAAGAGATTTAAAATCAGCCGTGGAGGATATGCAGCGAGCGGTTAACCAACAGGTAAAATTACCGGATAGCATTTCATTATCGTGGTCTGGTCAATTTGAATATCTGGAACGTGCGAGCGCTAAATTAAGAATAGTCTTACCCTTCACGCTGGTAATTATATTCGTCTTACTCTACGTGACATTTTCGCGAGTGAGTGATGCATTATTAATAATGGGGACATTGCCGTTCTCATTAATAGGTGGAGTCTGGTTGCTCTACCTACTTGGATACAATTTATCCGTTGCCGGAGCGGTAGGGTTTATTGCTTTAGCAGGAGTGGCAGCTGAATTTGGCGTAATAATGGTACTTTATTTAAATCAAGCCATTGCGAGGCATAAAGCGCTCGAACCGTTGGGAGGAAAACCGATGCTAATGCGTGCGCTTCATGAAGGTGCTGTATTGCGTGTCAGGCCAAAAGTCATGACTGTCGCGACGATTATGGCGGGTTTGTTGCCGATAATGTGGGGAGATGGCACCGGTTCAGAAGTCATGCGCCGTATCGCTGCACCAATGATTGGCGGGATGATCACTGCGCCATTGCTTTCGATGCTGGTGATTCCTGCGATGTATGTATTACTAAAAAGACATAAATAAGAGAAGCTTGCCCCAGTCATTTTTGATTTTCTGAAAATGATTGGGGCATTTTTTTGCCTTAATCATAAGCAAAAGAGGGCATGTTTAGGATTTTACCAGGCGCTTATTTAGGTTTGGTTAATATACAATTTGTTAAGTTGTACTTTGTATTTAGAAATGGAAATCAATGTGTCACTAGCAAATAAAATTATCTTTTCGTTTATTATTTTCATCTCACCCATAATGATTGCGCCTGCTGCGATGGCTAATCAAAATGGGGTATTGAGTGACGCCTGGAATACCTTGTCTGACAATGTTTCACAAACCTGGAATGAACCGCAACATTATGACTTATATGTTCCGGCGATCACCTGGCATGCCCGCTTCGCCTACGATAAAGAAAAAACAGACCGGTATAACGAAAGGCCATGGGGCATTGGGTTTGGGCAGACCCGCTGGGATGACAGTGGGAACTGGCATGGTTTGTATCTGATGGTGTTTAAAGATTCCTTTAATAAATGGGAACCGATTGGGGGATACGGCTGGGAAAAAATCTGGCGACCGTTAACGGATGACAACTTCCACCTCGGGCTGGGTTATACGCTGGGAGCCACGGCGCGCGACAACTGGAACTACATACCTATTCCGGTAATTTTGCCTTTGGCATCGGTCGGATATGGCCCGGCGACCTTCCAGATGACCTATATCCCCGGAACTTACAACAACGGTAACGTTTACTTCGCCTGGCTACGCTTCCAATTCTGATTTTCTGCACAAGCCGGAATCAATCCAAACCGAGATGTTTGCTAACTGATGTTTGAAAATACGGGCTGCTGCACATTTTTTAAAAGAGGTAGCAAATTTTCTCACTTTTTAGCAATTCTAGGCTGGACAAAATCCATCACAATTGGTGTACTGGTGTTCGACACAGCATTTGTGTCGTTTTTCATGTAAAGGTAATTTAGATGTCTAAGATTAAAGGTAACGTTAAGTGGTTTAACGAGTCAAAAGGCTTTGGCTTCATTACTCCGGAAGATGGTAGCAAAGACGTGTTCGTACACTTCTCTGCAATCCAGAGCAATGGTTTCAAAACCCTGGCTGAAGGTCAGCGCGTTGAGTTTGAAATCACTAACGGTGCCAAAGGCCCATCTGCTGCAAACGTAATGCCTATCTAAGTCATTACCAGTAGAATATAAAAACCCGCCAAGGCGGGTTTTTTTTGCTTTAAATTCAGGAAAATAAGTAAATTTTTACGAAGCACACCACAATCAGCGTGCTTACCAGCACCGCTGTCCACTCAGCAACACGTTCTTTCATCGTTTTGTCTCACGCTATTTTTCAAACAGAGTGGCAGACAAAAATTAAGCTAACCTTAACGCGTTGCGGATCAGTGGCCGTATGCCGAAGAAACTAACCAAAATGCGATGGCGGTCATAATCAGTGAGCCTGCGAGGTTCAATAGCATGTTTAATCCCGCCCATGCCAGACGCCCATCCTGAAGCAGGAACACGACTTCTGCCGAAAAGGTCGAAAACGTTGTCAGGCCGCCGCAAAAACCAGTGGTTATCAGCAATTTCCAGACGGGATCAAGATGTGTCATTTTGGTGAACAGCGCCAGACCCAGACCGATAATAAACGCGCCTACCAGGTTTGCAGTCAACGTCCCCACAGGAATGGCACCATGCACGGAATTGAGTTTCATACTGAGCAACCAGCGCGCAACGCTCCCCGTTCCGCCGCCAATAAACACGGCTAATAGCATCTGCAACACGATATTTTCCTGTTCTTTATAATGCGAAAGAGAATGAGTGTAACGTCAGCACGGGGCGTTTCACACCGGGTATACTAAAAATATTCGCGACCTTTTGGGAAACTACAATGAAAGTTGCAGTAGGGCAGTTTGCGGTGAGTAAGGACTGGCAGGAAAACGTACAGACCTGTATCGGGCTTATGGAGCGGGCCAAAAACGCAGGAGCGCATTTGCTGGTACTACCCGAGGCGGTGTTGGCGCGTGACGATAACGATCCGGATTTGTCGGTAAAATCGGCACAAACGGTGAATGAAGCGTTTATCGCGCCGCTTTGCGAACAGAGCCGCCATGATCAAATGACTACGATCCTGACACTGCATATCAAAACCACACCTGGACGGGCGGCCAATACCTTGCTGGCTATCCGTGATGGTGAGGTCATTGCCCGTTATCAGAAGCTCCATCTTTATGATGCGTTTAACGTACAGGAATCCCGGCTGGTTGATGCGGGAGAAAGTATGCCGCCTTTGATTGATGTTGCGGGCTTTAAAGTCGGATTGATGACCTGTTACGATGTGCGTTTTCCAGAAATGGCGTTAAGTCTGGCTTTAGCAGGTGCAGACGTTTTAGTCCTGCCAGCGGCCTGGCTGCGCGGTCCCAATAAAGAAATGCACTGGGCCACTCTTCTGGCCGCTCGAGCACTCGATACCACCAGTTATGTTGTGGCTGCCGGTGAGTGCGGTAATAAAAATATTGGTCACAGCCAGGTTGTTGATCCGCTGGGTGTTGTTGTTGCGGCGGCAAATCAGCGCCCGGCACTGATCTACGCTGAACTGGAAAGCCAGCACCTTGCTGATGTACGAGCGATGCTACCGGTACTGAAAAACCGGCGTTTCGCTTCACCACAATTGCTGTGATTAATTTTTGAGCATCACTTGATTCAACTTGTTACAGGTTGCTATTGTATCGCAAGTGAAAATGACCGTTAATTGTCTCAGTGTATTATTCGCCGTATTCACGGCACGCATGATTATAGAAGGTTGCTATGGGTGAGATTAGTATTACAAAGTTGTTGGTAGTCGGTGTGCTGATTGTTTTATTATTTGGCACCAAGAAGTTGCGCACACTCGGCGGCGACCTCGGCTCAGCAATCAAAGGCTTCAAGAAAGCCATGAGTGACGACGAGACCAGCGCGAAGTCTGTCAACAATACGGATGAAACAACTGACCGTATTACGCACAAAGACTGATTGCGTCTCAGCTTTCGACGAGCAATAAAAAAAACCGGCCTTTAATGAGCCGGTTTTTTTTGCCTGTAGCACAAATCAAAAGTAACAATTTGTTACATCGTTATTTGACTTCCATGCCTTTGGCTTGCAGATCCGCATGGTATGAAGAACGAACAAACGGGCCGCAAGCTGCATGGGTAAAGCCCATCGCCAGCGCTTCTGCTTTCATCTCTTCGAACTCATCTGGACTGACATAACGCTGCACCGGCAAGTGATGACGGCTCGGCTGCAAATACTGGCCCAGGGTCAGCATTGTGACGCCGTGGCGGCGAAGATCGCGCATAACTTCCACAATTTCTTCGTTCGTTTCACCTAAACCTACCATCAAACCTGACTTGGTCGGGATGTCTGGGTGCGCTTCTTTAAAACGCTCCAGCAGTTTCAGTGACCAATTGTAGTCAGCGCCTGGGCGAACCTTACGATAAATGCGCGGAACGTTTTCCAGGTTGTGGTTGAACACATCTGGTGGCGTGGCGGTAAGGATCTCTAAAGCCTTGTCCATACGTCCACGGAAATCTGGCACCAACGTTTCAATTTTGATCGTTGGGTTCTTCTCGCGAATAGCGCTGATGCAATCAGCGAAATGCTGAGCACCACCATCACGGAGATCGTCTCGGTCAACAGACGTGATAACCACATAGCGCAACGCCATGTCAGCGATGGTTTGTGCCAGTTTAGCCGGTTCATTGGTGTCTGGCGCGACAGGGCGGCCATGAGCAACATCACAGAACGGGCAGCGGCGAGTACAAATTGCGCCAAGGATCATAAAGGTTGCCGTTCCGTGGTTGAAACATTCTGCCAGGTTAGGACAGGAAGCTTCTTCACACACAGAGTGCAGACCATTTTTGCGCATTGCCGCTTTGATACCCTGAATTCGGGTCGAATCAGATGGAAGTTTGATCTTCATCCATTCCGGCTTTCTTAACAGCTCCTGGCGCTCGGTCACCACGTTTTTAACCGGGATCAGAGCCATCTTATCGGCGTCGCGGTACTTGACGCCGCGTTCCATTACAATGGGTTTACTCATATCGTACGTGTTCCAGTTGCTGATATACCCGTCGTTCTTCAGGAAGCAGGGGGCTGCTCACGTTTGCCGCCTACCTGGTTCTTGAAGTCACTTGGGTATAACGAATTCAGGCTAATAGAATGTTTTATTTATCAACTATTTTTTAATAACGCGCGAAGTATACCATCAGTGAAGGGGATAAATCTGCCTGACAGAGCAGTAAAACAGGGAAAGAATTGTAAATGAGTTGTTGGTTTGTGCGGTTTGCTACGTTAACAATTGGCAAATCGACCTCGTAGCGAGCGCTGCGAGGTCGAAATGACTACACTTCTTCAAATTCGTGGATGATGGCCTCGATGACTTCTTGCAATATTGGATCGCGGGTGCTGAGTTTGTTGAAATGCATGGTGGTGGCAAGCGAGACAGTTGAAAACTTCTCACGCTCCACTGTTTTAAGTTGGAAAGGGCCTGAAAACATTTCAAATATTTTGTATGGCATAAAGCCAATCAGGTCGCTGTTGCTAAGCATTGAAGCGATAGCTAAAAAGTTATAGCTGCTGAACCTGACCTGGCGGTTAGGCAAGATCTCGTTAATCAATTGGCGAGTATCGACCACCAGATCATCCTGCATAATCAAAAAGGTATAATTCATCTCATGGTTATTAGCGGAGAGAATTAATTCTGCATTCGGATGGTCATGACGGCATACCGCGACAAGGTGGTCATCATACAGTTTGTAGCTACTGATTCCGGGGCCATGATGAGGACGGGTATCGAGCGCAATATCAGCCTGGAATTGTGATAGCTGATTCTCAGCTATTGGCACATTCCGAACAGATAATTTTGGATTTACTTTCTGAATCACTGAATAGATTCGTGGCATCAATAATGCGCCCGAGGAGGGAGCGCTCGCAACGGTAATAATACGCTCTTTATCATAGTTATTATTGACATCTAACGCGCACAGAATTGACTCAAGTCCCTGGCTAATATACTCATGCAAATGTGCGGCGTAGGCGGTCGGTGTGACACCTTGCCCCTTACGGATAAACAGTGGGTCAGGAAAAGTTGCCCTCAATTTTTGTATGGACTGACTAATCGCTGAAGGCGTTAGATTTAACACCTTCGCCGCATTGACGATCCCTTTATGTATGTAGACTGCTTCGAAAACGGTTAATAAGTTAAGGTCGATACCGCGTAATGCCTTGAACGTTGGATAATGATTTTTCTCATCTCTTTCCATGAAACCTTTCTCCTTGGTGTAACCATGCTGAAATACATTCAAATTGTATAATTCAATAATTATATTTTAATTATGGCTAAACTATATATTTAGTTATTACTAACAATATTGCAGAGGTGATGAAGAGACTTAATTATTCAGTGCGTAAATGTTTAAGTCATTATTATTGAGCGTGGAGGGTACCTTCCTGAATGAATATGGCAAGGGGACATGTATTTAACCAAGGGAAATTATACAAAACTTACCATAAAGTAAAGTGCTGCTGAATAATATATTATTTTATAACCGCACCGTTAGAGGTGCAGTTATAGAAACAGGTAATATTATTCGGTTATATATTTAACTGATGGGTTATTGAGTAATGTAATAAAGTTATTGATGAGCAAAGGTTGAACATCTTCAAGCAATACGCCTGGTCGCAGTGAACTCACCTGAGTCATTTCCAGCCCGGCGTAACCGCAAGGATTGATGCGTAAAAATGGGCTGAGATCCATATCAATATTCAATGCTAACCCGTGAAAGGAACATCCCTTGCGGATGCGCAGGCCAAGAGAGCAAATTTTACGCCCATCAACATAGACACCTGGCGCGTCGGCGCGGGGATAGGCTTCTATTCCCAATTCTGCGAGCGTGTTAACCACGGTCTGCTCAAGGATTGTGACCAGTTCTCGAACGCCCAATTTGCGACGCTTCAGATTAAGCAGCACGTACATAACTTGCTGACCCGGGCCGTGATAGGTCACCTGGCCACCGCGATCGCTTTGGATGACAGGGATATCGCCGGGAACCAGTACGTGTTCAGCTTTTCCTGCCTGGCCCTGTGTAAATACGCGCTCGTGTTCTACCAGCCAAATTTCATCGGCAGTGGTTTCATCTCGGGTATCTGTGAAGTCATGCATTGCCTGCGAAATCGGTTCGTAAGGCTGCAGGCCAAGTTGACGGATTTGAATAGTATCTTGAGACAAAACATCGTCTCCGGCAGGTTGAAAAGTGGAAGGAGTATATCACAGCGAGAAAAGGCAGTACCCGGCCAGAAGGCCGGGCGCAGATTACAACACCATACGAACGATTTCGATATTGCCCAGTTCTTCGTACAGGGTTTCAACTTGCTCAATGTGGGTCGCATTAATGGTAATCGAGACAGAGTGGTAATTACCTTTGCTGCTCGGTTTAACCTGTGGGGTGTAGTCACCAGGTGCGTGGCGCTGCACCACCTCAACGACCAAATCAACCAGCTCAGGTTTCGCCAGACCCATCACTTTATAAGTAAAGGAGGTCGGGAATTCGAGCAATTCTTTCAGATTGGTTTTCATGGTAGCTCCAGCGTTACGGCATTAAAAATGATAACTCCCGCCAGCAGGGCGGGAGTTGCTTTGATTCATAGTATATGGGGATGACTTCTACACTTTCAAGTGTTCAATTATTAACCAAACCAATGGTGGAACATCAGTTTGATGTAATCAATGATACGACTGAAGAAGTTACCTTCCGGCATTTCCTGCAGCACCACTAAAGGACGCTGTTCGATAGTTTTGCCATCCAGTTGGAAGTTGATGGTCCCAACAACCTGATTTTTTTGCAGTGGCGCGTGCAGTTCGGTGGTGTTAAGCACATAACTGGCTTTCAAGTCTTTCATGCGGCCACGTGGGATCGTCAGGTAAACGTCTTTATCAACGCCCAATGATGCGCGGTCATTGTCGCCAAACCAGGCTGGCTCAGAGGCAAATTCTTTACCTGCTTTCAGTGGAGAAACAGTTTCAAAGAAGCGGAAGCCCCAGGTCAGCAGTTTCTTACTTTCAGTTTCGCGACCTTTATAGGTGCGACCGCCGAGTACTGCGGAAATCAGGCGCATCTGGCCTTCGGTTGCTGAAGCCACCAGGTTATAACCCGCAGCATCAGTATGGCCGGTTTTGATGCCATCAACCTGCAGGCTGGTATCCCACAACAAGCCGTTACGGTTTGTCTGGCGGATATTGTTGAAGGTGAACTCTTTTTCTTTGTAGATAGCGTATTCGTTTGGCACATCGCGAATCAGCGCCTGACCAATCAGCGCCATATCACGCGCAGAGCTGTACTGACCTTCCGCATCGAGGCCGTGTACGGTCTGGAAATGGGTATTCTTCAAGCCCAGAGCTGAAACATAGCTGTTCATCAGACCGACGAATGCATCCTGGCTTCCTGCTACAAAATCGGCCATAGCAACACAAGCATCGTTACCTGATTGCAGGTTAATCCCACGAATCAGTTGTGAGACAGGCACTTGCATACCCGGCTTAAGGAACATCAAAGATGAACCTTTGAAGACTGGATTACCCGTAGCCCATGCGTCCTGTCCAACAGTCACAATCGAGCTTTCGTTAAATTTACCGGCTTTCATTGCCTGACCGATGACGTAGCTGGTCATCATTTTGGTCAAGCTGGCGGGGTCACGGCGAGTATCGGCATTCGATTCAGCCAGAACTTTCCCGGAGTTGTAATCAATCAGGATGTAGGCTTCAGCATCAATCTGCGGAACGCCTGGGATCATGGTTTTAATGTTCAGGTCGTCAGCGTGTGCAGCAGCCATCGCCGAAAGAGTTAGGGCTGTACTAAGCGCCAGGCGTTTAAAAAAACGAAAAGAAGGGGCTGTATTCATGATTAGAACAACGACGTCCATGATAGGAATAAAAAAAAGTGCCTTACTATAGCAAAAGCGATTTTTGCTGGCATCCGTCTTTGCGCATCAATTGTTAATGAAATTTACATTAACTGACGCAGGACGGATGCCAGACACAACCACTTACATAGCGGGTGCGTTAGTGATGAAAGATTGCTGTTGGGCTTCGCTCATCAAGCGTTGTTGTAGTGCAGCAGCTTCGCCTTTACTACTAAACGGCCCAAGTTGTACACGGTACATGGCACCATTACTGGAAACCTTGCCCGGCACGCCAAATTGTTGGCTAAGTTTTTGCTGCCATTGCGTTGCACGCGTCTGGTCACTGACCGCGCCAACCTGAACCACGTAATGCCCGGAGGCTGTGGCAGCAGGAGCGGCAGACTGTACGCTGCCCTGAACTGAACCCGGCGCGGTAACAGGCGCGCTTGGTTGCACAGGCGTGGCTGTCACAGTTTGTGTTGCGGCAGCGTCAGGCTGGTCATTCTCAATTACGCCCGCAGCCAGCGGTGTTGCAGCGCCGAGGAAACCACTGTTGTTGATTGGAGCACCGGTTGTATCTTCACTTTGCAGCGTGGAGTTACTAATGGCGCGAACATCACCCTGAGGGGCATCAGACGGAGCAGAAGTTGCACTCCCCATGCCCGTGTTTAAATCCGGACGAGCGGGCAGGGCGTAAGTTTGTTTAGCGATCGTCGTACAAACCGTACCAGGGCCGGACATGGTGCCGTCTTGCGCCACCAGAATCGGGTCGATACGGACTTTGGTATTGTTTGAGGTGTTCAGTCGATCTGCTGCGGCGCGAGACAATGAAATCACACGGTCGTTGCCATATGGACCACGGTCATTGATGCGCACGACAACCATACGGCCATTCGCGAGGTTAGTGATTCGCGCGTAGCTTGGGATCGGGAGTGTCGGGTGTGCAGCGGTCAATGCAGACGGATCAAACGTTTCGCCTGACGCGGTCAGGTTACTACCCGGTTCTGCGTCATAAATGGCAGCAAGACCGGCCTGACTGAAATTCGCCGGGTTCTGCACGATTTTGTAGCTCTTACCGTTGTTTTCGTAATCCTGATTTACCGAAGGATTCAACGGTTCGAAGCGCGGGTCTGCGCCGCTGATTTCAACAACCGGTCCATTACATACAGCCGGTTGCGGTTGCTGATCCACTTGCTGTTGGTCGCCATCATCAGACGAGCAGCCAGCCAGTAATGCAGCTACTACACAGACTCCAAGCCAACGCTTTACCATTACCCACCTCATCCACTTACACGCTTTTTGATAACATTTTTCTGTGGGTATGTATCGACATCACGATACCAAACCCGGCCATCAGAACAATGAGTGCCGAGCCCCCGTAACTCACCAGCGGCAAAGGTACTCCGACCACGGGTAAGATACCACTAACCATGCCAATGTTAACAAACACATATACGAATAAAATCAACATTAGTCCACCGGCCATAACACGACCAAAGGTGGTTTGAGCGCGAGCCGCAATCACAAGGCCGCGCATAATTAACAGTAGATAGAGCGCCAGTAACACCAAAACACCCACCAGTCCTAACTCTTCGGCCAGTACTGCGAAGATAAAGTCGGTATGACGTTCGGGTAAAAACTCAAGCTGAGACTGGGTTCCGTGCAACCAGCCTTTACCTCGCAAACCACCAGAGCCAATAGCAATCTTAGACTGAATTATGTGATAGCCCGCACCGAGTGGGTCACTTTCTGGGTCAAGGAGCATCATGACGCGAGCACGTTGGTAATCATGCATCAGGAAGAACCACAAAATCGGAATAAACGCGGCGAGCAGAAGGACGGCAACCCCAATCAGTTTCCAGCTCATACCGGATAAGAACAGTACGAACAAACCTGAAGCGGCGATAAGAATCGACGTTCCCAGATCGGGCTGAGCAGCAACCAGTAACGTCGGCATGAAAATAAGGATCAGGGCGATACCGGTGTTTTTCAGCGTCGGCGGGCAAACATCACGGTTAATAAAGCGAGCAACCATCAACGGCACCGCGATTTTGGCGATCTCCGAAGGCTGGAAGCGAACCACCCCAAGGTCCAGCCAGCGCTGCGCACCTTTAGATATCGCACCAAACGCATCTACCGCGACCAGCAAGATGATACAGACGATATACAGGTACGGTGCCCAACCCTCGTAAACACGGGGAGGGATCTGTGCCATCACGATCATCACCACCAGCCCCATCAGGATCTGGCCAATCTTACGCTCCATCATGTCCATGTCCTGGCCACTGGCGCTCCAGATAACCAGCGCACTAAAGATAAGCAGCGCCAGGATGGTCACAAGGAAAAGCGGGTCGATATGGATTTTATCCCAGAACGACTTTTTATTTGGATTATCAGTCATGGTCATTGATCCTCTGCACTCGCTACAGCGGGTACTTCAGTAGGCAGAACCGTATTGTTATCGCCGAGCATAATATGGTCGAGGATTTGACGCATGATGGTGCCTACAGCGGGGCCTGCGCCGCCATTTTCCAGAATCATGGTGACGGAAACCTGTGGATTATCGTAAGGAGCAAACGCGGTCATTAATTTATGATCGCGTAAGCGTTCAGCAATTTTATGGGCGTTATAGGTTTCATTGGCTTTCAGACCAAAGACCTGTGCTGTCCCTGATTTAGCTGCGACTTTATACGGCGCGTTAGCGAAGTATTTATGAGCTGTACCGTTAGGACGGTTGGCAACGCCATACATACCATCTTTGGCAATTTCCCAGAATCCAGAATGGATGTCGCCCACCGGCGGCTGAACTGGTTGTTGCCACGGTACTTTTTTGCCGTCCTCGACGGTGCTCATCAAGAAATGCGGAACGCGAACGATGCCATCGTTAATCAGAATCATCATCGCTTTACTCATCTGGATAGGCGTCGCAGTCCAGTAGCCCTGACCGATACCGACAGGAATGGTATCGCCCTGGTACCAGGGTTTCTTAAACCGTTTCAGTTTCCATTCACGTGTTGGCATATTGCCGGAACGCTCTTCAGAGAGGTCGATACCCGTGTAATGCCCATAGCCAAACTTGCGCATCCACTCGCCCATGCGGTCGATGCCCATGTCATAGGCGACCTGGTAGAAATAGGTATCTGCAGATTCTTCAAGCGCTTTGGTGACGTTCAGGCGGCCGTGGCCCCATTTTTTCCAGTCTCGATAGCGTTTTTCAGAACCCGGCAACTGCCACCAGCCTGGGTCAAATAGCGAAGTATTACGAGTGATAACCCCGGCGCTTAACGCGGAAACGGCCATATACGGTTTCACCGTAGAGGCTGGAGGGTAAACCCCTTGCGTTGCACGGTTGATAAGCGGTGTATTGGGGTCATTTAGCAAACCGGTATAGTCTTTGCTCGAGATACCATCGACGAACAGGTTCGGGTTGTAACTTGGCATTGAAACCAGCGCCAGAATACCGCCAGTACGAGGGTCAGTGACCACGACTGCGGCACGGCTTCCCGCGAGCAAGGTTTCAATGTAATTCTGTAGTTTAAGGTCAATCGTCAGATAAATATCATGCCCGGCTTGCGGTGGCACTTCTTTGAGCTGGCGAATCACACGACCACGGTTGTTCACTTCAACTTCTTCATAACCCGTCTGGCCGTGCAGAACGTCCTCGTAATAGCGTTCGATTCCGAGCTTACCGATGTCATGCGTTGAGGCGTAGTTTGCCAGCTTGCCGTCTTTATCGAGGCGTTCCACGTCTTTATCGTTGATTTTGGAAACATAGCCTATGACGTGCGTCAGCGCTGAGCCATACGGGTAGAAACGGCGTTTATAGCCTTTAACTTCAACACCCGGGAAGCGGTACTGGTTAACGGCAAAACGCGCAACCTGCACTTCGGTGAGGTTGGTTTTGACCGGAATAGAGGTGAAACGATGCGAGCGGGATCGCTCTTTTTTAAAGTTGGCAATATCGTCATCGGTTAAATCCACTACCGAGCGAAGTGCTTCAAGCGTCGCCTGCACGTCATCCACTTTCTCCGGCATCATTTCAACCTGATAAATAGTGCGGTTGAGCGCCAGTGGCGTGCCGTTGCGATCGTAGATAATGCCGCGGCTGGGCGGGATTGGAACCAGTTTTATGCGGTTTTCATTGGAGCGAGTTTGGTAGTCGGTGAAACGGACGATTTGCAAATTATAAAGGTTGGCGACAAGCACACCGCTTAGCACCAAAATACCGAGAAACGCGACCAGCGCCCGGCGCACAAATAGCGCAGACTCAGCTGTATAGTCACGAAAAGAATTCTGTAATTTCATCCGAAGCTTAGTTCTACCCGACGATATCTACTCACGGTGATAAGGATGGTTGGTCGTAATGCTCCACGCGCGGTACAGACTTTCAGCCACCAACACCCGCACCAAAGGATGCGGCATTGTCAAATTGGAGAGCGACCAGCTTTGCTCTGCGGCGGCTTTGCACGCAGGGGCCAGACCTTCCGGGCCGCCAATCAGCAAGCTGACATCTCGACCATCCTGTTTCCAGCGTTCAAGTTGCACGGCAAGGTGCGGGGTATCCCATGGTTGCCCTGGGATATCCAACGTGACAATTCGGTTGCCCTTGCCGGCCGCTGCCAACATCATTTCGCCTTCTTTTTCGAGAATGCGTTTGATATCGGCATTTTTACTGCGTTTTCCCGCAGGGATTTCTACCAGTTCAAATGGCATATCCTTTGGGAAACGACGCAGGTACTCGGTAAAGCCGGTTTGTACCCAGTCAGGCATTTTGGTGCCAACTGCGACTAATTGCAGCTTCACGTATTAACCCCAGAGCTTTTCCAGTTCGTACAACTGACGGCTTTCTTCTTGCATCACATGGACGATAACTTCGCCGAGATCAACAACGACCCAGTCAGTTGCGTTAATGCCTTTCACACCCAGCGCATCAAAACCGGCTTTGCGGGATGATTCTACGACGTGTTCTGCGATAGACATAACGTGGCGGTTAGAAGTGCCGGTACAGATAATCATGCAATCAGTGATGCTTGATTTACCCTGAACATCCAAAGCAACGATGTCCTGGCCTTTGAGGTCGTCAATTTTATCGACGATGAAATTCTGAAATTCTTTACCCTGCAAGTGTTCCCCCTGGGAAAAGTAGAGTGTGTTCGAAATAGCCCGCATTTAACCCAATGGATGGGGCAGTCTTACTGACAAGTCAGCAATGCGGCACTCAAAGCGGGGTATCATCCCACCGAGTAGCCTGGTTTGCATCGCCATTTTTGTAAAACTATTTTGGAAAGTCATGCTTGCGGGCAGGAAATTATGGCAGCGGAGCATAACAGCCTGGACTGTAGTGTCAATGGTTGACGATAACTGTAACGCATTCAACTTATGATACAGGGTGATAAATAGCTCGATTATTAAGGGTTCTAAGCGTGGTGAAGCCATCGTGAATTTCAACGCAGCTCCATGCACCTTGCTCTATCACAAAATGCCACAGCGAGGCTGGAGGCATGTTGAGTAGGGTAGCAATCAGCAAACTCAGTACCCCCTGATGGCTAACAATCAGAAGATTCTCTTCTTTGGGTTGTGAAGAGAGCGATGCAGCAAATTCACTGACCCGTTTAGCGAACCGCTGGAAACCTTCGCCATTCTTTGGCACTACATTTTGCCAGTCTTCGCACCAGGCGGCATAGTTTTTGGCATCAACACGCTGTAAATCGCGGTGGTGACACATCTCCCAGTCGCCAAAATTCATCTCATTAAGGCGCGGTTCGGTAATCACCGGGACACGGCGTTGCTGAAGGATCAGCTGCATTGTGTGCTGCGCGCGCCCCAACTCGCTGCAAAGCACTTTTTCAAATTCAACATGATTTAGTAAATTGCCAACGGCTTGTGCCTGGATGATACCCTGTTCGGTGAGCGGAGTTTCGGAAATGCCGCTGTACAGTCCGTCTACATTTGCCTGGGATTGCCCATGGCGAACTAACCATAATTTCATCCGTTCCTCACAAAAACGTTAGCTGTGGCAGGCATTAGCATAAGTGTATCATTGCGCTTCATGTTACGAAGTCTGTTTTGTTGGGGGAAGTATGGCGTTTAGCAGCCAGCACGGTGGCAATATCATTGAAGCGGCAGCGGTGATGGGTGTCGATGCAAGTTCGCTAATCGATTTTAGTGCGAATATAAATCCGCTCGGCATGCCTGATTCATTAAAGCGTGCGATCGTTGAGAACCTGGCACTGGCAGAACGCTACCCCGACGTTGAATACAGCGCTTTGCACCAGTCGTTGGCCAGTCATCATCAAGTCCCGCAAGAATGGGTGCTTGCAGGCAACGGCGAAACAGAGCTGATATTTAATCTGGTACAGCATCTTGCACCTCGTCGGGCTTTGTTATTAACGCCTGGCTTTGCTGAATATCGTCGTGCATTAACGCGAGCCGGCTGTGAAATCACCGATTTTCATCTTTCTGAAGAAAATGACTGGCAACCTGATGAGTCATTTCTTCAGGCATTAACGCCCGAGCTTGATTGTCTGTTTTTGTGCACTCCGAACAACCCCACCGGGCTAATGTTGGACAACGGATTGCTGCTGGCCATTGCCCAACGCTGCTGCGAAAACGGTATTTCCTTAATAGTGGATGAAGCTTTTCTCGACTTTATGCCGGAAGAGGCTGGCTTAATTCCGGATTTATTACGCTTCCCGAAACTCTATGTTTTGCGATCGCTCACCAAGTTTTTTGCTATTGCCGGGCTGCGACTGGGTTATATGGTGAGTGCGGATACGGAAATGGTAAACCGAATTCGGCAGCAGAGAGAACCCTGGACGATTAACGCATTCGCTGCTCTGGCCGGAGAAGTTATCCTAAACGACCATAAGTATATTGAGGCAAGCTACCGCTGGCTGAGTGCCGAACAACCTCGCCTGTTTAATGGCTTAAACGCATTGCCTGGGATTAAAGTATGGCGGCCACGGGCCAACTATATTTTCATGCGCTGTGATATTCCCGGTTTCGAGCTGCAACGATTGCTGCTGGAAGAGAATATTTTGATTCGCCATTGCGCCAATTATCCGGGGCTCGATGCGCGGTATTATCGGGTGGCAATCAAAAGCCCGGCGGATAACGACAAATTACTGGATGCGTTGCGGCGAGTGATTAGCAATAAAGGTGGTGCTGGCGTATAAATTCAGCCACGGCAGGGGGGAGCAGGTCATCACAGGGCAGATGCTGCTCTAAGCGCTGGCGAATGTTGGTTGCCGAAATGTCATACATCGGCGTTTGTGCCAGGTAGATTTTACCCGCAGGCCGCGCATGAAGCTGCTCAACGGACGACGTCAGGTGTGCATCAAGCCATTGTTGTTCCGCAGGCGTGTTCATCGTCAATGAGTAACCTGGGCGCTGGCAAACCAGCAGATGGCATAAGGTCAGCAGCGTTTCCCAGCGATGCCAGCGTTGCAAATTCAGCAAAGAATCCTGGCCAATAATAAATGCCAACGGCTGCGTCGCTCCGATTTCTGCACGCAATTGCTCCAGCGTTTCAACGGTGTACGACGGGGTTTCACGTTGCAGTTCCCGGTCATCCAGATGAAACAGCGGCTTTTCGGCGATGGCGAGTTCAACCATGGCTTTGCGTTGCTGGCTGTTCGCCAATGGCTGCTGGCGGTGCGGGGGGACGTTATTCGGCATGATGGTGACTTGTTGCAATGCCACCTGTTTTGCCAATGCTTCGACCGGTTTTAAATGCCCGTAATGAATGGGATCGAAGGTCCCGCCATACAAGGCCGTTAAACGTGATGCGCTGTTAGCCATGCGTGAAAATTTCCGGCAGGGCTTTATGACACAGCAGCAGGGACAGCCCTTCCAGATCAGCCCACACCGATTGTCCATAATCTTGCTTTAGCGTCAGTTCGATTTGGCTCAGCAAACGAACTGCCTGATAAAGCTGATCGGCAGATAAACGATTAAGCGCCTCAGTCACCAGTGCGCGGCGATTTTGCCACACGCGTTGCTGGTCAAACAAAGTGCGCAGCGGTGTAGTTTCTGACTGGCGTTTGAGGTTTACCAGTTGCAGTAACTCGCGTTGCAGCGTGCGCAGTAAAATTACCGGTTCGCTGGCTTCCAGCCTTAACTGCTGAAGGATATGCAGTGCGCGTTTACTTTTGCCCGCCAAAATCGCATCAACCCAGTGGAAAGGGGTGAAGTGTGCCGCATCGTTTACCGCTTGCTCGACCCTGGGAAGCGTAAGCTTGCCATCAGGCCATATAAGAGATAAACGTTCCAGCGCTTGCGACAGCGCCAACAGGTTACCTTCGTAGCAATAACACAGCAGTTGATTAGCCGCGTCATCAAGCGTCAGGTTCATCTGTTTCGCGCGTTGTGATACCCAGCGTGGCAATTGAGCCTGTTCAGGGGTCTGGCAGGTCACAAGGACGCTACGATCGGCCAGCTTACCCAGCCATGCGGCATTCTCCTGCGCTTTTGTGAATTTGTTACCGCGCACCAACAGCAGAATATCGTCGTGTAACAGAGACACCAGCGTTTCGAACTGTGCATTAATCGCAGCGTTCGGACCGTTTTCAGGTAACAACAAAAGAAGAGTCTGGCGGCTGGCGAACAGGCTTAGCGCCTGACAAATTGAGAACAGATCTTGCCAGTCAGTGCTGGCGTCAATCTGGACGGTATGATGTTCTTCAAAGCCCTGAGTGCTCGCCATCTGGCGAATCGAATCCTGGCTTTCCTGAAGCAAGAGCGGATCGTTTCCGAGTAGCAGATACGCCGCGCGCAGCCCTTCATTGAGCTGCGCGCGGAGTTGTTCAGGGTACAACCGAATCATTGGCTACCAGACGCAGCCGAAAGCGTGGTCGACGTACGGCTTGTTGATGTGGCTTGAGTCGAAGTCGTGCCAGTCACCGGTTTCTCGGCTTCTTGAGTCTCTTTAACTTCAGCAGCATGCACCGTCATCAACTTACGAATAAGTTGTTGGGCGGCAGCCGTGTACATCTCTTTGATCAGCAACTCTTGCTCGGCGTCTTTTGCCAATGCCGTCAGAGGGTTATCAAAGAATGATTTATACACTTTGACACTGATCGGGTAGATGTCTTCACCCGGAATCAACACTTGTGCTGATACCGTCATGACCATTTGATACTCCGCAGTACGCCCATCCTGGAAGATGGATGCGGTATCCTGGCCCATTGCACTACCCAACAAGCGAAGGGACGGAATGTCCTTGCGAACACCCGTACCGGTATCCTCAACAAGCGTGACGCCGTTAAGGCGCAGCTGTGAGCGAACTTCACGCGCCAATGGGCCATTTGGATCACTCGAGTTCAGGATCATGGTTTTCATTTGATCCGGAACCTGCGCAGTGCCATGCAGGCGAAAACCACACCCGGCGGTGACAAGCACCGCCAAAGTAACTAACAAGCTGACAAAGGGATGTCGCACGGTTCCTCCTGCGCTTAGCCCACAACCAGGTTGAGCAGTTTGCCCGGAACGTAAATCACTTTACGTACGGTCACACCCTCAAGATATTTCGCAACCAGATGTTCCTGACCTGCGCGTTCTTGCACTTGTTCTTGCGTCGCATCAGCTGGAACAGTGATTTTGCCACGAACTTTACCGTTCACCTGTACCACTACCAGCAGCGAGTCTTCGACCATTGCCGATTCATCAGCCTGTGGCCATGGTGCGTTGTCGATATCGCCTTCACCGCCCAGAGACTGCCACATATCGAAGCAGGCGTGCGGGGTAAACGGATAAAGCATACGTACAACAGCTAACAGCGCTTCGTTCAGCAGAGCGCGGTCTTGATCGCTTTCCTGCGGTGCTTTCGCCAGTTTGTTCATCAATTCCATGATGGCAGCGATAGCGGTGTTAAAGGTCTGACGACGACCAATATCATCGGTCACTTTCGCGATGGTTTTATGAACATCACGGCGTAATGATTTTTGATCTTCGTTCAGCGCGGCAACATCCAGCGCCGGTGCTGCACCACGGCTGGTGTGCTCGTAAGCCAGTCTCCAGACACGTTTCAGGAAGCGGTTTGCCCCTTCAACGCCTGATTCCTGCCATTCCAGCGTCATGTCTGCAGGAGAAGCGAACATCATAAACAAGCGAACGGTATCTGCACCGTAGCGTTCAACCATCACTTGCGGGTCGATGCCGTTGTTTTTCGACTTCGACATTTTGCTCATGCCAGCATAGACCAGTTCATTGCCCTGTGCGTCAGAGGCTTT
Organism: Buttiauxella selenatireducens; assembly: GCF_031432975.1. Classification (GTDB taxonomy): domain Bacteria; phylum Pseudomonadota; class Gammaproteobacteria; order Enterobacterales; family Enterobacteriaceae; genus Buttiauxella; species Buttiauxella selenatireducens. The sequence goes on along the minus strand of NZ_CP133838.1, from coordinate 3,846,509 downwards.
GATAATACGGCCTTTCTCGTCACGTTCTACAATCGCTTCAGCTGGGGAAACCCAGTTACGCTCACCGTTAACACCGGTGTAATAGAACGCATCTGCCAGAACCATACCCTGACACAGCAGCTGTTTGGCAGGCTCGTTAGACGTCACCATGCCCGCATCGCGCATCAGTTTGTGGAAGAAGCGGAAGTAGAGCAGGTGCATGATGGCGTGTTCGATACCACCAATGTAAATATCAACTGGCAGCCAGTAGTTAGCCGCTTTGGAATCCAGCATTCCTTTGTCGTACTGCGGACAGGTGTAGCGCGCGTAGTACCAGGAAGATTCCATGAAGGTGTCGAAAGTATCAGTTTCACGCAGCGCAGGCATGCCATCAACGGTGGTTTTTGCCCACTCAGGATCAGCTTTAATTGGGCTGGTGATACCGTCCATAACGACATCTTCTGGCAGGATAACCGGCAGTTGGTCTTCCGGGGTTGGCATCACCGTGCCGTCTTCCAGAGTGACCATCGGAATTGGTGCGCCCCAGTAACGCTGACGGGAAACACCCCAGTCGCGCAGACGGTAGTTAACTTTGCGCTCACCCACGCCTTTTGCTGCGAGTTTATCCGCAATAGCGTTAAAGCCGTTCTGGAAGTCCAGCCCGTCGAACTCGCCAGAGTTAAACAACACGCCTTTTTCTGTCATGGCAGATGCAGACAGGTCTGGCTCGCTGCCGTCAGCGTTCAGAATGACCGGTTTGATTTGCAGACCGTACTTGGTGGCAAATTCCCAGTCGCGCTGGTCGTGGCCAGGAACAGCCATCACCGCACCGGTGCCATATTCCATCAGTACAAAGTTTGCGACCCAAACTGGCACGCTTTCGCCCGTCAGTGGGTGAATCGCGTTAACGCCTGTAGCAACGCCTTTCTTCTCCATCGTCGCCATTTCAGCTTCGGCAACTTTGGTGTTGCGACATTCATCAACGAAGGCAGCCAGTTCAGGGTTATTCACTGCGGCTTGTTGCGCGATTGGGTGACCTGCGGCAACGGCCAGATAAGTCACACCCATGAAGGTGTCAGGGCGAGTGGTGTAAACCGTCAGTTTCTCGGCGCTGTTTTCAACGTCGAAAGTAATCTCAACGCCTTCAGAGCGGCCAATCCAGTTACGCTGCATGGTTTTGACCTGATCCGGCCAATGATCCAGCGTATCCAGATCGTTTAACAGTTCGTCAGCGTAAGCGGTGATTTTGATAAACCACTGAGGGATCTCTTTACGCTCAACTTTGGAATCACAACGCCAGCAGCAACCGTCGATTACCTGCTCGTTTGCCAGAACAGTCTGGTCGTTCGGGCACCAGTTAACTGCGGAGGTTTTTTTGTAAACCAGGCCTTTGTTATACAGCTGAGTGAAGAATTGCTGTTCCCAACGGTAATATTCCGGGGTACAGGTCGCCAGCTCGCGGCTCCAGTCATAGCCAAAGCCCAGCGTTTTGAGCTGGTTCTTCATGTAGTTGATATTGTCGTAAGTCCACGGTGCCGGGGCGGTGTTATTTTTTACCGCAGCCCCTTCAGCGGGCAGACCGAACGCATCCCAGCCGATTGGCTGAAGAACGTTTTTGCCCAGCATGCGCTGGTAACGCGCGATAACGTCACCAATGGTGTAGTTACGTACGTGGCCCATGTGTAGTCGGCCAGAAGGATAGGGTAGCATCGAGAGGCAGTAATACTTCTCTTTGCCTTCGTCTTCGGTTACTTCAAAAGTACGCTTCTCTTGCCAGTGAAGCTGTACGTTGGATTCTATCTCTTCCGGGCGATATTGCTCTTGCATGGCAGCCAGTGGTCCTGTGATGAAAGACAGCTACAGGTTGTAGCTTTTAACGTATTAGGTTTCAGATCCGCATAGCATAGCCGATAAGAGTGCTGCAAAACAGCCTTTCAACAGCTGCCATGTCCATTTCTCATTTGCAGTTATTTACGCTGCATGTGTGCAAACTAACAAAGTGGTAGCGGATTAAGGTCTACTATTAGAGCAGGTTACATGAGCTAAGAATGCAGGAAACTCTTCATGGAGGCAGGCAGACGATGAACAAGGTTGCTCAATTTTACCGTGAACTGGTGGCCTCACTCACCGAGCGATTACGTAACGGTGAGCGTGATATTGATGAACTGGTCGCCAGTGCGCGCAAAAGCATGAACGAAACCGGGGAGCTGACGCGTACTGAAGTTGATGAAGTGACGCGCGCAGTCCGCCGTGATCTGGAAGAGTTTGCGCGTAGCTACAACGAAAGCCAGAACGAATTTACTGACAGCGTTTTTATGCGCGTCATTAAGGAAAGTCTCTGGCAGGAACTGGCGGATATCACTGACAAAACTCAACTTGAGTGGCGTGAAGTCTTTCAGGACCTGAATCATCACGGCGTGTATCACAGCGGGGAAGTAGTGGGGCTTGGGAATCTGGTCTGTGAGAACTGCCATTTCCACCTGGCGATTTATACCCCGGATGTGCTGCCTGTTTGCCCGAAATGTGGGCATAACCAATTTAGTCGTCGGCCATTTGAGCCATAATTCCCACCATAAAGCGAAGGAACCGCAATGCAGTCAGGCAAGATGTTAGCTATCGCTCTGTCCGCGCTGCTGATACCGACCACGGTATCAGCAGCCCAAATCCTGAAATATTCCGATCATGAACCGCTGGGCGGGATGCGCACTCGCTTCATTAAGGATGTTTTCTTTGCTGAAATTGAGAAGGAATCGCAGGGTCGCCTGAAAATAGAAGAACACTGGGATAGTGAACTGGCACGCAGCTACGATGCTCTGGGGGCGGTGAAAGAGGGCAAAGTGGCTGATATAGCGACCGTTGTGCCTGAATACACGCCGAAAGAGTTCCCCCTACAGCAGATTTTCAAAAGTTTCCCTACAGGGCCGACCGGGGATCAACAAGTCGAGTTTTTCCGCAAAGCCTACGCCACTATCCCTGAGTTCCAGGCTGAATTAACGAAACAAAATGTCGTTAACATCTTCCTGGCAACCGGTTATCCCGTTGCGTTCTTCAGTACCAAACCTTTGAATCATCTTGATGATATCAAAGGGACTCAATGGCGTTCAGCCAGCTTCTGGCATCAGGACTTCTTAAAAAACAGCGGGGCAATTCCTGTTTCAATGCCATGGGGTGACGCAATTTATGATGCTCTTAAAGCAGGGCGTCTGGATGGGTTAATGGTCAATGTGGATAGTGGCTATCAACTCAACGTCCATAAAACGGCCCCTAATATCCTTATCTCAAAAGATCTGTGGCTGGGGCATGTTTACCCGCTGGTGATGAATAAAAACACGTGGGACAAGCTGGCCGAAGAAGATAAACAGGCAATCCAACGCGCGGCGGCAAAAGCTTACCAAAGTTTAGGTTCGGTGATGGATAGTGGCTATGACGCGATGATCAAAGATTTGCGTAACAACGGTGCGAATGTCCGCGAGCTTACCTCTAATGAAGTCGCTCAGTGGGAAAACACGACGCACTATCAGCAAGTACAGGAAAAATGGCTCAAGGAACAAGAGAGTCAGGGCGTGAAAGACGTTCGTCCGACGATGCAAAAAGTCACCGTGTTGTTAAAGGATACGTTGTTGAAGGAAACAATGAAGTAAAGTAATACCCCGCGTAATCACCTTCAAGGCAAGTGATTACGCGGTTTCTCGTATGATTAATGCAGGATTTTTGCCAGGAAGTCTTTCGCGCGTTCCGATTGCGGATTATTGAAGAAGTCCTCTTTGTTTGAGTCTTCGACAATTTTCCCTTCATCCATAAAGATGACGCGGTTCGCCACTTTGCGAGCAAAGCCCATTTCGTGCGTGACCACCATCATGGTCATCCCTTCATTTGCCAGCTCGACCATAACGTCCAGTACTTCGTTGATCATCTCGGGATCAAGTGCTGAGGTCGGTTCGTCAAACAGCATCGCTACCGGATCCATACACAACGCGCGCGCGATCGCCACACGTTGCTGCTGGCCGCCGGAAAGCTGGGCTGGGAATTTATCGGCATGAGCCGTCAGCCCCACGCGCTCAAGCAATTTAAGCCCTTTTTTACGCGACTCTTCTTTATTGCGTTTGAGCACTTTCACTTGCGCCAGCGTCAGGTTTTCAATAATCGACAGATGCGGGAAAAGCTCAAAGTGTTGGAACACCATACCGACGTGCGAGCGCAATTCAGCCAGATTGGTTTTTTTGCTATTCACTTGCGTGCCATTAACAACAATTTCGCCTTTTTGCACAGGCTCCAGGCCGTTTACGGTTTTAATCAGCGTCGATTTTCCGGAGCCGGATGGGCCGCATACCACGACCACTTCGCCTTTCTTCACTTCTGTTGAGCAGTCGGCGAGCACCTGAAAGTGACCATACCATTTAGAAACATTTTTCAGGGAAATCATTACACTGTCCTTTTCTTCAAGTATGTGACCAACAGCGAGGCGCTAAGACTGATTACGAAATAAACCAGACCGGCAAACAGAATCATCTCAACCTGGGTTCCATCACGTTCGCCAATGGTTGTCGCGGTACGGAAGAAGTCAGCCAGGCTCAAAACATACACCAGCGAAGTATCTTGGAATAATACGATGCCCTGCGTTAACAGCAGCGGCACCATGGCGCGGAAGGCCTGCGGCAGGATAATTAGTTTCATTGATTGCCAGTGCGTCATCCCGAGCGCCAGTGCGGCATTGGACTGCCCGCGTGAAATGCTCTGAATACCGGCGCGAATAATCTCGGAATAGTAGGCGGCTTCAAACATTGAGAACGCGACCATCGCTGAAATCAGGCGGATGTCCGTCTGCGGTGAAAGCCCCAACACTTTTTGCAAGAAACCCGGGACCACCAGGTAAAACCACAGCAGCACCATGACCAGCGGAATTGAACGGAAAACGTTGACGTAGGCGCTCGCAAACCAGGCAATCGGCTTGATTGGCGATAGACGCATAACGGCGAGCAAGGTTCCCCACACAATACCGATTATCACTGCAGTAACTGTAATTTTCAGGGTGATAATCAACCCCTGGATCAGATAAGGCATGGCGGGAAGAATCGAAGTCCAGTCAAAATCGTACATCATTTACCTCCCATGTTGCCAGGCAGGCGAATTTTACGTTCGACCACATACATCACCAGCATAATCACGGCGTTAATCAGCACATAAGCGAGCGTGATGGCCGTGAAGGATTCGTAGGCATGAGCAGAATAGTCCAGCAGTTTACCTGCCTGGGCTGCCATATCGACCAGACCAATGGTTGACGCGATGGCCGAGTTCTTCACCAGGTTCATCATCTCAGATGTCATTGGCGGCACAATCACGCGATAGGCGTTTGGCAGCAGGACATAACGATAGGCTTGTGGGAGCGTCAGCCCCATCGCCAGTGCGGCGTTTTTCTGTCCACGCGGTAGCGATTGAATAGCGGCACGAACCTGCTCACAGACTCGCGCGGCGGTAAACAGGCCGAGGCAAATCATCGACGACAGGAAGAACTGTATATTCGGGTCAAGCTCGGATTTAAACCACATGCCGAGGTTCTCAGGCAGTAATTCCGGCACCACTAAATACCAGGTAAAAAACTGCACGATAAGAGGCACATTACGGAATAGTTCGACATATAGCGTGCCCATGCTCGACAGCCATTTATTAGGAACCGTACGCAAAATGCCGAACAATGAGCCGACAAGGAAGGCGATTATCCATGCGCAGATCGACAGGGCGACGGTGACCTGGAAGCCATTCCAAATCCAGCCCAGATAGGTTGTGTTGCCGAACGGGGCGGGCTGTAGAAATATTCCCCAGTTCCAGTCAATAGACATAACATACTCCAGGAAAAAAATGAGGGTAGCAGTAGCGCTACCCTCGAAGATTGATGAGAAGCTTGTACCCGGATTTCAGGTCGTTGCCTGAGATTTATGGGGTACTTTCACGCCGGATGGGGAACGGCCATCCAACGCATAGTCTGTCCGAGCTTCAGTTCGTCAATCGGGAGGGCTGGGTCATCCCGGCCCTTGGTTCTAATTAGTTTAGTGCTTTATCATTCGGTTCTTTGAACAGGGCTTTCATGTCGTCAGACAAAGCGAAGTTCATATTGATATTTTTCGGTGGAATTGGGTTCATGAACCACTTATCAAACCACTTAGCGGCAACACCTGACGTTTGCACCTGAGCGATGGTGTCATCCATCAACTTCTTAAAGTCAGGGTCGTCTTTACGCAACATACAGCCGTACGCTTCACGTGATTGCGGAGTGCCAACGATTTCCCAGTTATCCTGTTTCTTCGCTTTAGCACGTTCACCGGCCAGCAGAGCATCATCCATCATAAAGGCGACAGCACGACCGCTTTCCAGGGTGCGGAAAGAGTCACCGTGGTCTTTGGCGCTGATAATGCGCATATCCATCTTCTTCTCTTCATTCAGCTTGTTAAGCAGTACTTCAGAAGTGGTGCCAGAGGTCACAACGACCGCTTTACCTTTCAGGTCAGCAAAGTCTTTAATTTCGCCACCTTTCTTAGTCAGCAAACGCGTACCCACCACGAAGATGGTGTCGGAGAATGACGCTTGTTTTTGGCGTTCCAGGTTGTTGGTAGTTGAACCACACTCAAAATCGAAAGTGCCGTTTTGCAGCAATGGAATACGGTTCTGAGAGGTAATAGGGATCAATTTAACCTGAAGGTCAGGTTTATTGAGTTTCTTCTTCACTGCTTCAACGATGGCGTTGGAATAAGCCTGTGAATAACCCACAACTTTTTGTTCGTTATCGTAGTAAGAGAATGGGACGGAGGATTCACGGTGACCGACAACAATAACGCCATTAGCGGCAATCTTATCAAGAGTACTTTGCTGAGCCGCAGGTTTTGCATCTTCAGCGTGCGCGATACCCGCACCTAAACCCATAACCAACAAAGCCGAGGCCAGTTTACATAATTGCATTACCAACTCCTTTTATTAATGCCACAGGGCATTGATACCTGATGTGAGTGTTGTTTTGTTATTGTGTGCAACTGAATAAGCTCAATTCTTCGTCTTTTGTTAACATTTAACCTAGCTTAATGTAAAGATTTTGCTAAGAAGATGTTTATTTTTGCGAACCATGCCGCACCGTTTAAAGGCAAAAAAACCTGTTTGCACTACTTTGGTGCTTGCGGTGTCATTATTTGGTGCAACTCAATGCATCGTGCTGCCCATAGGGATTAGCTTCAGCATTTTGTTTGTTTCTAATGAGTAAATGTTTGCAAAGGTTGTGCCAGAAATAAAAAAGGCCAGCAATCGCTGGCCTTTTTTATGATGATGCAGAATCAGGATTTGTGGCGACTACGCAGTGCCAGCAGAACAGACGCGAAACCAAAGACCAGCGTGACAAACCACAGTGGCCAATGACCGAAACGGGCGTAAGGCGTGATACCACTTGTTGGCGTGACCTTCGCTTCCAGCACCTCGCGAGTAAACTGCGGGATCATCGCATCGACGTCGCCATCAGCATTAATCACGGCAGTAATGCCATTATTGGTGCTACGCAGCAGTGGACGACCTAGCTCAAGCGAACGCATTCGTGCCATCTGGAAGTGCTGCCACGGGCCAATCGACTTACCGAACCACGCATCGTTTGAAATAGTCAGCAAGAAGTCGGTATCCGGGCGGAAGTTATCGCGCACCTGTTCGCCAAGAATAATTTCATAGCAAATTGCCGCGGTCAGTTTGATGCCGTTGGCTTCTAACTGTGGCTGTACATACGGACCACGGCTAAATGACGACATGGGTAAATCAAAGAACGGTGCCAGCGGGCGGAGGATGGACTCCAAAGGCACAAACTCACCAAACGGCACCAGGTGATTCTTGTTGTAACGATCGGTGCTGTTGTAGTTGTACTGATTGCCCTCACCGAGCGTGATAATAGTGTTGTAGGTATCGTAACGGTTTTGCTTATTTAAACGCGCGTCAACAATACCGGTAATCAGCGAGCTGTGCTTAGAGCGCATCAGACCGTCCATCATGGTCAGGAATTGCTGTTGGTTTATCTCAAGGTCAGGGATTGCGGACTCAGGCCAGATAATGAGCTGGGATTTCCCCATCTGCGGCTGAGTTTTATCAAGATAAATCTTCAGCGTATTCAGCAACTGGTTTTCGTCCCATTTCAGGGATTGCGGGATATCGCCCTGGACCATCGCTACATCAACAACGCGTTTGGGTTCTGCCTGGTACCATTGAATTGAACGTAATGGCCATGGCAGAAGCAGCAATGCGGCGGCAATAAACGCGGGACGCCAGTTTCGTTCGTGTAGTGCATACACGACGAGTCCGCTGATAATCATCAGCAAGAAGGTGACACTTTCGACGCCGAGGATCGGGGCAATACCTTTGAGTGGACCATCAATCTGGCTATAACCAAACTGTAACCACGGGAAGCCCGTTAATACCCAACCGCGCAAAAACTCAGTGAGTTGCCACAACATTGGTGCTGCAATGGCTACTCGCCACCAGGTGGTTTTCGGGCATAGTTTGCTGAGGAAGCCACCAAACAAACCGGTATACAAAGATAAATAAGCGGCAAGTAACACCACCAAAAAGACATTCACCGGGCCTGGCATACCGCCAAACTGCGCGATGCTGACATATACCCAGTTTATGCCTGAGCCAAATAGCCCCAGTCCCCAGAAGAAACCAATCCAGGCGCTCTGAATAGGGCGTCGATTCAGTGTCAGTCCCTGAAGCCCTGCCAGTGAAATAATCGCGGCAGGCCAAAAATCGTAGGGGGAGAAAGCCAGCGTTCCGCAGGCACCAAAAAGCAGCGCCAGCAGCAAGCGTACGCGCTGGCGTTGAAGGAGTAAGGCTATAGCCATCTTTGAATTAATCTTCCAGTTTCGGTTGTGGCGAGTCGTCCGGAATTCTGACATGAACCTGAATAACACGGCGGCTATCTGCCATCGCGACTTTAAACTGATAACCATCAATTTCTATGGTTTCGCCACGGGCAGGTAAGTGGCCAAAGGCCTGCATGACTAATCCACCAATGGTATCCACTTCGTCATCATTGAAATGGGTAGCAAAAGTGTCGTTGAAATCTTCGATTGAGGCCAAAGCACGAACCGTCCAGGTATGGCGGCTTAGCTGGCGGAAATCGCTGTCTTCCTCGTCGTCGTATTCATCTTCAATTTCCCCAACAATCAGTTCGAGAATATCTTCGATGGTGACAAGTCCGGAGACGCCGCCAAACTCATCAATCACAATCGCCATGTGGTAGCGCTGCTGACGAAACTCTTTGAGCATGCGGTCAACACGCTTACTTTCTGGCACAACAACTGCCTGACGTAACACTTTTTCCATGCTAAATGGCTCGGTATCGCTGCGCATAAACGGCAGCAGATCCTTAGCCATCAGAATCCCTTCGATATGATCTTTGTCTTCACTGATCACCGGGAAGCGGGAGTGCGCAGATTCGATGATTACATCGAGGCATTCGTCCAGCGTCTGGTTGTGTTTGAGCGTTACCATTTGAGAACGAGGGATCATGATGTCGCGAACGCGTTGGTCAGCGATATCCATAACGCCTTCGAGCATGTCGCGGGTATCCTGATCGATCAGATCATTTTGCTCAGAATCACGGATAAGTGTCAGCAGATCATCACGGTTTTTAGGTTCACCGTGGAATAGCTGGTTGAGAATCAGGGAAAAGAATCCCTTCTTACTGGCAGGCGTGTCACTGTTTTGTGAGTTGTCGTCGCTCATGGCGTTTGGTTTATGGCCTCATGTTCGTTACTGATAAACAGGCAGTTTAGTGAAACGCTGCCTGTATGTCTTTGCTCTGTAGGTTAATCCCTACAGAGACTATTCTTTCTCGGCAATGTACGGATCAGCATACCCAAGAGCAAGCATTATCTCTGTTTCCAGGGATTCCATCTCTTCGGCTTCTTCATCCTCAATATGATCATAGCCAAGCAGATGTAGACTGCCGTGGATAACCATATGTGCCCAATGAGCATCCAGCGGTTTTTGCTGTTCTTTTGCTTCTTTCTCCACGACCTGACGACAAATAATCAGGTCCCCTAATAATGGGAGTTCAATGCCTGGAGGGGCTTCAAACGGGAACGAAAGCACATTGGTGGATTTATCTTTCCCACGGTAAGTGAGATTCAGATCGTGGCTTTCAGCGTCGTCCACCAGGCGAATCGTCACTTCTGACTCTTCCTGAAACTGTGGGATGACCGCATCAAGCCAGGCCTGAAATTGTACTTCCGTTGGTAAGCCGCTTGCGTCTTCACATGCGACCTGTAAATCCAGTATAACCTGACTCATTTACTCTCCTGAGCGGCGGCATTAATCGCCATCGCTTCTCGCTTGCGCTCTGCTGCGAGTTCATCTTTACGAACCTGTTCTGCGTTTTCCCACGCTTCATAGGCATTCACAATGCGAGCCACAACCGGGTGGCGTACGACGTCTTCGCTATTAAGGAAGTTAAAGCTGATTTCATCGACCTCTGCCAGCACTTCAATCGCGTGGCGCAGGCCAGATTTTAGATTTTTCGGTAAGTCGATTTGGGTGACGTCGCCGGTAATCACGGCTTTGGAATTGAAGCCAATACGCGTCAGGAACATCTTCATCTGTTCGATGGTGGTGTTCTGGCTTTCATCCAGAATGATGAAAGCATCATTGAGAGTACGGCCACGCATGTACGCGAGCGGAGCGACCTCAATCACATTACGTTCCATCAGTTTTTCTACGCGCTCAAAGCCGAGCATCTCAAACAACGCGTCATACAACGGGCGTAAATAAGGATCGACTTTTTGGCTTAAATCACCAGGCAGGAAGCCCAGTTTTTCACCGGCTTCCACCGCCGGGCGGGTTAGCAAAATGCGGCGAATATCCTGACGTTCCAGCGCATCAACGGCGGCGGCAACCGCAAGATAGGTTTTACCCGTACCCGCAGGGCCAACGCCAAAAGTGATGTCATGGTCGAGAATATTGGCAATATATTGCGCCTGGTTTGGTGTGCGCGGCTTGATAACGCCACGTTTAGTTTTGATGTTTACCGCTTTACCGTACTCTGGAACGCTTTCCGCAGACTGCTCCAGTACACGGATCTCTTTTATGGCAAGGTGGATTTGTTCAGGTGAAATATCCTGAATTTCGCCACGCATCGGCGCGGTATCCACGTACAGATTGCGCAGAATATCTGCAGCGGCATTCACTAAAATCGGGCGGCCCGTGAGCTTGAAGTGATAATCGCGACGGTTGATCTCGATACCCAGCCGACGTTCAAGCTGCTTGATGTTGTCATCAAATGGGCCACACAGGCTTAGCAGACGCGCATTGTCTGCGGGTTCTAGCGTAATTTCACGTGTTTCGATGTTCAAACTTATCCTCGGGGTCACTCTGGGCCAGTTGAAGGAATTGCTGCATTAACGCAGGCCATAAAAAAGATTATTTACGGCGAGGGCAGATGGTGCAAGCCTGGTTTTTGATATTTGGGTGGCTGATTCAGAATGCAAGTGCAAACAATGAAAATGCCCGAGCTGCTTCAAAATGCAGGGTTGTTGGCTGCTCTCATTCACCCGAATCACTTACTTGAGTAAGCTCATCGGGATTCGTTCGATTGCCGCCTACCTGCATCTCGAAGCCGCTCGGGCATTGGGTGGAATTATGGCTGATAAATTCCGACGCCGATTTCGTTTTCTTTACGGGTACGGGCAATGACAGATTCTGGAGACTGTGCAATACGCAGCCCCATCTCATCTTCAGTGCGGACGACCTTACCGCGCAGTGAGTTGTTCGTTGCAACTTCCGTAATTTCGACATCCACAAACTTACCGACCATATCCGGGGTGCCTTCAAAATTGACCCCACGGTTGTGTTCGGAACGCCCGGTTAGCTCCATTACGTTTCTGCGCGAGGTGCCTTCCACTAAAACGCGTTGAATGGTGCCGACCATCTTGCGGCTGTACTCCATCGCCTGTTGGTTGATGCGGTCTTGCAGAATATACAGACGCTGCAATTTCTCTGATTCTGGTACATCGTCAACCATATCGGCGGCAGGCGTGCCAGGGCGTGCTGAGAACACAAAGCTGTAACTGACGTCAAAGTTAACATCAGCAATCACTTTCATGGTTTGCTCAAAATCCTGCTGGGTTTCACCAGGGAAGCCAACGATAAAATCAGAACTGATCTGAATATCAGGGCGTACCGCACGTAGCTTGCGAATAATCGATTTATATTCCAGCGCGGTATGAGTACGGCCCATCAGGTTCAGTACGCGGTCGGAACCGCACTGAATAGGCAGATGCAGGAAGCTCACAAGCTCTGGCGTATCACGGTAAACTTCAATGATATCGTCAGTAAATTCAATTGGATGGCTGGTGGTGAAGCGAATGCGGTCAATACCGTCAATCGCTGCAACCAGTCGCAGCAATTCAGCAAATGAACAAATACCGCCATCGAAAGAAGGACCACGATAAGCATTAACGTTCTGGCCGAGCAAGTTAACTTCGCGTACACCTTGTGCAGCGAGCTGGGCGATTTCGAATAGCACGTCGTCGGCTGGGCGGTTCACTTCTTCACCACGGGTATAAGGCACCACGCAGTAAGTACAATACTTGTTGCAGCCTTCCATAATAGAAACGAAGGCTGTCGGGCCATCTGCTTTCGGCTCTGGCAGACGGTCAAACTTTTCGATTTCCGGGAAACTGACGTCGACTATCGGGCTTCGATTACCACGAACTTTGTTGATCATTTCGGGCAAGCGGTGCAGAGTCTGCGGCCCGAAAACGATATCAACATAATGCGCTCGGCTACGAATCAACTTTCCTTCCTGGGAAGCCACACAACCGCCGACACCGATAATGATATCGGGATTTTTTCGCTTTAAGAGTTTCCAGCGGCCCAGCAGATGGAAAACTTTTTCCTGGGCTTTTTCACGTATGGAGCAGGTATTAAGCAGCAATACATCCGCTTCTTTTGGATTATCTGTGAGGGTATAGCCATGCGTGCTGTTCAGCAGATCGGCCATCTTCGATGAATCGTATTCGTTCATCTGACAGCCCCAGGTTTTTATATGGAGTTTTTTTGTCATCGACTTGCCATTGCTCAGTTAAAGCCAGGAATTCAGGCCGCGTATTGTAATGCTTTGGCCTTGATGTGACCAGCCTACGAAACCTGCGTAAAAATCCGGTAGAATCAGGATAGACAATTTAAGGACAAAATCATCATGTTGAACCAGACAATAGATGTTGCGGTAGTCGGCGGAGGGATGGTCGGAGCGGCAGCCGCTCTGGGTCTTGCGCAAAATGGTTTTCAGGTGGCGGTGATTGAACATCAGGCTCCTGCTGCTTTTGATGCCACAAGCCAACCCGATGTGCGTATCTCGGCCATCAGCAGTGCGTCAGTGGGCCTGCTGAAATCTCTCGGCGTGTGGCAGGCGGTTCGGTCAATGCGCTGCCATGCTTATCGCCAACTTGAAACCTGGGAGTGGGAAAGCGCACACGTTAGCTTTAATGCGCACGAGCTCGGATTGCCAGAGCTGGGTTATATGGTTGAAAACCAGGTTTTGCAGCTTGCGCTTTGGCAGGCGCTAGAGGCCCATCCAAACGTTACGCTGATGTGCCCCGCGCAATTGACAAGTCTGCACAGTGAAGCAGGGCAGTGGAGATTACAATTTGCTGAACAGCAGAGCTTAACTGTGCCGATGGTGATTGGTGCAGATGGTGCAAATTCGCAGATTCGGCGTTGGGCAGGAATAGGCATTCATGCGTGGCAATATCGCCAGTCCTGTATGTTAATCACAGTGAAGTGTGAATCTTCACCCGGCGACAGCACCTGGCAGCATTTTACGCCTGCTGGTCCGCATGCATTTTTACCGTTATTCGATAATTGGGCTTCACTGGTCTGGTATGACTCTCCTGCACGGATTCGCCAGCTACAGAATATGTCGATGCCACAGTTACAAAAAGCGCTGGAAGCCAGTTTCCCTGAACGTTTAGGTAAAGTGATGCCCGTTGCCAGCGGTGCATTTCCTCTGACTCGTCGGCATGCGTTGCATTACACGCAGCAAGGTTTAGCGCTGATTGGCGATGCAGCTCATACTATTCATCCGTTAGCCGGGCAGGGCGTGAATCTCGGTTATCGCGATGTGGAAGCGCTGTTGGATGTAATGATTAACGCGCGCAGCTACGGTGAGAACTGGGCAGATGCGAGAGTACTGAAACGCTACCAGACACGGAGACAGGCGGATAACTTCCTGATGCAGAGTGGTATGGACCTGTTCTATACGGGGTTCAGCAATAACTTAGGGCCGCTGCGAGTGATCCGTAACTTAGGGTTAATGGCGGCTGAGCGCGGTGGCGTGCTTAAACGTCAGGCGCTGAAGTATGCATTAGGTTTATGATTGAGTGAGATATCGAGGAGCGGGTAACCGCTCTTTTTTTGCCTGATGTTTACCAGAAGCAGAAAAGCAAAAAGCTCGCCGAAGCGAGCTTTTCTTTTTTGGCTGGGGTACGAGGATTCGAACCTCGGAATGCTGGTATCAGAAACCAGAGCCTTACCGCTTGGCGATACCCCAAAAATATGGTGGCTACTACGGGAATCGAACCTGTGACCCCATCATTATGAGTGATGTGCTCTAACCAGCTGAGCTAAGTAGCCAAATTGTAAAACTATTTTTTCGACTGGCTGGGGTACCTGGATTCGAACCAGGGAATGCCGGTATCAAAAACCGGTGCCTTACCGCTTGGCGATACCCCAACTGAGGGCGCACAAAACTAACGTGCTATGTCGAAAACTGCTATGTCAAAAAAATTGGCTGGGGTACCTGGATTCGAACCAGGGAATGCCGGTATCAAAAACCGGTGCCTTACCGCTTGGCGATACCCCATCCGTGCAACGTTATAAGGAAATGGTGCGGGAGGCGAGACTTGAACTCGCACACCTTGCGGCGCCAGAACCTAAATCTGGTGCGTCTACCAATTTCGCCACTCCCGCGCTAAAAAAAAGAATAATGGTGGCTACTACGGGAATCGAACCTGTGACCCCATCATTATGAGTGATGTGCTCTAACCAGCTGAGCTAAGTAGCCTTCTTTTTTTTCGCGTCACCTTATCGGCGTTGCGGGGCGCATTATGCGTAGTTGGACTTCTAGCGTCAACAAATTTTTTCCCGAAAAGTGGCTGAAATTGTCTGTTTGACCAGCTTCCGAACAGCTTGGTGCAATATTCGTCAATTATCGGTTATTTCGTAGTTTTATTTAGTGAAAAACCCCGAACAGGGGTGAGGAATAATATAGAAATAAAAACGGGCCCGCAGGCCCGTGTGGTTAAAATTGTTCACTTATTTATAAGCAGACTGGTGTACACCGACGGCACGACCTGATGGATCATTCATGGTTTTGAACGCTTCATCCCATTCAATGGCCTTAGCAGAAGAACAAGCAACGGACGGGCCACCTGGAACACACTGCGCAGCGCTTGGCAGCGGGAACAACTCTTCGAAGATCTCGCGATACAAATAGGCTTCTTTAGAGCCTGGCGTGTTGTAAGGGAAACGATAGCTAGCCGTTTCCAGCTGTTGATCGGTCACCTGGCCCGCAGCCACTTCTTTCAGGGTGTCAATCCAGCTGTAACCTACACCATCAGAGAATTGCTCTTTCTGACGCCATGCAACGCTTGCTGGCAGATAGGATTCAAAACATTCACGCAGGATATGTTTTTCCATCTTACCGTTGCCGCACATTTTGTCTTTCGGGTTGATACGCATTGCCACATCCAGGAATTTTTTGTCCAGGAACGGCACGCGAGCTTCAACGCCCCAGGCAGACATCGCTTTGTTCGCACGGGCACAGTCAAACATATGCAGCGCTTGCAGCTTACGAACTGTCTCTTCATGCAGTTCTTTGTCGTTTGGCGCTTTATGGAAGTACAGGTAGCCGCCAAACACTTCATCGGAACCTTCACCAGACAGCACCATTTTGATGCCCATTGCTTTGATTTTGCGTGACATCAAATACATCGGAGTGGAGGCGCGAATGGTCGTCACATCGTAGGTTTCAATGTGATAGATAACATCGCGAATCGCATCCAGGCCTTCTTGCACCGTGAAATGAATTTCGTGGTGAACTGTACCCAGGTGGTTTGCTACTTCTTGTGCCGCTTTCAGGTCAGGGGAACCGACCAGACCGACCGCAAAGGAGTGCAACTGTGGCCACCAGGCTTCAGAACGCTCTTCATCTTCTACACGACGAGCAGCAAATTTCTTGGTGATAGCAGAAATAACGGATGAATCCAGACCACCAGACAGCAACACGCCGTACGGCACGTCAGACATCAGATGGCTTTTCACGGAATCTTCCAGCGCCTGACGCAATTCATTCTTGTCGGTAACGTTATCTTTTACTGCATCGTATTCGAACCAGTCACGCTGGTAATAGCTGCGGATTTCACCGTCTTTGCTCCACAGGTAGCTGCCTGCAGGGAACTCTTTAATGGTGCGGCAGACCGGAACCAGGGCTTTCATTTCAGATGCAACATACATGTTGCCGTGCTCGTCATAACCCATATACAACGGGATGATGCCGATATGATCACGGCCAATCAGGTATGCATCCTGCGCTTCGTCATACAGAATGAAGGCGAACATGCCTTGCAGATCGTCGAGGAACTCCGGGCCTTTCTCTTCATACAGCGCGAGGATCACTTCACAGTCTGAGCCTGTCTGGAATTCGTAACGGTCACCGTATTCTGCGCGCAGAGCCTGGTGGTTGTAGATTTCACCGTTCACAGCTAATGCGTGAGTTTTTGCTTTGTTGTATAGCGGCTGAGCGCCGGCATTAACGTCAACTATAGAGAGACGTTCGTGAACAAGTATGGCTTTTTCGTTAGCATAAACACCTGACCAGTCAGGGCCGCGGTGGCGCATCAGGCGAGATAACTCGAGCGCTTTTTTACGCAATTCGACCGCATCGGTCTTGATATCCAGAACACCAAAAATTGAACACATAGAACTCTCTCCGTAATGCTTCTTTGAGCCATTAAACTGTTATGTTGCGTTGCATGATTATGAAAATGCGCAATCATTGACGGGAATGCAAGTCCTTTAGTCTTTCAGGGGTAAATAGTTCAATGACGATTGTTGATTACTGAAAAATGATGAGGAAATGAGCGTGATAATTAGCGGATCGGTAATTTTTGGTAAAATCACCTGGTTGGCATTCAGTGAGAGGGGAAAAGATTGTTGAATCGGTAAAACGCCCGGCGAAACCCGGGCGAATGACGAATTAAATGATATCGACTTCAGCCACTGACGGGTAAATCCAGGAAGGGCGGAATGGCATTGCATCTATGTCGTTTAAAGTCGAAACCCCAGACAGCACCAGAATCGTTTCTAAACCCGCCTGGAATCCAGCGAGAATATCTGTACGCAGGTTATCGCCAACAATCACTGTGTGTTCGGAATGGGCCTGCATCTTGTTGAGCGCGGCGCGGATTATCCACGGGCTTGGTTTGCCCACGACAAAGGGCTTACGGCCAGAAATTTTTTCGATACCCGCACACAGCGCACCACAGGCGGGATAGTAACCGCGGCCGTGAGTGTCCGGATTGGTAGCAATAAAACGCGCACCGTTTGCCACAAAATAGGCGGCCTTATGCATCATTTCCCAGTTATAGGAACGGGTTTCACCGACGATAACAAAATCAGGGTTGATGTCAGTGATGGTGAAGCCGGCTTTATATAGCTCGTGAATCAACGCACCTTCGCCCACCACGTAGGCTTTTTTCCCTTCCTGACGGCGCAGGAAATCGGCGGTTGCCATCGCTGAGGTATAGAAAACGCTGTCAGGCACATTAATTCCGGCAGAGGCAAAGCGGTTGGCCAGGTCCTGGCCGGTTTGCGACGGATAGTTGGTCAGCAGGACCAGCGGCATCCCTTTTTCCATGATGCGTGCTAAAAATTCATTAGCACCTGGTACGGCGGCGTTGTCGTGCATTAGCACGCCGTCAATATCACAAATTACATTCTGAATGGTCATTGACTACTCGGGCTCACCTGAAAAGAAGGCGTAACTATAGCGTAAAAAGGGGGCTTATTGGGCTAACTTTCCAGCAAACGCTGCAGCAGCACGCCATTAAGCATCGAGCGTTTCACCAACGCAAACGCGCCAATGGCTGATCGGTCATCGAGTTTGGAGCGTACAACAGGCAGGTTTTTACGAAACGCTTTCAGTACCTGAGTATTGATGCAGCCTTCAATAGCAGGCAAAAGCACTTTCTCGGCTTCGATGATTTCCCCGGCAATCACCACTTTTTGCGGGTTGAACAAGTTAATCGCAATAGAAATGGCTTTACCCAAATGACGGCCAACGTGTTCAATCACTTCGCAAGCCAGAGGATCGCCTTTGTTAGCGGCTTTGCATATAGCAGCGATATCGCAATATTCAAGCGTCAGGCGGCTGTTGTAACCCTGTTCAAGTAGGTGACGTACACGATGTTCAATTGCTGCGTTGGCGGCAATGGTTTCCAGGCAACCGAAGTTTCCGCAGTGGCAGCGTTCACCTAGAGGATCAACTTGAATATGGCCAATTTCACCAACGTTCCCGTTGCGGCCAATAAAAATTCGCCCATTCGATAAGATCCCAGCACCTGTACCGCGGTGAACACGCACCAAAATGGAGTCATCACAGTCGTGTGTCGCACCAAAGTAGTGCTCGGCAAGGGCGAGGCTACGGATGTCATGGCCTACATAACAGGTCACTTTGAAATGTTTTTCAAGGCTATCGACCAGCGACCAGTCATTAACCTGGATATGTGGCATGTAACGAATCACGCCGCTTTCTGGATCGAC
This sequence comes from Buttiauxella selenatireducens, assembly GCF_031432975.1. Lineage (GTDB taxonomy): Bacteria > Pseudomonadota > Gammaproteobacteria > Enterobacterales > Enterobacteriaceae > Buttiauxella > Buttiauxella selenatireducens. The sequence continues at coordinate 3,827,693 of NZ_CP133838.1, read as the reverse complement.
AAGACCAGGCAGTATCACTGAGATGGCGATCAGCTCACGCATTTTGCGCTGGTTTTGCTCGATAAATTGAGAAATAGCCATGAGCAACGCGTGCTCAAGTGTTTCCTGAGTACGTTCAGGAAGGGCGTAATGCTCTTCGGCAAGCGGTTTTGCGCTGAGGTCAAATAGCGTGATGGTGGCGTCATGGCGACCAAGACGAACACCAATGGCGTGGAAATTTCGGGTTTCAGTGATAATTGAGATAGCGCGGCGGCCTCCGGTGGAAGCCTGTTGATCAACTTCTTTGATCAAGCCGCGCTCAATTAGCTGGCGAGTAATTTTTGTGACGCTGGCAGGTGCAAGCTGGCTTTGCTCGGCAATCTGAATGCGGGAGATTGGCCCATGTTGGTCAATCAGACGGTACACCGCCGCACTATTCAGTTGCTTTACCAGATCGACATTACCAATTTGAGCCTGTCCGCCAGTCGTCATGCCTTAATTACTCAGTTACGACCTCGTTACCATTAACGAATGTCTTGGTGATTTTAAAATCGCGGGTAAAGGCCGTGAGGTTGGCGACTTTACCTGCTTCGATAGTACCTAATTGTTGCTCAACACCCATTGCACGGGCTGGGTAGAGAGTGGCCATACGCAAGACTTCGTCTAAGGCGATGCCTGCATGCTCGACCAGGTTACGAACCCCTTCAATCATCGTCAGGGCAGAACCGCTCAGCGTGCCGTTCTCGTCGACACATAAACCATCACGGTAGTATATTGTTTTTCCTGCGAAAATGAACTCATCGATATTCGCGCCTGCCGGAGCAGTTGCATCGGTGACCAGGCAAAGTTTATCGCCCTTAACCTTTTTCGCCGTACGAATGTTGGCATAGTCCACATGTAAACCGTCGGCAATGATACCGCAGTAAACATCTGGCTCATCAAAAATTGCACCTGCAAGCCCCGGTTCACGGCCAGTAATGTATGGCATCGCGTTGAAAAGGTGGGTTGCGAAGGTAATGCCAGCGCGGAAACCAATTTTGGCTTCTTTTGCTGTCGCATTGGAATGGCCGGCAGAAACGATAATGCCAGCAGCGACCAGTTTACTAATCACTTCAGGTTCAACCATTTCTGGTGCCAAAGTGACTTTGGTGATCACATCTGCGTTTTGACAAAGGAAATCGACCAGTTCTGCGTCAGGTTTACGCACATACCCTGGGTTATGCGTCCCTTTTTTCACCATGTTTAGCCATGGACCTTCAAGATGCAGACCGAGTGCCTGGTGCTGATACTTCGCCAGATAGTCGCGCATCACTTTCACGCCTTGCTTCATCAGCTCATCGCTGCTGGTGATAAGCGTCGGCAGGTAGCTGGTGCAACCAGAACGTTCATTGGCTTTCTGCATGATTTCCAGCGTTTCAACGGTCACCGCATCGGCGGAATCGTTGAACTGCACACCGCCACAGCCGTTGAGCTGCACATCAATAAAACCGGGGGCGATGATTGCACCGCCCACATCGCGAATCTCAATACCCGCAGGGAGATCTGAGCGCGAACAGACGCGTTCAATCAGGCCGTTCGCGATAATAACCGCGTGATCATCAAGAATTTCATGGCCGGTATAAATCCGACCGTGAGTTAATGCAAACATAGTTACCCCCGGTGAAAATTAATGCTTAAACCCTTTATTTTTCGAGCTGCATATGCGTTGGCTTTACTCGCTCACCTCAGTCACTTACTCAAGTAAGCTCCGGGGGATTCACTGCGTCGCCGCCTTCATGCAACTCGAATAATTTTGGGTTTAGATATCTTTAATGTTTTCGGCTTCGAGCTCATTGAAGTACTTCAGCGTCTTCACTTTGAGTTCCATGGTGGACGGCTCGTCACACACCACCACCGCTTTCGGGTGCAGTTGCAGACAGCTAATGGTCCACATGTGATTCACGTTGCCTTCAACAGCCGCTTGCAGAGCCTGCGCTTTCAAATGACCGATAACCAGAATCATCACTTCTTCTGCATCAAGCAGCGTACCCACGCCGACAGTCAGCGCAAATTTAGGGACCTGAGACACATCGCCATCAAAGAAACGAGAGTTCGCAACACGCGTGTCATGAGTCAGTGTTTTGATGCGGGTACGGGACGCCAGAGAAGAAGCAGGTTCGTTGAACGCGATGTGACCGTCATTGCCTACGCCACCCATAAACAGGTGAATTTTGCCGTATGAACGAATTTTTTCTTCATAACGACGGCACTCTGCGTCAACATCGTCGGCGTTGCCGTTTAACAGGTTGATGTTTTCCGCTGGAATATCAACGTGGTCAAAGAAATTACGGTGCATGAAAGTGTGGTAGCTTTCTGGATGCTCTTTTGGCAGGCCAACGTATTCATCCATATTAAAGGTGACGACGTTTTTAAAGCTAACCTGGCCCGCTTTGTGCATCGCTACCAGCGCTTTATACGCTTCGAGAGGAGTACCGCCGGTTGGCAGGCCCAGCACAAAAGGGCGATCCGCAGTCGGATTAAACGCATTGATACGCTTAACGATATGGCGTGCTGCCCATTTGCCAACTTGAGCTGGGGTAGCCAGGGGAATCAGTCTCATCATTCACCTCATAAGTTAATAGAAAACAACTTTAGCCAGATTGATTATCCGACCCCTCTAAGGGTAACCCAGTTTCAAACTGGCCATAACGGGATCAATCTGTCTTGATTTTTCGAATGATAAAATAAGTTTTAGTCGATAGCTAGCAAGAGGGGAGTGCAATAACAATATTTGGTGATTTTAATCACAAAAAAAGGGTGTTTAATTTGCGATACGAATTAATTTTTCACACACTCATAAAGTTGGCGAATCATCGTCATGCTTTCAAGGTTTGTTAAACAATAATAAAACTGCTTTGAACGAGCCTTAACGGGGTCTCATAGGGGGAATTAACGTGAGTATTCTAGGTTACATGCAAAAGGTTGGCCGTGCGCTTATGGTGCCGGTAGCCACTTTACCTGCCGCAGCTATATTAATGGGTGTTGGCTACTGGATTGACCCGGTTAGCTGGGGTGGTGATAGCGCATTAGCTGCGTTGTTCATCAAATCTGGTGCTGCAATTATTGATAATATGGGGGTGCTGTTTGCCATTGGTGTGGCTTACGGTATGTCCAAAGATAAAGATGGTGCTGCTGCACTAACCGGCTTTGTCGGTTTCCTGGTTTTGACAACGCTGTGTTCACCAGCGGCTGTTTCCATGATCAAGCATATTCCGCTGGATCAGGTTCCATTCGCGTTCTCTAAAATTCAAAACCAATTTGTGGGTATTCTGGTCGGGATTATTTCCGCAGAGTTGTACAACCGTTTCAGCAGCGTTGAGTTGCCGAAAGCGTTGTCCTTCTTCAGCGGGCGTCGCCTGGTGCCGATTATCACCTCTTTTGTCATGATCGCTGTGGCATTCATCATGATGTTTATCTGGCCAATCGTCTTCGGCGGCCTGGTGAACTTTGGTGAGCACATTCAGAAGATGGGTTCGATTGGCGCGGGTGTTTACGCGTTCTTCAACCGTCTGTTGATTCCAGTCGGTCTGCATCATGCTCTGAACTCTGTATTCTGGTTTGATGTTGCTGGTATCAACGATATCCCTAAATTCCTCGGCGGCGCGAAATCTATCGCTGAAGGTACAGGTATTGTAGGTATTACTGGTCGTTATCAGGCTGGCTTCTTCCCAATCATGATGTTCGGCCTTCCAGGTGCTGCACTGGCGATTTATCACTGTGCGCGTCCTGAAAATAAAGCGAAAGTACTGGGTATTATGATGGCGGGTGCATTTGCTGCCTTCTTTACAGGCATCACCGAGCCGTTGGAATTCTCCTTCATGTTCGTGGCTCCAGTGCTTTATGTGATTCACGCAGTGCTGACCGGTATCTCTGTATTTATCGCAGCCAGCATGCATTGGATTGCAGGTTTCGGCTTCAGTGCGGGTCTGGTGGATATGGTGCTTTCTTCCCGTAACCCGCTGGCGACTCATTGGTGGATGCTGATCCCACAAGGCCTCGTGTTCTTCGTTATCTACTACGTTGTGTTCCGTTTCACTATCACCAAGTTCAACCTGTTAACTCCAGGACGTGAACTGGCGGTTGCGGGTGATGAAACTGATGGTCAGGACGTGAATGTTAGCGGCAATACCAACCAGGACGTTTCTCAACTGGCTCGTCAGTACGTTGCGGCGGTAGGCGGTTCAGCTAACTTGACCGGTATTGATGCATGTATCACTCGTCTGCGTCTGAACGTGAAAGACTCTTCATTGGTTAATGAAGCGTTGGCAAAACGTCTGGGTGCAACCGGTGTTATCCGTCTGAACAAAACTAGCGTGCAAATTATCGTAGGTTTTGTGGCTGAGAAAATTGCTAACGCGATGAAAACAGTCGGTGATGTTCCTGCTGCGGCACCGGTTAGTGCTGTTGCTCCAGCGGCCGTTGCGACAAAACCACAGGCTGTGCCAAACGCAGTAACTATCGCCGCGCTGGTTTCACCAGTAACGGGTGATGTCGTTGCGCTTGAGCAGGTTCCTGATGAAGCCTTTGCAAGCAAAGCGGTAGGTGACGGTGTTGCTATTAAGCCAACAGAGAAAACTGTTGTCGCGCCAGCCGCGGGTACTATCGTAAAAATCTTTAATACCAACCACGCGTTCTGTCTGGAAACCGAAAAAGGTGCCGAGATCGTTGTCCATATGGGCATTGATACCGTAGCACTGAACGGCCAGGGCTTTACCCGTCTGGTAGAAGAGGGTGCTGAAGTGGTTGCAGGCCAGCCGATTCTGGAAATGGATCTTGATTTCCTGAACGCAAATGCTCGCTCCATGATTAGCCCAGTGGTTTGCAGCAACATTGACGACTACAGCGGTCTGGTTATCCAGGCACAAGGTTCAGTGGTTGCGGGGCAGACTCCTCTGTACGAAATTAAAGGCAAATAATCGCTCCTGAGTCTTAGATTGTGCCTTCAGCGGCTGGCGACTTTTTCGCCAGCCGCTTTTTTATTGCCCTTTTCCTGACTTACTCAATCATTTCCCGCCAGTCACCCATCCTTATTTATGCAACTAAAGGTTGTTTCCGACGCCTGCTTATTAGATCATATGCCGTTAACGAAAGTTTATGCACTGAGGAACCCGCGATGAGTGAGGCTGAAGCCCGCCCAACTAACTTTATTCGCCAGATCATCGATGAAGATTTGGCTAATGGTAAGCACAACAGCATTTGCACCCGTTTTCCGCCAGAGCCAAACGGCTATCTGCATATCGGTCATGCAAAATCTATCTGCCTGAACTTTGGTATCGCACAAGATTATCAAGGCCAGTGCAACCTGCGTTTCGATGACACAAACCCGGTAAAAGAAGACATCGAATACGTAGAATCAATTAAACAAGATGTTGAATGGCTTGGTTTTCATTGGTCAGGCAATGTGCGCTACTCTTCCGATTATTTCGATCAGCTGTTCAACTACGCGGTTGAGCTGATCAATAAAGGTCTGGCGTATGTTGATGAACTGACTCCAGAGCAAATCCGTGAATATCGTGGCTCATTGACCTCGCCTGGGAAGAACAGCCCATTCCGCGATCGTACCGTTGAAGAAAACCTCGCGTTGTTCGAGAAAATGCGTAACGGTGAGTTTGCCGAAGGGACTGCGTGCCTGCGTGCGAAAATCGACATGGCCTCGCCGTTTATCGTGATGCGCGATCCGGTTATCTATCGCATTAAGTTCGCCGACCATCACCAGACCGGCAACAAGTGGTGCATTTACCCGATGTACGACTTCACCCACTGCATTTCCGATGCGCTGGAAGGTATTACGCACTCCTTGTGTACGCTGGAATTCCAGGACAACCGTCGTCTGTACGACTGGGTGTTGGATAACATCACGATTCCTGCGCACCCACGTCAGTACGAGTTCTCGCGCCTGAATCTCGAATATTCCATCATGTCCAAGCGTAAGCTGAACCTGCTGGTGACGGAGAAGGTTGTAGAAGGGTGGGATGACCCACGTATGCCGACCATTTCTGGTCTGCGTCGTCGTGGTTACACGGCTGCTTCTATTCGCGAGTTCTGCAAGCGTATTGGTGTGACCAAGCAAGACAACACCGTTGAAATGGCGTCTTTGGAATCTTGTATTCGTGATGACCTGAACGAGAACGCCCCGCGTGCGATGGCCGTGCTCGATCCGGTGAAAGTGATCATTGAAAACTTCCCGCAGGGCGAAGTTGAAATGGTGACCATGCCTAACCATCCGAATAAGCCAGAGATGGGTAGCCGTCAGGTGCCGTTCAGCCGTGAGATTTACATTGATCGTGCTGATTTCCGTGAAGAAGCGAATAAGCAATACAAGCGTCTGGTGTTGGGCAAAGAAGTCCGTCTGCGTAATTCATATGTGATTAAAGCCGATCGCGTAGAGAAAGATGAAGCAGGGAATATCACCGTGCTGCATTGTTCCTATGATCCAGACACTTTGAGCAAAGACCCGGCTGATGGCCGCAAAGTAAAAGGCGTCATTCATTGGGTCAGCGCAGAACACGCTTTACCTGTTGAAATTCGTCTTTATGACCGTCTGTTCAGCGTAGCGAACCCTGGTAGCGCGGAAGATTTCCTTGCAACGATTAACCCTGAGTCTCTGGTTATCAAGCAAGGTTTCGTGGAACCGAGTCTGCAAAACGCAGAAAAAGGCAAAGCGTATCAGTTCGAGCGCGAAGGTTATTTCTGCCTGGATAGCCGTTATGCAACCGCTGAAAAACTGGTATTTAACCGTACCGTTGGGTTGCGTGATACCTGGGCTAAAATAGGCGAATAAAAGAAATCGTCTTATAAAAACGCCGCAATTAGCGGCGTTTTTTTTGCGTTAAATTCACCTGTGTATCCATTTTTCCATATTCGCGATGCGAATTAATGTTATTTAGACCCCGCCCGTTTTTCTTTCATTTGGTCAATCTGAGAGCATAATAAATTCTTCGTTTGGGTGTGTGAGCGCTCTCATTTCGAGCTTTGTCTGTAAATAGCCTAAATATTCAGCATAAACATCTTGAGTCGTCATTTGTTACAAATACTCATAGATTATGTGCTCTCTGTCATAATATCGGAATGAACTCTTACAAAATCGTTGATAATTCGCGTCGCGAAAAATAGTCTTGTGGTGAGCAGTAATGCGGGAAAATTTTTATAACCGCTTTAGCCGTTAGGCATTTTTACTTTTTTCGCTTAGTGACGTCTTTTAACGTCCGGCGATTATTTATACGTCAAAGAGGAATTTTATATGCGTACGTTTAGTGGCAAACGTAGTGCGCTGGCGCTTGCAATCGCAGGTGTTACGGCTCTTTCAGGACTGGTTGTCATCCCTCAGGCTAGTGCAGCAGGTTTTATTGATGATTCAACACTGACCGGTGGTGTTTATTACTGGCAGCGTGAGCGTGACCGTAAAGACGTCACCACAGATAAATACGAAACTAACCTCGCACACGCTACATGGAACGCCAACCTGGACTTCCAGTCTGGTTATGCTGCAGACATGTTTGGTCTGGATCTCGCGGCCTTTACTGCTATCGAAATGGCAGAAAATGGCAACAGCGGCCACCCGAACGAAATCGCATTTTCCTCTTCAAACAAAGCTTACGATGAAGATTACTCCGGCGATAAGAGCGGGGTGAGTCTTTATAAAGCCGCAGCTAAATTCAAATACGGTCCCGTTTGGGCTCGTGCAGGTTACATCCAGCCAACCGGTCAAACACTGTTAGCGCCGCACTGGAGCTTCATGCCTGGTACATATCAAGGGGCCGAAGCTGGGGCAAACTTTGATTACGCCGACGCCGGTGCGCTGAGCTTCTCCTACATGTGGACCAACGAGTACAAAGCTCCATGGCACCTGGAAATGGACAAGTTCTATCAAAACGATAAGAACACCAATGTTGATTATCTACACTCGCTGGGTGCGAAATATGACTTCAAAAATAATCTGATTCTTGAAGCTGCATTCGGCCAGGCCCAGGGGTATGTCGATCAGTACTTCACCAAAGCAAGTTACAAATTTGACGTGGCTGGCAGCCCGTTATCAACCAGCTATCAATTCTATGGCACGCGTGACAAAGTTTCCGACGGCAGTGTCAACGATCTGTATGACGGTACTGCCTGGTTGCAGGCTTTGACTTTCGGGTACAGAGTGGGCCAGGTTGACATGCGTCTTGAAGGTACCATTGTTAAGGCAGACGGCCAGCAGGGTTACTTCCTGCAACGTATGACCCCAACTTATGCCTCCTCTAACGGTCGTCTGGATATCTGGTGGGATAACCGTTCTGACTTCAACGCCAACGGTGAAAAATCATTGTTCGCAGGTGCTATGTATGACCTGAGCAACTGGAACCTGGCGGGTTGGGCTGTAGGTGCTTCTTATGTTTACGCATGGGATGCTAAACCAAGCTCTAAACCAACAACTGACGGTTACTACGATGCCGACAATCGTCTGAAAGAATCTGCGTACAGCCTTGATGCGCTGTACACCATTCAGGATGGCCGTGCGAAAGGCACACTGTTTAAACTGCACTTCACTCAATACGACAACCACTCCGACATCCCAAGCTGGGGCGGTGGTTACGGCAACATCTTCCAGGATGAGCGCGATGTTAAGTTCATCGTCATCGCTCCGTTTACCATTTTCTGATTTGATTCCGGGCGTTAACGCGCCCGGTTTTGTTAAGGATATCGAGCATGAAAAAAATCATTTTGGTTACGGTGATGGCTTTAGGTTTGAGCGCCTGTGCACAGCCTAAAACAGCACCAGAGGATTCAAAGCTGAAACAAGCTTATAGCGCCTGTATCAATACCGCCGAAGGGAATCCTGATAAAATTCAGGCGTGCCAAAGCGTTTTGAATGTATTGAGTCAAGAGAAGGAACACCAGGAGTTCGCACAGAAAGAGAGCGTTCGTACTCTTGATTACCAGAACTGCATCCAGGCAACTCGTACCGGTAATGACCAGGCCGTTAAAGCTAAATGCGATAAAATCTGGCAAGAAATTCGCGCTAACAATAAATAATTGTCGCGTTCAGCCAATAAAAAAACCGGTGAGCTTCCTCACCGGTTTTTTTATATCTGACCACCGGGTTAGCGTGGTCAAATGTGCGGATTATTTTTCGCTGATTTCGTGTGCATTTTCGTCGGTACGGCAATCACCTTCAGCGCAGTGACCATAAAGGTACAGGCTGTGGTTAGTCAGACGAATGCCATGGCGTGATGCGATTTCACGCTGACGGGCTTCGATTGAATCATCACTAAATTCAATAACTTTGCCGCAGTCCAGGCAAATCAAATGGTCGTGGTGATGCTGTTGTGTCAGCTCGAATACGGATTTGCCGCCTTCGAAATTATGACGAGTAACAATGCCTGCATCATCAAACTGGTTTAGTACACGATAAACGGTGGCGAGACCAATCTCTTCGCCCATATCAATCAGACGTTTATATAAGTCTTCCGCACTGACGTGGTGGTTCACCGGACCCTGCAACACTTCAAGGATTTTTAATCGTGGAAGCGTGACTTTCAGGCCGGCCTTCTTTAATGCGGTATTATTGTCAGTCATGCGGAAATTGTCCTGTTGCTTAACGGATCGCTCGGACTCAGGGTGAGCGTTAAGATGAATGCGTCTCATTATAGAACTGTCAATTCTAAATGGGAACCGCAAGTATTATGCATAATCAAGCTAAAAAATGGCGGCTGAGTCGCGATTTATTTGCCTTGTTAGCTAGTTAGTCAGGAGGTCATTGTACAGGGACAAACTGAAAAGTTAAAAATTTGTAGCGATTATTTTAATCGGAATAATCTATCAATGTGACGCGACCCACTAGCCGCGTCACACCGAGCATCAAGTGTTGAGGATATCTGCCAGGTTCAGCTCTTCAGAAACCTGTTTGACCCATTGTTGAACGCGTTGTGCAGTCAGTTCTGGTTGGCGATCTTCATCAATAGCCAGGCCCACGAAGTGATTGTCGTCAGCAAGACCTTTAGACGCTTCAAAATGGTAACCGGCAGTTGGCCAGTGACCCACGATAGCAGCACCGCGCGGCTCAATAATATCGCGGATAGTACCTAATGCGTCACAGAAGTATTCTGCGTAGTCTTCCTGGTCGCCACAGCCGAAAAGGGCGACCAATTTGCCATTGAAATCAACTTCTTCCAACGTCGGGAAGAAATCATCCCAGTCGCATTGCGCTTCACCGTAATACCACGTTGGAATGCCGAGAAGCAGGATATCGAAGCCTTCCAGGTCTTCTTTGCTGCTCTTAGCAATGTCATGCACCTCAGCAACGTCTTTACCGAGCTGTTTTTGAATCATCTTCGCGATATTTTCGGTGTTACCAGTGTCGCTGCCGAAAAAAATGCCTACGATTGCCATGAGTAAAATAACCTCTTGAAACTTAATGGTATGGTGGCTGCTATTCGGCCACAGATAGGGCAATCATAGCAGAACACAAAGCGCTGCGGAAACTGCTATCACCCTGATGTGCACAGACTGCAACATCGCATTCTGGGCTACAGCATAAAAATTAACTGAGATGCTGCTTCAATTGTGCGAGTAAAATCTCTTCAATCAACTCACTACGACTGATATTGCGCGCTTCAGCCAGATGATTAAGTGCATCTACTGCATCGTTATTGAGCTTTAACTCCACTCGCTTCAGGCCGCGTACTTTATCGCGCTTGAGCTGGTTGCGTTTGTTGATACGCAGTTGCTCATCACGCGTGAGCGGATTAGTTTTTGGTCGCCCGGGGCGACGCTCGTCCGCGAACAGATCTAATGTAGTACGGTCCGTTTGTTCTTTTGCCATGATTAGACTACTGACAGGGAATTCAGGTGGCACGGAGCGGGGTGCTCTGGCGCATTTTAGCGCGCAATCATACATCAGCATGGCTTGCGCGCCAACGCGTTAGCCGCATCTAACGGCCAGTCGGTTTGTTTTTAATCAGTTTGCTGCTGTTCCGTCGATAAAACGATGGATTGCGCGCAAAACAGCATCAGGTTTTTCGGCATGAACCCAGTGCCCGGCACCGGCAACGACATGAGCGCGTGCCTGCGGAAACTGTGCAAGCAGTGTTTCACGGTGCGATTCGTCAACATAAGGAGACGCGCCGCCCCGGATAAACAATGCTGGCTCATTCCATGTTGGGATAGTTTGCCAGCCGACAATATTTTCGTATTGTTCCCACAACACCGGCAGATTGAATTTCCATTCACCGTCAGCAAAGGACTTCAGCAAAAACTGAATCACGCCTTCTTCATCTATATGTTCGCGCATCACCGCTGCGGCCTGTTGGCGAGTTTTCACTTCTGCATCAGTGACGGCATTAATTGCCGCGAAAATTTCATCATGGCGGCGGACGTGATAATCCACAGGCGCGATATCAATCAGGACTAATTTTTCGATGCGCTCAGGGGCAATGGCGGTTAACGCCATCGCCACTTTGCCACCCATGGAATGGCCAATAATAATGGCTTTCTCAAAACCATATTCATCGAGCGTTTCAACCACGTCTTGCGCCATCGCGGCATAATTCATCTCAGGGCTGCGTGGTGATAATCCGTGATTGCGAAGATCAATTTGCAGCAAGGTATGCTCTTGCCCAAGGTCGCGGGCCAGCACTCCCAGATTATCAAGGCTACCAAAAAGACCGTGGATCAGGACGATGGGGGAATTACTAGTCGATTGTTGCGCAGTTTGCAGGCGAGCATTCAATTTCATGGCAAAGTTCTTTTTTTTTACTTCGTGAGGTTAGGGTATCATAACGGCATCCTGCCGCTGTGCCGCAAATTTCCAGTTTAGTCTGACTTTGTGGTGTGACAAAAGCTTGGCGCTACCCGAGGTTGGGATTTGCCCCTATAATCCCAACAACTTGTATTCAGAAAAGATATTGCACTGGATTAAGATGAAAACTATTGAAGTTGATGACGAGCTCTATCGCTATATTGCCAGCCATACGCAGCACATTGGTGAAAGCGCGTCCGACATTTTACGGCGCATGTTGAAATTTACCGCCGGCCAAACTCCTGCTACACCAGAAATTACCGGCCAGACAGCCGCTGTTGCTGCTACTCCGGAAGCCAAACCCGTAAATAAATCACGCGATCGTATTCGTGCGGTACGTGAATTGCTGCTCTCCGATGAATATGCGGAGCAAAAGAAAGCCGTTAATCGTTTTATGATGGTGCTTTCTACTCTGTATACCCTCGACGCACATGCCTTTGGTGAAGCGACCGAATCGCTGCATGGTCGTACGCGGGTCTATTTTGCAGGTAACGAGCAAACGCTGCTGCAAAATGGTAACCAGACAAAACCAAAGCATGTTCCAGGCACACCATACTGGGTGATTACTAACACCAATACGGGCCGTAAATGCAGCATGATCGAACACATCATGCAATCAATGCAGTTCCCGGCGGAATTGATTGAAAAGGTTTGCGGCACAATCTAACACTTCGCGTCAGAAGGAAAGGCTAATGGCTAACCACCCTCGTGCAGGTCAACCGGCACAACAGAGCGATTTGATTAACGTAGCGCAATTGACGGCCCAGTATTACGTGCTGAAGCCGGAACCAGGTAATAGCGAACATGCGGTGAAGTTCGGCACCTCCGGTCACCGTGGTAGTGCGGCACGTCATAGCTTTAACGAACCCCACATTCTGGCCATTGCTCAAGCGATTGCCGAAGATCGTGCAAAAAATGGAATTACCGGGCCGTGCTACGTTGGCAAAGATACTCATGCGTTGTCTGAGCCTGCGTTTATTTCGGTTCTTGAAGTGCTGGCTGCGAACGGTGTGAACGTCATTGTGCAGCAGGCAAACGGCTACACGCCGACGCCGGCAATCTCGCATGCCATTCTGACGCATAACAAAAACGGTGGCGCGCAGGCAGACGGTATCGTTATCACGCCTTCGCACAACCCACCAGACGATGGTGGTATCAAATACAACCCGCCAAACGGTGGCCCGGCTGATACCAACGTCACCAAAGTGGTAGAAGATCGTGCTAACGCGCTGATGGCTGCGGGCTTGAAAGACGTGAAGCGCCTTTCTCTTGATCAAGCATGGGCCAGTGGGCATGTGCAGGAACAAGATCTGGTGCAGCCGTTTATCGAAGGGCTGGTGGATATCGTCGATATGGCCGCTATCCAGAAGGCTGGCCTCAAACTGGGCGTTGATCCGCTCGGTGGTTCCGGTATCGAATACTGGCAGCGTATCGCAAAACACTACAATCTCGACCTGACGATTGTTAACGATCATGTTGATCAAACTTTCCGCTTTATGCATCTGGATAAAGACGGTGCTATCCGTATGGATTGCTCGTCCGAGTGCGCAATGGAAGGTTTGCTGGCCCTGCGTGACAAATTCGACCTGGCATTCGCCAACGACCCGGATTACGACCGCCACGGTATCGTCACGCCAGCAGGCCTGATGAACCCGAACCATTATCTGGCCGTCGCCATTAACTACCTGTTCCAGCATCGTCCGCAGTGGGGCAAAGATGTTGCAGTCGGTAAAACTCTGGTGTCGTCTGCAATGATTGACCGTGTAGTCAACGATTTGGGTCGTAAACTGGTAGAAGTACCGGTGGGCTTCAAATGGTTTGTTGACGGCCTGTTCGATGGCAGCTTCGGTTTTGGTGGCGAAGAAAGTGCTGGGGCATCTTTCCTGCGCTTCGATGGCACGCCGTGGTCAACGGATAAAGACGGCATCATCATGTGCTTGCTGGCAGCGGAAATTACCGCCGTTACGGGTAAGAACCCGCAACAGCATTATGACGAACTGGCTGCCCGTTTCGGTGCGCCAAGCTACAACCGTCTGCAAGCTTCCGCGACATCTGCGCAGAAAGCCGCACTGTCCAAACTTTCTCCAGAAATGGTGAGCGCCAGCACATTGGCGGGCGACCCTATTACCGCACGTTTAACGGCCGCTCCAGGCAACGGTGCTTCTATCGGTGGCCTTAAAGTGATGACCGACAACGGCTGGTTTGCTGCACGTCCTTCCGGTACGGAAGATGCGTACAAAATTTACTGTGAAAGTTTCTTAGGCAGCGAACATCGCCTGCAAATTGAGAAAGAAGCGGTAGAGATTGTCAGCGAAGTGCTGAAAAACGCGAAGTAAGCAATTGACTTGAAAAGGGCGCCGCAAGGCGCCTTTTTTACATCTGGCTTAAAGCATAAAACGGTAGCCGATTCCGGTTTCGGTAAGCAGATGGCTTGGGCGCGCCGGATCCGTCTCCAGCTTCTGGCGTAAATGCCCCATATAAATGCGTAGATAATGGCTGTGTTCCACGGCATTTGGCCCCCAAACCTGGCTGAGTAACTGGCGTTGGGTCAGCACTTTTCCGTGATTATTGATAAGGGTTGCGAGCAGGCGGAACTCAATCGGCGTGAGATGGATTTCTGCGCCATCCCGCGTGATGCGACGGGTGGCAAGGTCAACGGTAATATTTGAAAACTGATAAACCGGATCGGGTTGCGCAAGGCTTGCATGGCGGCGTAAGACGACGCGTAGACGCGCCTGTAGCTCACCAATGCCAAACGGTTTACTGAGATAGTCGTCGGCACCCGCATCAAGCGCGTCTATCTTTACTTGCTCATCGCTACGAGCGGAGAGCACCACAATCGGTGTTTGGCTCCACTGGCGGAAGTCGCGAATAAAATCAATGCCATCACCGTCAGGTAAACCGAGGTCGAGGATCACTAAATCAGGTTTACGCGTGGCCGCTTCCAGCAAGCCACGTTGCAAGGTTTCGGCTTCATGAACGCGCAATGACTCAGCCTCCAGCGCAGTGCGCAAGAAACGGCGGATCTCTTTTTCATCTTCAACAATCAGTACTGATATCACAACGCCTCGTTCATCTCAGCCAGCTCAGGTAATGGTGGTAGAGGTAAAATAACATGAAAACTTGCGCCACCTTCCGGGCGATTCACGGCAAAAATCTTCCCGTCGTGAACTTCGATGATCGCCTGGCAAATTGCCAGACCCAGGCCAACACCCGGAATGGCCGATTCTTTATTGCCCCGGGAAAACTTATCAAAGATGAGCTGTTCTTTGCCAGCCGGAATTCCCGGACCATCGTCCCAGACTTCAAGATCCAGTTTATCAGTCAGTGCTTGCGCACGAATGCCAATGTTTGACTGGAACCCTGCATATTTCACGGCATTTTCCAGCAAATTGATCAACACGCGTTCAAACAGCGGACCATCAACATGAATCAGCATCAGTGGGTCGGGCAGCGCCAGCGCAATATGCCGCCCGCCGAGGCTCGGTTCCAGCATCTTCAATGCGCTACCGACCACTTCTTCAAGGGTTAGCCATTCTTTACGCAGATTAAAACCACCGGACTGAATACGCGCCATATCCAGTAAATTATTCACCAGACGCGTGGTATTGAGAACATGCTGGCGAATGTCGTTGGCTTGTGGGGCGTGTTTTGACCCTTCAGAAGCCAAATCCAGCGTTAGTATTTCTGCCTGGCCAAACAGTACGGTCAACGGGGTTCGCAAATCATGAGACAGCGCCGCAAGCAACGAATTACGCACTTGCTCGCGTTCGCTGGATAACCGGGCCTGCTCCTCACTTGCGGTCAGCAATAGCCGCTCCAGGGCAGTGGCCGCCAACAGCGTGAACGTTTCCAACAAGCGCTGTTGCTCGGGAATCATCAACTGGCGCAAATTACTCGGCTCGACAATCAGCAACCCAAGGGTTTTTTCCGGCGTTTTGAGAGGCAGGATTTGATAGGGCACACCTGGCAGCGTATCGGTGCCAGCACCGGCGGGTTGGCCTTTATCAAAGCTCCAGCGGGCGATGGCTTCATCCCAGTTTTGCGGCTCACCTCGCGCATTGACTCGCTCTAACACACCCTGCGCGTCAGGTAACAATAGCTGGGCGCGGGCATGGAAACTGTTATTAATGAACAGCTCGCTGGTGGCCGCAATATCCTGCGGAGTGCGTTCAGCGGCGAGGGCTTTTGACATCTCATACAAGTGGCGAGTGCGTTGCTCGCGATAACGAGCAATTCGCGCCTGATAACGCACGCCAGCGGTGAGATTACCGATAACCAGGCCAACGGTGAGCATCACCGCGAAGGTTAACAAATACTGGATATCAGAGACGGCCAGCGTGCCGTGTGGCGCAATAAAAAACAGATCAAAACTGAGTACGCTTATCACGGTCGCCAGCACCGAAGGCCAGCGACCATAAAACAGCGCCACAATGACGACGCCGAGCAAGTAAAGCATGACCAGGTTGGCGGCATCGAAGGCCATTAACCACTGGTTTGCGATAAACGTCGTCAGGGCGCAAAGCGCAATCGCGACAGCGCATCCGCGCATTTGCACGCGCCACTTTTCCGTGAAACTGCGCATGTCGGGCGTCGAAGGAGAGGCAACAGACGGTTTGTCGTCAAGCGCAACAATCACTAAATCAAGGTCTGGCGCACGGCGGGCCAGTCGGTCAGAAAAAGATTCGCGGCTCCACCAGCGTCGTGTCGTCCGCCGACCAATAATAATTTTCCCGAGGTTATGTTCCCGGGCGTAACGCAAAACCGCTTTATCTTCGGCGGGGTCTGCAAGCGTGGCTGTTTCTGCACCCAATTCTTGAGCCAGGCGCAATGCGCTGAGAATAGCGCGGCGTTGATGTTCGGGTAAGCGGTGAAGTTGTGGCGTTTCGACATACACAGCATGCCAGGCGCTGCCCAATTTTGCAGCCAACCGCGCAGCCGTGCGCACCAGTTTTTCATTGCCGGAACTGTGGCCGATACACAGTAAAATGGCGTCGCGTGTATGCCAGACTTTTTCCTGCCCCTGGCTGTCGCGCCAGGCCCGCATTTGGTCGTCAACGCGGTCGGCGGTGCGGCGCAACGCCAGTTCGCGCAGGGCAATCAAATTTCCTTTGCGGAAAAAGTGCTCGATGGCGCGTTCGGCCTGGCCGGAGATATACACTTTGCCTTCATGCAGGCGCTGGCGTAAATCGTCCGGGGGAGGTCGACCAACACGATTTCATCGGCGGCATCAAAAATTGGGTCGGGCACCGTTTCGCGTACCTGAATACCCGTGACGCCGCCAACGATGTCATTCAGGCTTTCAAGATGCTGCACATTGACGGTGGTAAAGACGTCGATCCCGGCATCCAGCAACTCTTCCACATCTTGCCAGCGCTTGGGGTGGCGCGAACCTGGCGCGTTACTGTGTGCCAGTTCATCCATCAGGATCAGCGCAGGATTACGCGCAAGTGCCGCGTCGAGATCAAACTCTTGCACCCAGCGCCCACGGTGGTGCAGTCGTTTTGCGGGCTGGATAGCCAGCCCGTTCAGCAGTGCGGCGGTCTCTTTGCGGCCATGTGTTTCCACCACGCCAATCAGGATATCCAGACCTTGCGCTCGCAGTCGCTGCGCTTCTTGCAACATGGCGTAGGTTTTCCCCACGCCAGCACACGCACCGAAGAATATTTTCAGCTTACCGCGGGTCGGGCGATTGACCTGTTCCAGCAATTTATCTGGGTTAGGGCGCAGGGGTTCTTCTGTCATCTCTATTCCTTTATACCCGTCATACTTCAAGTTGTGGGGGTGTTGGCTGCACTCACAAACCCCAGTCACTTACTTTAGTAAGCTCCTGGGGATTTGCTCCCTGGCCGCCTACCCAAAACTCGAATTATTTAGGGTATTGGGTGACTTTGTAAGTCATCCAACGCCCGGTTAACCAGTAACACATTCACCACCGGTTTACCGATGAAACCAACCAGAGGCTGCGTGGTATTTTCCGCCACCAGACGCGTGACTTGCTCTACGGGTAAATGGCGCGCTTTGGCAATTCGTGGAATCTGCCAGGCTGCCGCTTCTGGGGAAATCTGCCCGTCCAGACCGCTAGCCGAAGCCGTTATCAAATCAACGGGAACCGCCGGATTCGCCTGCGGATTCGCCGCGCGCAACGCTGCTACACGCTCGGTAATCACTTTGTCGAGCTCGGGGTTACTGCCCGCAAGATTACTACCGCCAGAGGCCATGGGATTATAGGGAGTTTCTGCCGTAGCAGAAGGGCGGCCTTGCAAATACGTTGGCTGGGTAAAATTTTGTCCAATCAGGCTTGAACCACGTACGACGTTAGTATCAAGGATTAACGAGCCGTTGGCTTGCGCCGGGAACCACCACTGGCCTAAAAGGGTGGTCAGCAACGGGTAAAGTCCACCGGTAATCAGGGTGAGCAGAATCAGTAACAGTATAGCGGGACGTAAGGTAGTCATTTTTTTCCCCTTAAACCAGGCCCAAAATGGTCAGTATCAAATCGATAGCTTTGATACCAATAAACGGCACGATTAAACCGCCCAGACCGTAAATCCAGAGATTGCGACGTAACATGGCTGCGGCACTTAGCGGTTTGTAGCTCACACCGCGCAAGGCCAGCGGAATCAAAAAGATGATGATCAACGCGTTAAAAATCACCGCGCTTAAAATCGCGGATGCAGGGGAGTGCAGATGCATCACGTTCAGCGCGTTGAGCTGCGGATAAGTGGCGGCGAACGCGGCGGGGATAATCGCGAAATACTTCGCCACGTCGTTGGCAATACTGAAAGTGGTCAGCGAACCACGGGTCATCAGCATCTGTTTACCGATGTGTACTACTTCAATCAACTTGGTGGGGTTGGAATCCAGGTCCACCATATTGCCGGCTTCTTTCGCCGCCTGCGTACCGGAGTTCATGGCAACCGCCACATCCGCTTGTGCCAGGGCAGGCGCATCGTTGGTGCCGTCGCCGGTCATCGCGACTAAACGGCCTTCGGCCTGATACTGGCGAATCAGGGCCAGTTTGGCTTCCGGAGTCGCTTCTGACAGGAAATCATCCACACCGGCTTCCGCAGCAATCGCCGCAGCCGTCAGGCGGTTATCACCGGTGATCATGACGGTTTTAATGCCCATCTGGCGCAGTTGAGCGAAACGTTCCTTGATGCCGCCTTTGACGATATCTTTCAGCGCGATAACGCCCAGCACATTGGCACCTTCAGCAACCACCAGCGGTGTTCCGCCCGTGCGTGCCACACCTTCCACCAGCGTATCAATCTGTGGCGGGAACTGGCCGCCGTTGGCTTCAACGTGGCGACGAATGGCATCAACCGAACCTTTGCGAATCATGCGGTCCTGAATGTTGATACCGCTCATTCGCGTTTGCGCGGTGAACGGCACAAAGGTGGCATGCAAGTTTTGCACATCGCGCTCGCGCAGGTTAAAGCGCTGTTTTGCCAGCACCACGATGCTGCGGCCTTCAGGCGTTTCATCGGCAAGTGACGAAAGCTGTGCTGCGTCGGCCAGGGTTTTTTCTTCAATCCCCGGAGCGGGTAAAAACTCAGAAGCCTGGCGATTACCCAGCGTGATGGTGCCGGTTTTATCCAACAGCAACACATCGACATCACCTGCGGCTTCGACAGCACGTCCGCTGGTGGCAATGACGTTTGCGCCCAGCATACGGCTCATCCCGGCGACACCAATCGCGGAAAGTAGCCCGCCGATGGTGGTTGGAATCAAACAGACCAGCAGTGCAATCAGCACCGTGACGCTGACCGCCACGCCGCCATACTGCGAGAACGGCCAAAGCGTTGCGGTTGCCAGTAAAAAGACAATCGTCAGCGCCACCAGTAAAATCGTCAGCGCAATTTCGTTTGGCGTTTTGCGGCGTTGTGCGCTTTCCACCATGGCAATCATACGGTCGAGGAAGGTTTCACCAGGGTTCACGCTGCACTGAATCACCAGCCAGTCTGAAAGAATGCGCGTCCCGCCCGTGACCGAGGCAAAGTCGCCGCCGGACTCACGGATAACCGGTGCTGACTCGCCAGTAATCGCACTTTCATCTACCGACGCGCCGCCTTCCAGCACTTCACCATCGCACGGGATAATATCGCCCGCTTCAACCAGCACGATGTCTCCTTTACGCAAGTCAGCGGCAGGGACGTTGTCCATCGGAGCATCGTGTTGTGGCGCGCGCAATTTGCGCGCCCAACTGGTTTTCTTCACCCCTTTCAGACTATTGGCTTGCGCTTTACTGCGGCCTTCCGCCAGTGCTTCGGCAAAGTTGGCAAACAGCACGGTAAACCACAGCCAGACGCCGATCGCGGCAGTAAACGGTGCGTCACCCTGAAGTTTCCCACTGAACATGGCGATCGCCAGAATGGTGGTCATCACGCTGCCAACCCAAACGATAAACATCACCGGGTTACGCCACTGCACTTGTGGTGTCAGTTTTTTAAAGGAATCAATTAGCGCCTGACGAATCAGCGATGGTTCAAATAGCGCCTGTTGCTTGCGACTCATGGAAGCCTCTTAATCACAAATTCACTAAGGAAAGGTGTTCCGCAACCGGGCCTAATGCGAGGGCGGGAATAAAGGTCAGTGCACCCACTAACAACACGGTGCCAATCAGCAAACCGATAAACAGCGGGCCGTGAGTCGGTAAAGTACCGACGCCTGCTGACTGTGATTTTTTGGTGACCAGCGAACCGGCGATAGCCATCACGGGCACAATCACGGCGAAGCGACCAAACCACATGCATACAGCCAGAAGAATGTTCCAGAAAGGCGTATTGGCACTTAACCCGGCAAAGGCGCTACCGTTGTTGTTTGCGGCAGAAGAAACCGCGTAGAGCACTTCACTAAAACCATGAATGCCAGGATTGAAAATCCCTGCACGACCCGCATCGGTCATCATCGCCAGCGCAGTGCCGAGCAGCACCAGCGTTGGTGTCACCAGAATCGCCATCGCGGTCATTTTCATCTCTGCCACGTCGATTTTTTTACCCAGATATTCCGGCGTGCGGCCAATCATCAATCCGGCGATAAATACCGTCAGCAGAACGAACAGCAACATGCCGTACAGCCCAGAGCCGACGCCGCCAAACACCACTTCACCAATCTGCATCAGCCACATTGGGATCATGCCGCCTAGCGCAGTAAAGGAGTCATGCATTGCGTTGACCGCCCCACAAGAAGCGGCGGTGGTAATCACCGAGAACAAGCTGGTGGCCAGAATGCCAAAGCGGCTCTCTTTACCTTCCATATTGATGTTGCTGTCAGCGCCGAGCAGGGTGAAATGCGTATTGCCGCGAGTTTCGGCCCACATCACCACCACCACGCAGATAACAAAAATCACCGCCATCGCCCATAAAATAGCGCGGCCCTGGCGTCGGTCCCCGACGGCTTCACCAAAAGCGAAACACAGTGCTGCGGGGATCAGGAAGATCGCCAGCATCTGTACGAAGTTGGTCAGCGCCGTTGGGTTCTCAAACGGGTGTGAAGAGTTAGCATTAAAGAAACCGCCGCCATTGGTGCCCAACATTTTGATCGCTTCTTGCGAGGCGACCGGGCCCATCGGCAACACCTGGTGTACACCTTCCAGTGAGGTGAACGGTTGATACGGAGCGATGTTCTGTAAGGTTCCCTGGCTGATAAAGAACAACGCAATCAGCAACGCAATCGGCAACAAGATGTAGAGAGTGATGCGGGTTAAATCGACCCACGCGTTACCCAAGGTGTTAGCACTTTGGCGAGAGAAGGCGCGAATCAGTGCAAACACTACCGCAATCCCTGTCGCGGCTGACAAGAAGTTTTGCACCGTCAGGCCGACCATCTGGCTGAAGTAACTCAGCGTGGTTTCACCGCTGTAAGACTGCCAATTGGTGTTGGAGACAAAACTGACTGCTGTATTGAGCGCCAGATGCCAGGAGAGGCCGGGTAATTGCTGCGGGTTGAGGGGCAAGTTTCCCTGGGTCATTAAGATGACAAAAAGCACCAGCAAACCCAACACGTTAAACAACAGTATGGCTCCCAGATAGTGCTTCCAGTTCATTTCTCTGGTGGAGTCACTCCCCAATACTTTCCACCACAGCGCATCCATTTTCCCGACAACAGGCACAGATTCGCCTTCAATCAAGCGAGCCAGCACGCTGCCCAACGGTTTTGCCAGGGCGAAAAGCACCAGCATGAAGCTGGCAATTAATAAAAATCCGGAGGCGGCCATCAGAATGCCTCCGCATTAATCAGGGCATAAATTAAATATCCCAACAGCACAAACACCAGCACCACGCCAGCTATTACGCCTGTACTCACAATCCACCTCGGCAGTTATTAGGAATTGCAGAGAGTGTGAAACTTCGGGTGCAAAGATGTCGTAAAAGTCTGAGGGCGGGGTGTAAAAAAAGTATAAAAATGAGAAAAGCCATTAATTAACTAATGGTTAGTATTTATTTAACATGCCTGTAACTTAATTACAGGCAGGATTGTAAATAAGTGGCAAAAAGTGGCTTTAAGTGGTCGGAGGAGTAGTAAACTTTCAGCCAATGCGATAATATTTTCACCAGATAACAAGTTCTAATTTCCCGGTGTTTGCTACCGGTCACATAAAGAGGGAGAAACCTATGACTTTATATAAAGACTATCCTGTGCATCAGGTTTTCCTGCGTCGCGCATTCGTTGTTTTAGCAGGCGTTCTGACGCTGCCGGTGATGCTGTTCTGGAAAGATCGCGCCCGTTTTTACAGCTACCTGCACCGCGTGTGGTCCAAAACCAGTGAGAAACCGGTTTGGATGGCACAGGCCGAAGCCGCTTCCGGTGATTTTTACTGAGTTCGCTGAAATTGAAAAAAAACCGCCACTTGCTGGCGGTTTTTTTATGCGTGAAGATAAGGGCTCAAACCATGAAAAAGGGCAGAACATGTTGATTTGGCAAGATCTACACCATTCAGAACTGAGCGTGACCGATCTCTACACACTTTTGGCACTGCGCAATGAAGTCTTTGTTGTCGAGCAAAACTGCCCGTATCAGGACATCGATGGCGACGATTTAGTGGGTGAAAACCGCCATATTCTTGGCTGGCAGGACGGTAAGCTGGTGGCTTATGCGCGTATCCTGAAAAGCGAAAACGAATTTGAGCCGGTGGTGATTGGCCGTGTCATTATCGACAAAAGTGTCCGTGGCGAAAAACTCGGGTATCAGTTAATGGAACAAGCAATGGCTTCCTGTCAGCAATATTGGCCGGAAAAAGCGGTGTATTTAGGTGCGCAGGCGCATTTGCAGTCGTTTTATGCGCATTTTGGTTTTAAACCTGTCACCGACATCTACGATGAAGACGGTATTGCGCACATTGGTATGGCGAACCGTTAATCACTGAGCGAAAAGTATTAGTATTGTCTATAGTTAGCGGACGAGTATTTTTTAAACACGGAGAACAGTGATGCAACCGTATGAATCTCGTCTTGATGATGATTTATCTTTACTGAGTGATACGCTCGAAGAAGTACTGCGTTCCTCTGGTGACCCTGCCGACCAAAAGTATATTGAGCTGAAAGAGCGTGCCGAACGGGCGCTGAGTGACGTCAAAGCTCGGGTCAGTAGTGCGTCCGACAATTACTACTATCGTGCGAAAAAAGTCGTTTATCGCGCCGATGATTACGTCCATGACAAACCATGGCAAGGCATTGGTGTCGGTGCGGCGGCGGGCTTAGTGTTAGGCCTTTTGTTAGCCAGACGCTAGAGCAGAATCGGTACACAAATTCACCGTGTGCCGATTAAAGAAAATCTTACCCATTGGGTGGGATTTTTTTTTGCCGCCATGACCACGTATAATCAGGGGTTTTCAGGGAAGGTGAGGTAAACGTGAATTCAGTTTCTGTCGCGCTGCAACAGTTACAGCTTGCATTGAACGCAGAATTTGCGGACGCGCCAGGGTTACAGCAAATATCGTTTGCCGTAACTCTGAGTGATGCCTCAGATGCTCTTGCGTGGTTGACCACCCAGCGTCTTTATCCTCAATTCTACTGGCAACAGCGCAGTGGCGATGATGAAATCGCCGCACTTGGCCTGGTACGTCAGTTCAATACATTAGAAGCGGCGAGATCATTTCTTGATGATTATGCCGACCAGCCGGCGGTTCGTATCACTGGCGTCAATGCGTTCGACCCCAACCACAGTTTTTTATTTATCCCAAGGCTTGAATGGCGACGGACCGGAGGGGGGGCACAGCTTCATCTGCATCTTTATAGCGAAACGTCCTTAAAGGATGACGCGCGTGCAGCCCAAGCCTTCCTTGAGCAACTCCTGCCTGCCAAACAACTACCGCAACAGCACCTGAATTGCGTGGGCGAACAACATATTCCCACGCAGCCTGAATGGCTGACGCTGATTGACCGCGCCATTACCGCGATTGAACAACACGAACTCGACAAAGTGGTTCTCGCGAGGGCCACCGATCTGCAATTTACCGCTGCGGTTTCTGCGGCTGGATTTATGGCGGCAAGCCGTCGGGTGAATCTGAATTGTTATCATTTTTTAATCGTGTTTGATGCCAACAATGCATTCCTCGGTTCAAGCCCAGAACGCTTGTGGCGGCGTATCGATACCGCATTGCGCACTGAGGCATTAGCCGGAACCGTGGCGAATCACCCTGACGATCACCGCGCCTGGACGCTGGCGCAGTGGCTGCTAAAAGATGATAAAAACCAACGTGAAAATATGCTGGTGGTTGAAGATATCTGCCAACGTTTGCATAAAACGGTCGGGGCGATAGACGTGCTGCCGCCACAAGTTGTGCGCTTGCGGAAAGTGCAGCATTTACGCCGCTGCATTTGGACCGATCTCGCGCAACCTGACGACGCGGCGTGCCTTGCAATGTTACAGCCCACGGCTGCTGTGGCAGGCTTACCGCGAGAAGTCGCGCGGGAATTTATCGCCAAAAACGAACCCTTCGAGCGTGAATGGTACGCGGGTTCAGCAGGATATTTGTCACAACGCCAGTCTGAATTTTGCGTCGCGTTACGCTCGGCAAAAATCACCAATAATATTGTCCGTCTGTATGCCGGAGCTGGCATTGTTGCGGGGTCAGACGCGGCAGAAGAATGGCAAGAAATAGAAAATAAAGCGGCGGGATTGCGAACGTTGTTGACGAAAGATACCCGTCATACTTGACGTTGTCTCTGCGTTGGTTGCACTCACTCTCCCCAATTGCTTACGCAAGTAAGCTCCTGGGGAATAATGAGTTTGGCACCTTGAAACAACTTCAATTATTTAGGGTATAGATAGATAACTAACCCATATCAAAATAACCGTTCTAACAATATTTATAATGAGTCAGCAAAATTGACTCAGGACTTAATCATGTCGATAAGCTCATTTAACCGCCGTTGGGCTACGGTAATTCTTGAAGCGCTAACCCGTCACGGTGTCCGCCATGTGTGCGTGGCGCCTGGTTCGCGTTCTACTCCGCTTACCCTTGGTGCGGCTGAAAATCGGGCTTTCATCTGTCATACGCATTTTGACGAACGTGGTTTAGGTCATCTTGCACTGGGTCTGGCAAAAGCCAGTCAGGCCCCGGTTGCGATCATCGTGACATCCGGGACAGCCGTCGCCAATCTCTATCCGGCGATTATTGAGGCCGGTTTGACGGGCGAAAAACTGGTGGTATTGACCGCCGACCGTCCACCAGAGCTTATTGATTGCGGTGCCAATCAGGCCATTCGTCAGCCTGGAATTTTCAGTTCCCATCCGACTCAATCGATTAATTTGCCGCGCCCAACGCAGGACATTCCTGCGCGCTGGCTGGTTTCAACCATTGATAACGCGCTCGGCCAACTTATGGGTGGCGCCGTTCACATCAATTGCCCCTTTGCTGAGCCGCTATACGGTGAGCAAGATGAAACGGGCATGAGTTGGCAGCAGGCGCTTGGCGACTGGTGGCAAAGTGATAAACCCTGGTTGCGAATGGGCAGTGCTCAGGAAGTGATAAAACAGCGCGACTGGTTCTTCTGGCGGCAAAAACGCGGCGTAGTTGTCGCCGGGCGTTTGAATGCCGATGAGGGAAAACTGGTTGCATCATGGGCGAAAACATTGGGTTGGCCGCTGATTGGTGATGTGTTATCGCAAACCGGGCAGCCGCTGCCCTGCGCGGATTTATGGCTGAGCAACAGCCAGGCCGTCACTGAACTTGCCGAGGCGCAAATCATTATCCAGTTTGGCAGCAGCCTGACTGGAAAACGCGTCTTGCAGTGGCAATCTGCGTGTGAGCCAGAAGAGTACTGGCTCGTGGATAACTTGCCAAACCGGCTTGATCCCGCGAATCACCGTGGTCGCCGTTTAGCCTGCGACATTATTCAATGGCTGGAGCTTCATCCGGCAGAAAAACGCGCCGCATGGGATGAGAAGTTAACGACCCTGGCAAAAATTGCGCAGCAGGCGGTGAAGAAGGGCACCGTTGAATTTGGTGAGGCGCAAATAGCCGCTCGTTTACCTGAATTGTTGCCGGATGGTGGGCAGTTGTTTGTCGGCAACAGCCTGATTGTTCGGCTCGTGGACTCCTTTGCTCAGATGCCTGCGGGTTATCCGGTTTACAGCAACCGTGGCGCAAGTGGTATTGACGGATTGCTCTCGACTGCTGCGGGTGTACAACGCGCAACTGCTCGCTCGACGCTTGCGATCGTGGGGGATCTTTCTGCGTTGTACGATCTCAATTCGCTGGCGCTATTACGCCAGGTTTCCGCGCCGTTCGTTTTGCTGATCGTGAATAATAATGGCGGACAGATTTTCTCGTTATTACCCACCCCAGCCGAGGAACGCGAACGTTTTTATTGCATGCCGCAAAACGTCAATTTTGCCCACGCGGCGGCGATGTTTAACCTGAGTTATTACAACCCGACAAGCTGGGATGAATTGCAGGATGCGGTAAGCAACGCCTGGTTGCGCCCGCAAACCATCATCATCGAGGCGACCGTGGCTGAAACCGATGGCGCGCAAACCTTGCAGAATTTACTGGCGCAGGTTAGCCAGGCATGATCCTGCATGCGGTTTATCGCGAAGGGCGTGATGCCCGTTTACCGTGTCTTGTCTGGCTGCATGGTTTCTTAGGAAGCCTGCGTGAGTGGGATGCGGTGAGCGAGAATTTTATCGATTGGCCGCAACTGCGCATCGATTTGCCCGGTCACGGAAATTCAGCCGATATTACGGTCAGCGACTTTCACCAGGTCGATCAACTTCTGCGAAAAACGCTGCTTAGTTACAACATCCTGAACTACGTGTTAATCGGCTACTCCCTTGGCGGGCGCGTCGCGATGTACCATGCTTGTCAGGGGGAAAACTCCGGTCTGTGCGGCCTGGTGGTCGAAGGGAGTCATCCTGGTCTTACGGATGGAGACGCCCGTCGTGAAAGACAGGCCAGTGACCATCTATGGGGGCAGCGTTTACGTAACGAAGCGCTACAAGATGTGCTCCATGCCTGGTATCAACAAACGGTATTTCAGTCGCTTAATGACCAACAACGCACGGCACTTATCGCTTTGCGGAGTCAGAATAATGCCGCAAGCCTTGCGGCAATGCTTGAGGCGACATCGTTGGGAAACCAACCGGATTTACGGGCGGCGCTTCAGCAAATCCCTCAGCCTTTTTACTATCTTTGTGGTGAGCTGGACGAAAAATTTCGTTCCGTGGCGCACAGCCTGGCTCTTACACCGCATCTTATTACTGCCGCAGGCCACAACGCGCATCGGGACAATCCCGCCGCTTTCAGCGCGTGCCTGCTCAATTTATTGCGAAAACCTATCGAGGATACACCATGATTTACCCAGATGAACAAATGCTCTATGCCCCGATTGAATGGCAGGATTGCTCGGAAGGTTACACTGATATCCGCTATCACAAGTCTGCCGATGGCATCGCTAAAATCACCATCAACCGCCCTGAAGTTCGCAACGCATTCCGCCCGTTGACCGTGAAAGAGATGATCAATGCGCTGGCTGATGCACGTTATGACGACAATATCGGCACCATCATCCTGACTGGCGAAGGTGAAAAAGCCTTCTGCGCAGGCGGCGATCAAAAGGTACGCGGCGATTACGGCGGTTACCAGGACGCAAGCGGTACCCATCATCTGAATGTGCTCGATTTCCAGCGCCAGATCCGTACCTGTCCAAAACCTGTTGTCGCGATGGTTGCCGGGTTCTCCATCGGTGGCGGTCACGTTCTGCATATGATGTGCGACCTGACTATTGCCGCGGAAAATGCGGTATTCGGTCAGACTGGCCCTAAAGTCGGCTCGTTCGATGGCGGTTGGGGCGCATCATACATGGCGCGTATTGTCGGCCAGAAAAAAGCGCGTGAAATCTGGTTCCTGTGCCGTCAGTACGATGCGAAAGAAGCGTTGGATATGGGCCTGGTGAACACCGTGGTACCGAATGCCGATCTGGAAAAAGAGACCGTGCGTTGGTGTCGTGAAATGCTACAAAACAGCCCAATGGCGCTGCGTTGCCTGAAAGCTGCGCTGAATGCTGACTGCGACGGTCAGGCGGGTCTGCAAGAACTGGCGGGTAACGCCACTATGTTGTTCTACATGACCGAAGAAGGTCAGGAAGGACGCAATGCGTTCAACCAAAAACGCCAGCCTGATTTCAGCAAATTCAAACGGAATCCGTAATGCGTCAGGTCGAACTCTGGCGCTTTCAGGTGCCGATGGATGCGGGAGTGGTGCTGCGCGATCGGCGCCTGAAAACGCGCGACGGGCTGCTGGTGCGCCTGACGGACGGCGACAAACAAGGCTTTGGCGAAATTTCGCCATTGCCGGGTTTTAGTGCTGAAACTGTCGATGATGCCCAGGCTGCGGCGCTGCGCTGGTTGCAGGGCTGGCAAGCGGGCGATGGCGGCGAGTTGCCAGACATGCCTTCGGTGGCATTTGGCCTGAGTTGCGCGCTGGCGGAAATCAGCGGTGAATTACCACAAGCGGCGGATTACCGTGCCGCACCGTTGTGTACCGGGGACCCGGATGAACTGTTTGCCATGCTCGACGCCATCCCTGGCGAGAAAATCGCGAAGGTGAAAGTGGGGTTGTACGAAGCCGTGCGCGACGGAATGGTGGTGAATTTGTTGCTGGAGGCCATCCCAGATTTACGTTTGCGTCTTGATGCAAACCGTGGATGGACGCAGCTCAAAGCCCAGCAGTTCGCTAAATACGTCAATCCAGATTACCGCCCGCGTATTGCGTTTATCGAAGAACCGTGCAAAACCCGCGAGCAATCTCGCGAATTTGCCCGTGAAACGGGGATTGCCATCGCGTGGGATGAGAGTTTGCGCGAGCCTGGCTTTGAGTTTGCCGCCGAGCCCGGTGTTACGGCGCTGGTTATCAAGCCAACGCTGACGGGCAGTCTGGAAAAAGTCCGCCAGCAAGTAGAACAGATTCATGCGTTAGGATTGACTGCGGTCATTAGCTCCTCCATCGAATCAAGCCTCGGTTTGACACAGCTGGCGAGGATTGCCGCGTGGTTAACACCGCAAACTCTTCCCGGTTTGGATACTTTGTCATTGATGCAGGCGCAATTGGTGCGTGAGTGGCCAAACAGCCCGTTACCTTGCTGGTCGCTGGAATCCCTCGAGCGTGTACTGTGAGTGATCAAGCATGATTTTCCAGGACTTTCCCTGGCAACATTGGGCACAACATCGCGGTTGTGAATCCGCGTTAACGCTAGGCAGTAAAACCCTGAACTGGCGTGAGTTATGCCAGCGCGTTGATGCGTTGGCTGACGGTTTCCGGCAACAAGGTGTGCGTGATGGGCAAGGTGTTGCCCTGCGAGCAAAGAATTGCCCGGAAATGGTTTTCTCGTTCCTGGCACTGCTGCAATGTGGTGCACGTGTGTTGCCGCTCAATCCGCAGTTACCCGAGTCGCTGTTAGCACAATTGCTACCTGATTTAACCATTCACCATGCGCTGGCTTTTAGCTCGTCGCTAAGCGTGGCTAACATCAACCCGCTCGCGATGAACGAAGGAGCACGCTACCAGGTTGAATGGCAGCCGTCGCGCTATGCGTCGATGACGCTGACCTCCGGTTCGACAGGTTTACCAAAAGCCGTTGTTCATACTGCGGATGCCCATCTTGCCAGTGCTGCCGGGGTATTGGCGGTGATGGATTATGGTGCGCACGATAGCTGGTTGCTTTCACTACCGCTGTTCCACGTTTCAGGTCAGGGCATTTTGTGGCGCTGGTTATTGGCGGGTGGGGGCATGAAAGTGTGTGATTTACACCCATTGAGCGAGGCGTTGCAGGGGTGCTCTCACGCTTCGCTGGTGCCGACACAACTCTGGCGTCTGCTGGAACAATCGCCGTCGCTTGCGTTGCGCGAAGTGTTACTGGGCGGTGCCGCTATTCCCGTTGAACTGACGCAAGCCGCTATCGCCAAAGGCATCAACTGCTGGTGTGGTTACGGTATGACGGAGCTGGCTTCGACTGTGTGTGCTAAACGTGCTGATGGGCTTCCCGATGTGGGTACAGCGTTGCCGGGACGTGAAGTCTCAATCGTCGATGAAGAGGTGTGGATCCGTGCGAACAGCATGGCTTCGGGTTACTGGAAAGCGGGTAGCGTGCTGCCGCTGGTGAATGCTGAAGGCTGGTTTGCCACTCGCGATCGCGGTATGTTGAACAATCATCGCCTGACGATAATTGGCCGCCTCGACAACTTGTTTTTCAGCGGCGGGGAAGGGATACAGCCCGAAGAAGTTGAAAGCATTATTGTGCAGCATCCGGCCGTGAAACAGGTATTTGTGGTGCCGATTGATGATGCAGAATTTGGGCAGCGCCCGGTTGCTGTGGTTGAAGCCGATGACGATTTTGCATTGTCGCAGCTCGACGAATGGCTACAGGGCAAAGTGGCGCGTTTTCAGCAGCCGGTACGCTGGTTGCCTCTGCCCGATGAAATCAAACAGGGTGGAATTAAGATTTCACGAAATCAGTTAAAACAGTGGGTTGCTGATTCATTGGCAAAATGCGCGCCGTAAGGCGCGCGTTTAAACCTTACGCGATATCGACAGCCGCTTTACGCTGGCGGCGAATCAAACGCAGAACCGGTGGCACCACAATCACGATAATTGCCATAATCAGCAGACTCTTCGCCACACCGCTTTCCCACAGAATACTCAACCCTCCGTTACTGATAGACAGCGCACGGCGTAGGTTTTGCTCCAGCATTTCACCCAACACGAAGCCGAGAATTAATGGCGACATTGGGAAGTGCATTTTGCGCAAAATGTAACCCAATACGCCCAGGCCAACCATCAACAGCAAATCGAACGTTGTGCTGTGTACCGCGTAAACCCCCACGGCTGAAACGGCGGCTATGGCGGGCACCAGGAACCACAGCGGGATGCTCAACATCTTCGTAAAGAATCCGATCAGCGGAATGTTCATCACCAGCAACATCACGTTGGCAATCAGCAGTGACGCAATGAGTCCCCAGACGATATCCGGTTGTTCGGTAAACATCGCCGGGCCTGGCGTAATGTTGTAGAGCGTGAGTGCGCCCATCATCACCGCAGTGGTACCGGAACCCGGAACGCCAAGCGTTAACATCGGAATAAACGAGCCACACGCCGAGGCATTGTTGGCCGCTTCCGGTGCTGCCACGCCACGAATATCCCCTTTACCAAAGGTGTCGCTATTACCGCTTAACTTCTTCTCCGTCATATAGGCAATCGCACTGGCAATCGTCGCCCCCGCGCCCGGCAAAATGCCGACGAAGAAACCGATAACCGAAGAACGCAGCGTGGCTCCGGTACAATGCGCGGCCTCCTTCATGTTAAACATCATGCGCCCGGTTTTACGCACCAGCACTTGCCCGCTGCTGGTGCTTTCCAGCATTAACAGAATTTCTGAAACCGAGAACAGGCCGATAACCACGACAATAAATTGCACACCGTCGGAGAGGTGAACGCTATCAAATGTGAAGCGATAGACCCCGGTGTTGGCATCCACTCCGACGGTGGCAAGACCCAGACCAATCAACGCTGCAAGGAACGATTTCAGCGGATTTTGCGCCATCATGCTGCCAAGGCAGGCAATGGCAAAGACCATCAAGGCAAAGTATTCTGCAGGGCCGAATGCCAGTGACCACTGTGCCAGCGCCGGTGCAAAAAGGATCATGCCGATGATTGCCAGGAAAGAGCCGACGAACGAACTGACGGCAGAAATCGACAGCGCCACGCCGCCCCGGCCTTCCTTCGCCATAGGGTAGCCATCAAGTGCGGTCATAATCGCCGCCGCATCTCCCGGCACGTTAAGCAGTATCGATGAGATGCGTCCTCCGTATTCGCAGCCGATGTAAACCGTTGCCAACAGGATCAGCGCAGATTCCGGCGGCAATTTCAGGGCGAAAGCCAGCGGCAGCAAAATCGCCACGCCGTTGATTGGGCCGAGGCCCGGCAGCAACCCAACAATGGTGCCAACAAAGCAGCCAATCAGGGCAATCATCAGGTTTTCCGGCGTCAGCGCCACGGCAAACCCTTGAGATAGATAGAACCAGGTATCCATAACCACACCTTTAAGTTTAAGCCGTTAACTCAACCAAACGCCGAGGGGAAGGGTCACATCCAACAGGCGGTCAAATGACCAGAACAGCACCCCGCCCATCACCGCACCGGAAATGAATGCCGCCGGAATGGTGGCGCCAAACAGCAAACCGACACAGGCGGTGAGGAGCGTCGTAGCCAGCGGGAAGCCAAGCCATTCAAATGACCAGGCGTAGAGCGCCAGGGCAATGACCAAAATCACCAAACGTTGCAGCGTCCGGCGATGCGGCCATTCCACTACGTCGGGATGGCGCAGCAGTAGTAAGATCGAACACAGCAGCATCAGGCCGATAATCACCACCGGGAACGGACGTGGCCCAACGGGTTCATAGCTATATTCGCTTTGAATTTGCCAGCCGATAAACAGACCACCCACACATAGCGCAATCCAGATCCCAGCAAAAATACGATCGCTCATCATCGCCTCCGGTTACTTAGCCAGGCCGAAGGCTTTGGCTTGCTCGCGATAACTCGTGACCTGTTTCTTCACGTAATCGTCCAGTTCTTTACCGCTCATGTTGAACTCGAACAGGCCTCGCAGATCGCGCTGTTTTTTGAAGTCTTCGGTTTGCTGGAGCGCGTTGAAGGTATCCACCCACCACTGGTATTCCGCGTCACTGACTTTCGGGCCAACGTAAAAGCCGCGAATAATTGGCCACACCAGGTCAAAACCTTGCTCCTGGGCCGTTGGGATTTTTGCCAGTTCACCCGGCAAGCGTTTGTCTGAGAACACCGCCAGCACGCGCAGCTTGTCGCCACTCAGGTACGGCACCATTTCACTCAGATCGCCCGAAACCGCCTGCACATGGTTGCCCATCAATGCGGTTACCGATTCGCCGCCACCTTCAAAGGCGACATAACGCATTTTGTGTGGGTCGACATGGGCTTTTTGCGCCAGCAACGCCGTCTTCATCCAGTCCTGGCTGCCGATGGATGCGCCCGCGCCAATCACCACGCTGTTCGGATCTTTTTCCATCGCCGCCAGCAGCGATTTCAAATCTTTCCACGGCGAATCGGCACGCACCGCAATCATGCCGTAGTCAGTGCCCACGCTCGCCAGCCAACGCACATCATCCACGCCATAGCGGCCAAATTTACCTTGTGAAAGGTTCAGCAAAGAGCCGCCAGAGAAGGCGACCACGGTTCCCGCTTCCGCAGGGCGCTGGGCGACAATTGCGTTATAAGCCACCGCGCCCACGCCGCCGGGCATGTAGGTGACACGCATCGGTTTTTCGATAACGCCAGTTTCTTGCAGGCTGACCTGAATCAGTTTGCAGGTCAGATCAAAACCGCCGCCAGGCTTGGCCGGGGCGATACATTCGGTGCGGGAAGGGACTTCTGCTGCCAGTGTATTAAAAACGGTTAATAACAAAGCTGAAGCGGTAAAAGCAGAGAGTAGAGTACGTTTCATTTTTATCTTCATCCTCACGTCAAATTATGTGAACCGCCTTGCAGTAGCTCGGTTGCGTGATTGTTAAAGCATTAACCTTTCATTTACCTTTCACACGGGTTGAAACTTTACAGGATGTGATATGCGTCTCTTACTGGCGGAAGATAACCGTGAACTGGCTCACTGGCTGGAAAAAGCCCTGATACAAGCGGGCTTTGCGGTGGATTGCGTATTTGACGGCCAGTCTGCCGACCATCTGTTACAAAACGAACGTTATGCGGTCGCGGTGATGGATATCGGCATGCCGAGAATGGATGGACTTGAAGTGTTGCAGCGCTTGCGTAAACGCGGGCAGACCTTGCCCGTATTGCTGTTGACGGCGCATAGCACCGTGAGCGACCGGGTGAAAGGGTTGAATACCGGAGCGGATGATTATTTGCCGAAGCCTTTTGATCTTGAAGAACTGGATGCACGACTACGTGCGCTGGTGCGGCGCAGCGAAGGGCAAATCCATGAGCAGCAACAATTAGGGCAACTCGCTTTTCATGATGACGGCTATTTTCTACTGGAAAATAAACCGCTCGCCTTAACGCCACGTGAACACGCCATTCTGACGATGTTGATGTATCGCCGTACGCGCCCGGTTCCCAAGCAGCAACTGTTCGAGCAGGTTTTTAGTTTGAGTGACGAGGCAAGCCCGGAAAGTATCGAACTGTATATTCACCGGCTGCGTAAAAAACTCATCACCAGTAACGTTCAGATCACCACGCTACGCGGGCTGGGCTACGTGCTGGAGTGCAGAGATGCGGGTCATTAAACCTCAGTCTTTATTCGGGCAACTGCTGCTTTTTCTCGGGCTGCCGTTATTTATTTTGTGGGGATTATCTGCGGTGAGCGGCTACCTGAGCGCCATGAACGCTGCCACTCAAGCCTACGATCGTACCTTATTAGCCTCGACGCGCACCGTTGCCGAACAATTGGTGGTGCATGACGGAAAACTTGTCGTGGAGGTGCCGTGGGTGGTGCTCGACAGTTTTGAGCGCAACATGAACGACCGGCTTTATTACAAAGTCACCGACACGCACGGCAAGGTGATATCCGGTTATGACGATTTGCCCGATATGCCCAAAAACACGCCCGGCACGGAGCTTTATCCGGCGCTGGCATGGTTTTATGACGCGACTTACCGGGGGCAAACGCTGCGAGTGGCGCGCCTGCTCCAGCCCGTCAATGAAGGCGGGGTGAACGGCATGGCGCAAATTATCGTCGCCGAAACGGTGCAATCGCGCCACTACCTGGCGGTGCGTTTGTTAGCCTCGGCGACGCTGACCCAGGGCGGTCTGGTGCTGCTGACGTTAACCCTCGCCTGGTTATTGTTAAGACGAGTCCTCAAACCGATGCGCCAGCTTTCGGGGCTGATGGTGCGCCGCGATCCTGGCGATCTCACGCCGTTGCCCGATTTGCTGCCCTGGTCGGAAACGCGCTTATTGATTGTTTCGTTTAACCGGTATATCGACAGGCTGCGTGGTTTAGTCGCCAGGCAATCTCGCTTCAGCGCGGATGCTTCTCATCAACTGCGCACGCCGCTTACGGTGCTAAAAACCCAGGCATCCGTCGCGCTGAGTAGTTCTGACCCGATGCAGTGGCGTGAAAGCCTGGTGGCGATGCAATCCACGTTGGATAACACCATTCATTTAACCGAGCGTTTATTACAACTTTCGCGGTTGAGCCGCCTTGACCAGACGGAAGGGCAGGCCATGGAGCCGGTTGATTTGGTGAAAATCGCCCAGACGTGCTGTTACTCAAGCCTTGCGCAGGCGCGGAGTAAAAATATCGATTTAGGCTATGAAGGGTTGCCCGAAGCGTGGATTGCGGGTGAACCGTTATTGCTGGCGGAAATGTGCATCAACTTGCTGGATAACGCACTGAAATATACCCCAGAGAACGGCATGGTCACTATTCGCGTGACCGCGGGTGAATCGCAAATGATTGAGCTGGAAATTGAAGATAACGGTCCAGGTATTGAGAGCGGGCAAGTTCGTCACGCGCTGATGCCGTTCCATCGCTTAGATAATAGCGCCGAGCAAAGTGGGGCAGGGATTGGGCTGGCGCTGGTGAATGATATTGCGCGATATCACCGCACACGGCCTGAGTTGTTGCGTTCGGCTTTGGGGGGATTGTTGGTGAGAATTAAATTGTTAGCGGTATAAAAAGGCAGGGATGTAACCCTGCCATACATTTAGCCTGTCACAGCATAGCCAATTTTTTTCATTTTCTTACAAACGATTAATGAAAAGAGTTTCTAACACGTTGATTACATCATTCGTGGCTGTAGAATCGGCCTCTTTTCAGGGATATCCCTTTTTTTGCTTAGGATCGAAAGCATGAACAAATTATTAATGGTTGGCGTTGCCGGTTTGGCACTCGTTTCTGCATCTGCAAGTGCAATCAGTATCAGTGGCCAGGCAGGTGAAAAATACACCAATATTGCAGTCGGTTTTGGTAACGACACTCCAGGTCTGGCGATGACCGGTAACTATGCGCATAACGATGACGATGGCGATACTGTGGGCCTGGGTTTAGGTCTGAACCTGCCATTAGGCCCGTTGATGGGAACAGTGGGTGGGCGTGCGGTTTACCTGAATCCTAATGATGGCGATGAAGGTTATGCGCTGGCAGTCGGCGGCGGTCTGAGCTGGAAGATTTTCGATAGCTTCTCGGTGTTCGGTGATTACTATTACTCCCCAGACTCCCTCTCCAGCGGCGTAGAAAACTACCAGGAAGCGAGCGCGGGTGCACGCTGGACGATTCTGCGTCCTGTTGCGATTGAAGCCGGCTATCGTTACATCGGTATGGAAAATAAAAATGGCGAGCGTGACAATGCGATCGCTGATGGGCCATATGTCGGTGTGAGCGCCTCCTTCTAAAATCCTCTTCGTCTTTCATGTTGCAGGGGCGTTGGCTGTGTTCGCTCACCCGAATCACTTAGTAAACTAAGCTCATCGGGATTCGTTCTCTTGCCGCCTTCCTGCAGCACGAAATCCTTTGAGGATTTTTATATTGAATTCATTTCTTAGGCCGCAGTAAATGCGGCCTGTTCATTTCTGGCAATCCCCAAAATAATTTGAGTTATAGTGAATCGTTATCTTCCCGCGGAGTAAAACGATGATAAAAGTGGAAATGCTGTCTACCGGCGACGAAGTGCTGCATGGTCAAATTATTGATACCAATGCAGCCTGGCTTGCAGATTACCTTTTTAACCAGGGTTTACCGATGTCGCGCCGTAATACGGTAGGCGACAGTCTCGACGATTTAATCGCGGTGCTCAAAGAGCGCAGCGAGCAGGCAGATATTCTGATTGTAAATGGTGGCCTGGGGCCAACCAGCGATGATCTTAGCGCACTGGCCGCCGCTACCGCCGCAGGCGTAGAACTGGTGATGCACCAGGAATGGCTTGAGAAAATGGAGCGATTCTTTGCCGAGCGTGGGCGTGAAATGGCGCCGAGCAACCGTAAGCAAGCGTTGATTCCTGCGACCAGTGAAATGGTCGATAACCCCGTTGGTACTGCCTGCGGATTTGCTCTGCAACTTAACCGCTGCCTGATGTTTTTCACCCCAGGCGTCCCTTCCGAATTTAAAGTGATGGTTGACCAACAAATCATGCCGCGTTTGCGCGAGCGTTTTGTGTTGCCGGAGCCGCCAGTGTGCCTGCGACTCACCACTTTCGGGCGTTCTGAAAGCGAACTCGCCCAGAGCCTCGACCCATTGACGTTGCCGGAAGGTGCGGTAATGGGCTATCGCTCATCCATGCCCATCATTGAGTTGAAGCTGACCGGCCCTGCAAGCCAGCGCGAGGCGATGGAGCGCGTCTGGCCACAAGTGCAGCGTGTGGCGGGTGAAAGTGCCATTTTTGAAGGGACGGCAGGGCTACCCGCACAACTCGCGGAACGTCTGAGAGCACAGTCGCTGAATATCGCGGTGAGTGAGCAATTCACTGCGGGATTATTGTGTTTACAACTTTCGAGTGCGCAAGCCCCGTTGGGCAACAGCGAAGTGCTTTCTTCGCGCCCGGAATCGCTGGTACAACTGACCGAACGCGCCAAAACCTTCGCGCTGCAAGCGGGAAGTACCCTGGCGCTGGTGGTGGGGAGCCTGGAAGACGAATGCCTTAACTTCGCCCTCCATACACCAAACGGCACTTATGGTTTACAAGTGAAATTCAGCGTCACCCGCCACACTTTGCGCACCCGTCAGGAAGTCTGCGCGATGATGGCGTTAAACATGTTGCGTCGCTGGCTCAACGGCTGGGATGTCGCCGCCGAGCATGGCTGGGTGAACGTGGTCGAATCCATAGAAATTTAAGATTATGCGAGCGCCTGCGCTAACAGCGTAATCGGGTGCTCGCATTTTTTACTGGTGGACATCTCGATCTGCCATTTGCACGTTTCACAATCTGTCACCACCAAATCGACCCCGCTTTCTTCTATTTGCTGAAATAACGGCGCACCGATCTGTTGCGACGTTGAGTAGTTTTCCTTTTTAAATCCATAGGTTCCGGCAATACCGCAGCACTGAGACTCGAGTATAACGAGTTCGACACCTGGCAAGCGGCGCAGCAAATCGAGTGTGTATAACGACCAGCCCATTTTCTCCATATGACAAGGTGTGTGGTAGGCAATACGCAGCGGCATTGCTTTCAGTTTTAACTCGCGTCCTTTTTCCAGTTGCTTCCAGATAAACCGTGTTGCCAGTTCGATGTGATCACGCATTGGGCGGGTATCGACGTCCAGGACATGCGGGTATTCGTCGCGCAATGTAAACGTGCAGGTGGATGAAGTGGCAATCACAGGCAGCCCTTGCTCCAGCACCGCTTTGCTTAAAGACGCCGCATTTATGGCCGCCTGCTTTTTGGCTTTATCGATAAAACCGTTCGCAATCAACGGCACGCCACAGCATTTTTCTCGCTCCAGCAATTGCACGCCAAAGCCCATGGCATTCATCACGCGCACGACATCTTTGCCAAGCTGGGAGTGGTTGTAATTGACATAACAGCCGTGGAAAAAAGCGACTTGTTCAGCAAAGGCTTGTTGAGTCTTTGCCTGCTTGCGATACCACTGGCGAAAGGTGCCGGATGAGTATTTTGGCAAAGCTCGATGGCTGTCGATGCCGAGGGTTTTATCGAGCAAGTTTCTGACCGGCTTCAGTGACGTCGCGGTATTGACCAACGGTGCAAACGGGGTAGAGAGCGTGCCCATCAAATCGGTGTGGCTGAGAATCGCATCTCTTAAGTTGAACGATGTTTTACCGTGGCGGGCTTTCGCTCGCTGAATGATATCGCCAATTCTCACATCAGACGGACAGGCCACTTCGCAGCGTTTGCAGTTGGTACAGTATTTAAGCGCGTCGTCGTAAAGTGCGGCATCTTTGAGGCGCAGGCGCTCACCATCAGGGCCAGATTGCTTCGGGCCTGGATAATCGGGATTGACCCGGCTTACCGGACAAACGGTGGTGCACACGGTGCATTTAATGCAGTTTTCAAAACGGGTTTCATCGAGCAGACTCATGCGTTGCCCCCATGATTATCAATAATTTGCCGGGCGACATGCAGCGCGCCGGTCATTGAAACGCCCGCGCCGCAACCTTGCTGGATTGGGTCGAATCCGGCGAGTATCGAACCAATGGCGTAAAGGTTTTCGATACGCTGCCCGTTGAGCCGTGGCTGAAAATGTTCATCAACGATAACGCCTGCCTGCAAATAGGGTTGAGGGCTGAAAAAATCCTCTTTGCACCACGCGTCTCGCTGCTCGGGAGCGCGAATATCCAGACCGAAAATCGGTTCCCGTATTCCGCTAAATTTTGCTTCCAGGCCGTTGCTGAAAAAACTGCCGCTGGCAAGAATCACATTGTTTGATTGCAGCGGGACTTCAGCATGATTGCGCGTGAAAACCGCAGTGACCTTCTGCTGCTCTATTTGCGTTCTCAGCACGGCATCGCCTGGCATCATTATTCCGCCAAGTTGCAGGAAGCGGCGGCGTAATTGGTGGTGCATGCGCATTCCGAGCACCGAAGGAGGCAGAGTCGGTAACAAACGTAGCGGGCAGGGCAACTGGCGGCTGATTGCTTGCCAGGTCTGGGAATCTTCGCTCCCAAGGCATGCCGGTAAAAACAGGCCATCCGTGTTAATTGCCAGCGCTTTAAGCTCGTCAATCAACAAGCGTTGTTGCTCAGGCATATCCAGAACTCGGGCAATATTGGCGGCGCGGAATTCGCTGGGATTATTTCGCAACGTGTCCAGTGCAGGAAGGGTGAGCTCGGCTGTTCGTACCTCGATATGGTTTTCCGCAAGAGAACCGGCGACCAGTTCCGGCTGAAAATCCAGAAACCCCGCAATGCCAACGACGGTAATTCTCTTCCAACCAAGTGTTGCGGTGGGTATTTCTTCAGGGCTAAGCCAGGTGGCACGTTGCGTTCCCAGCGGGGTAATGCGCTGATGGTTTTGCTGATAAGACCCTTGCAGATTGAGATGACACCGGGCGAGCAGCGCCTCACTTTCAGCGGCGAAATGGCGGACGTTTTCCGCTCCCATCAAACTGTACGGGTGTTCTGGTGCCTGTTTATTCAGGGCTTCCAGTGCGTTTAACGGGGATGTTACGGGGGTACCGTCGGGGAGTTCCGCCAGCAAATCCAGCGAGCCGGATGAAAAATGCAAAGCACTTTGCCCACGGCTGATGATGGCACAACGCAGGCCTTCCTCCGCGAGGCGAATACCGCATACCAACCCGGCTAAACCACCGCCAATAATCAGACTATCGAATCTCATTGTGGTGTTCCCTTTTTCGATCCATTTTTCAGGCCGCACAATCCCTGGTAAACCCAGGCGGTAAATTCGCTTTCCCGCAGCGCATCATCCCAGGCGATGGGGCGAATGCCTTTCCAGCGTTCGTTGAGGAAAAGAGAGAGTTGATCGAGTGATTGTGCCGGT
This sequence comes from Buttiauxella selenatireducens, assembly GCF_031432975.1. GTDB lineage: Bacteria > Pseudomonadota > Gammaproteobacteria > Enterobacterales > Enterobacteriaceae > Buttiauxella > Buttiauxella selenatireducens. Next base: position 3,786,958 of record NZ_CP133838.1, on the reverse strand, counting down.
GAGGAGGTGCCAAAGCGTTGTAATAACCCCGCCGCACGGCAGGCGCATAGCTCTCCCTGGCAAGTGCCCATGCCCACACGAGTACGACGGCGTAAATCGCCAAGATTGCTGACGGACAGATGGTTAACCGCGTAATGAACTTCGCCCGCCGTCACCGCTTCACATTCGCACACCAGGCTGTTACTCAGGCGGTCGCCTGCCAGCAGTTTTCCTGCCCGATCGCCGTGACGCCACACGGCGCTTCGCCGGATAGTTGGCGGCAGCGAAATCACTTTACTGAGGGTCTCTTCCGATGAACTTTCTGAACCCGGAAGAGGAGCGGTTGCGGTAGTGCAGCTTTTGCTATTACCGAGTTTTTCACATACCGCGTTAGTCGCCCATTCTGCCATCAGGCGATAGGTCATCAGTTTGCCGCCAGTGATGGTGATGAAACCTTCCATCCCATCGCGTTTTGCGTGATCGAGCAGCACGATCCCACGGCTGACGTTTCGCCCGGTTGGGTCATCATCACTTGCCACCAGCGGGCGGACGCCAGCATAAGCACGCAAAATGCGGGTTGCGGCAAGCTTGGGTGACAGCTTTGAGCCTTCACGTATCAGAATATCGACCTCTTGCGGCGTGACGCGCATATTGTCGATTTGGTCATATTCGATAGGCGTTGAGGTGGTGCCAATCAGCGAAATGGTATCGCCGGGCACCAAAATATCGGCATCAGCAGGTTTCCGGCAGCGGTTGATCACCATGTTATTAATACGATGGCCGAGGATCAGCAGCGAGCCTTTTGCCGGGAGCATGCGAATGCTTAAATCAGCATATTCAGCAATGTGCTGCCCCCAGATCCCGGCAGCATTCACGACCATGCTTGCGTATAAATCGTGATGTTGTCGGGTCTGGTGGTTGTAAACGCGCACCCCGCATACCCTGTCCCCCTGGCGAATGAGGCCGGTGACCTCCTGGCCTGTCAAAATTTCGGCTCCGTGTTCGCGAGCATCCAGCATATTGGCAGCGGTCAGGCGGAAAGGGTCAACGGTGCCATCCGGTACGCGTACGGCACCAATAAGTTCAGGGTTTGCAGCAGGTTCCAGGCGTAAAGCGTCTTTAGGTTCGAGGCGTTCGGCGTCGATTCCTGCATTCTGACAGGCGGTAATAAAGGTTGTTTGTAACGATAAGTCATCTTCGGGAAGGGTGATAAACAAACCGTCTGAGCGTTCAATACAATGGCGAGCAATGCGTTTAAGGATGCGGTTTTCTTCAATACATTCTCTGGCTGATTCGCCGTCTGTCATGGCGTAGCGCGCGCCGCTATGAAGTAGACCGTGATTACGGCCTGTTGCGCCGGTTGCGATATCATGTCTTTCCAGCAGCACGGTTTGTAAACCACGCCGAGCGCAATCTCTGGCTATGCCCGCGCCGGTCGCACCTCCGCCAATAATAATCACATCCCACTCTTTGCATCCCGTCGCCATGCTCTTCTCCTGGAAAGATCCTCTTGCGTGCTATTCAGCCACAGTTAACTCTTTTAATGTTTGATATCGAGCAAATTCGAGCATAAATCGAAAGCAAAATGAGAGGTGATGCACTATTTCGATAATTTGTAATAAAAATGTAATATGTTGTGCGATGTTTCACACTAACTCACCGGGATAATCCTTAACATGCGCTCGCAAACGAAAATTGCCTGATAAAAACTGCCACGGAGGCATTCATGCTAAGCATTTTCAAACCTAGCCCGCACCAGTCACGACTGAAAAGCGAGCACATCGATCCGACTTATCGTCGTCTGCGCTGGCAGATATTCATGGGGATTTTCTTCGGTTATGCCGCGTACTATCTGGTGCGTAAAAACTTTACCCTTGCGATGCCGTATTTGGTGGAGCAGGGCTTCTCGCGTGGCGACCTGGGTTTTGCGCTGTCAGGGATCTCCATCGCGTACGGTTTCTCGAAATTTATCATGGGGTCGGTTTCTGACCGCTCCAATCCGCGTGTTTTCTTACCTGCTGGTTTGATTCTGGCTGCGGCCGTCATGCTGTTTATGGGCTTTGTGCCATGGGCGACATCCAGCATTGCTGTGATGTTTGTACTGCTGTTCTTATGCGGTTGGTTCCAGGGAATGGGGTGGCCTCCGTGCGGGCGTACCATGGTGCATTGGTGGTCTCAGAAAGAGCGTGGGGGAATTGTTTCCATCTGGAACTGCGCTCATAACGTCGGTGGTGGGTTACCTCCGCTGCTGTTCCTGTTGGGGATGGCGTGGTTTAACGACTGGCACGCAGCGCTGTATATGCCTGCTTTCGCCGCTATTCTGGTGGCATTGATTGCTTTTGCTTTAATGCGAGATACGCCGCAGTCTTGCGGGCTGCCGCCAATAGAAGAGTATAAAAACGATTACCCGGACGACTACAGCGAAAGCGCGGAAGAAGAACTGACCGCCAAACAGATCTTCATGCAGTACGTTTTCCCTAACCGCCTGCTGTGGTATATCGCGATTGCGAACGTTTTCGTTTATTTACTTCGTTACGGCATTCTCGACTGGTCGCCAACCTATCTGAAAGAAGTGAAACACTTCGCGCTGGATAAATCCTCCTGGGCCTACTTCCTTTATGAATATGCAGGGATTCCAGGAACGCTACTTTGCGGCTGGATGTCGGACAAAGTCTTCAGAGGCAACCGTGGTGCGACCGGCGTGTTCTTTATGATTCTGGTGACTATCGCCACGGTGGTGTACTGGCTAAATCCTCCGGGCAACCCAGGTGTAGATATGGCATGCATGATCATCATCGGCTTCCTGATTTATGGCCCGGTGATGTTAATCGGCCTGCACGCACTTGAGCTGGCACCGAAAAAAGCCGCAGGCACCGCGGCGGGCTTCACCGGATTGTTTGGCTATTTGGGCGGGTCGGTCGCCGCGAGCGCGATTGTGGGTTATACCGTGGATTTCTTCGGTTGGGACGGTGGCTTTATGGTGATGATTGGCGGCAGTGTGCTGGCTGTTGTGCTACTGCTGGTGGTGATGGTGGGAGAGAACAAACATCACCAACAAATGAAAGCCAGAGAGAGTTTACGTTAATAAATAAAAAACCTCCCGCGGGAGGTTTTTTTACATCTCGATTTCAATATCGCCCTGCGCTTTACAGCAGCAGGGCAGTATTTCGCCGGGTTGAATAAACGCTAACGGCTCGGTAAGCCACTTCACTTCTCCGGCAATTAAACGAGTACGGCAGGAGCCGCAATAACCTTCCCGGCACTGATACTCGACGGTGACCTGATGAGATTCAAGCGTCGCCAGCAGGGAAGGGTGTTCTTCCCCGCATAACAGTTGTGCGCCGGATTTGCGTAATGTAATGCGGCTCATGGCTTAAAGCTGGAAATTGCTCAGGTCGTCAGCATCGACATTCGAGTCAATCTGGCCAACAAGATAAGAACTCACTTCCACTTCTTGCGGCGCAACCTGTACGTTATCAGACACCAGCCAGGCATTGATCCATGGGATTGGGTTTGAACGCGTTTTGAATGGCAGATCCAGGCCGACAGCCTGCATACGAATATTCGTAATGTAATCAACATACTGGCAGAGAATATCTTTGTTCAGGCCGATCATTGAACCGTCGCGGAACAGATAGCTGGCCCACTCTTTTTCTTGCTCAGCGGCCAGCACGAACAGGTCATAGCATTCCTGGCGGCATTCTTGTGCAATTTCGGCCATTTCAGGATCGTCTTCACCGGAGCGCATCAGGTTCAGCATGTGCTGAGTACCAGTCAGGTGCAGCGCTTCGTCGCGGGCAATCAGTTTGATGATTTTCGCGTTGCCTTCCATCAGTTCGCGCTCGGCGAAAGCGAAAGAACAGGCGAAGCTCACGTAGAAACGAATCGCTTCCAGCGCGTTCACGCTCATCAGGCAGATATAAAGCTGTTTCTTCAGCGCGCGCAGATTTACGGTCACGGTTTTGCCGTTGACGTTGTGCGTGCCTTCACCCAGCAAATGCCAGTAGCTGGTCATCTCAATCAGCGTGTCGTAGTAACCGGAGATATCTTTCGCGCGCTTTAAGATTTCTTCGTTGGTCACGATATCGTCAAACACAATCGCCGGATCGTTAACAATGTTACGGATGATGTGGGTGTAAGAGCGCGAGTGGATGGTTTCGGAGAACGCCCACGTTTCAACCCAGGTTTCCAGCTCAGGAATAGAGATAAGCGGCAGCAAAGCGACGTTCGGGCTGCGTCCCTGAATGGAGTCCAGCAGCGTCTGGTATTTCAGGTTGCTGATGAAAATGTGTTTCTCGTGATCGGGCAGAGCCTGATAGTCAATGCGGTCACGGGAGACGTCCACTTCTTCCGGGCGCCAGAAGAAGGAAAGTTGCTTTTCAATCAGCTTTTCGAAGATGTCATATTTTTGCTGATCGTAGCGTGCAACGTTAACCGACTGGCCAAAGAACATCGGTTCCGCGAGCTGATCGTTTTTCGTCTGTGAAAAAGTGGTGTAAGCCATGAATTTGAGTCCTGTGGTATCGATTTCCCCTCACCCCGGCCCTCTCCCTAAGGGAGAGGGGGGAAAGAGAGTTCCCTCACCCCGGCCCCTCACTGAGGGTGAGGGGGGAAGAGAGTTCCCTCTCCTGGGGAGAGGGTTAGGGTGAGGGGGCTAAGATTAGATCTTACATGCGCCGCTTTCGCAGCCGTCGTCCTGGATAGAAGGCGCCAGGTCGTCTTGCGCATCTTCCGCGCCGTCACGGGTGTTCTGATAGTAAAGCGTTTTGACACCGAATTTATAGGCGGTGAGCAAATCTTTGAGCAACTGTTGCATCGGCACTTTGCCTGACGGGAAGCGCGTTGGGTCGTAGTTGGTATTTGCAGAGATCGACTGGTCGATAAATTTCTGCATCAAACCGACTAATTGCAGGTAACCGTCATTGTTTGGCAGTTCCCACAGCAGCTCATAGTTGTCTTTCAGCGTTTCGTAATCTGGCACAACCTGGCGCAGGATACCGTCTTTCGACGCTTTAATGCTGATATGGCCGCGCGGTGGCTCGATACCATTGGTCGCGTTGGAAATTTGCGACGAGGTTTCAGACGGCATCAACGCAGAAAGCGTGGAGTTACGCAGGCCGTGAGTTTTAATGGATTCACGCAGCGATTCCCAGTCCAGATGCAGCGGTTCGTTGCTGATGACATCCAGGTCTTTCTTGTAAGTGTCGATAGGCAGAATGCCTTTAGCGTAAGTGGTTTCGTTGAACCACAGGCAAGGGCCTTGCTCTTTCGCCAACTCGTTCGACGCTTTCAGCAGGTAATACTGAATCGCTTCGAAGGTTTTGTGCGTCAGGTTGTTCGCGCTGCCGTCGGAGTAACGAACGCCATGTTTCGCCAGGTAGTAAGCGAAGTTGATGACGCCCACACCCAGAGTACGACGGCCCATTGCACCACGTTTTGCGGCAATGATTGGGTAGTCCTGGTAGTCCAACAGCGCATCCAACGCACGCACCGCCAGAATAGCCAGCTCTTCCAGCTCATCCAGACTTTCGATTGCGCCAAGGTTAAATGCAGACAACGTACACAGTGCGATTTCACCGTCTTCGTCGTTGATGTCATTCATTGGTTTGGTCGGCAGCGCAATTTCCAGACACAGGTTGGACTGGCGAACAGGCGCGATAGCCGGATCAAACGGGCTGTGGGTGTTGCAGTGGTCAACGTTCTGGATATAGATACGGCCAGTAGATGCACGTTCCTGCATCATCAGCGAGAACAGCTCAACGGCTTTCACACGTTGTTTACGGATGCTGTCGTCTTTTTCGTATTGAGTGTACAGCTGCTCAAACTTTTCCTGATCGGCAAAGAAGGCGTCATACAGGCCTGGGACGTCAGACGGGCTGAACAGGGTGATGTCTTCGCCTTTCAGCAAACGGGTGTACATCAGTTTGTTGATTTGTACGCCGTAATCCATGTGACGAACGCGGTTGCCTTCAACGCCACGGTTGTTTTTCAGCACCAACAGGCTTTCAACTTCCAGATGCCACATCGGGTAGAACAACGTTGCAGCACCACCACGCACACCGCCCTGAGAGCAGGATTTCACTGCGGTCTGGAAGTGTTTGTAGAACGGAATACAACCGGTATGGAACGCTTCACCGCCGCGAATTGGGCTACCCAGCGCACGAATACGACCGGCGTTAATGCCGATACCCGCACGTTGGGAAACGTATTTCACAATCGCGCTGGAGGTGGCGTTGATGGAGTCCAGGCTGTCGCCACACTCAATCAGAACGCAGGAGCTGAACTGACGAGTCGGGGTGCGCACGCCAGACATAATCGGCGTAGGCAGAGAAATTTTGAAGGTGGAAACGGCGTCGTAAAAACGCTTCACGTAGCTCAGGCGAGTTTCACGCGGGTAGCCGGAGAACAGGCACGCGGCAACCAGGATATAGAGGAACTGTGCGCTCTCGTAGATTTCACCCGTGACGCGGTTTTGAACCAGGTACTTGCCTTCAAGCTGTTTAACCGCGGCGTAAGAGAAGCTCATATCGCGATCATGGTCGAGATAATCGTCCATCTGCTTGAACTCTTCTTCCGTGTAGTCTTCCAGCAGATGTTGATCGTATTTGCCCATCTCAACCATTTTCACGACATGGTTGTAAAGTTTTGGCGGCTCGAACTCGCCGTACGCTTTTTTACGCAGATGGAAAACAGCCAGACGCGCGGCCAGGTACTGATAATCCGGCGCTTCACGAGAAATCAAATCTGCCGCCGCTTTGATGATCGTTTCATGAATGTCAGAGGTTTTGATGCCGTCATAAAACTGGATGTGCGAGCGCAGTTCAACTTGCGATACGGATACGTTATTCAGACCTTCAGCGGCCCAATCCAGAACTCGGTGGATTTTATCCAGATCGATGCGCTCAGTGCGACCGTCACGTTTTGTAACCAGCAGACTCTGATTCATGTGAGTTTGTACCTGTCCGTGAAATGAAAAATGCCCCGTTTATCCACAGCTGGCCTCTTGTGGCTAACCTTGTGGATAAATACTATATGTAGGGGGTTATGGATTACTTGATCACTATATGGTGAGTATTCTAGTAACTAATCGGTTGAGAACAAGTATTGATTTAACCGAAAAATTGGTGTTGTGACAGGCGAGATTTCGCTAAGTCCACGCCACGTAAGGCTTGTGACAATTGTCAATGGGATGCAAAAAAAATGATATTTTTGATCGGGTGCTGATTTCTTAAACGTGATCCATAACTGCGCGGTTTGATACCGCGCAATTTCTATCGTTTTAACGTATTGCTGAACTTGATTTAACCCTGGGTGTGCAACATGTAGTTAACGTCAACACCTGGTGCAAGTTTGAACGTGTTCGTCAGGGGATTAAAGTGCAACCCGGTCATGTGGCGTTCACGTAGCTGAGTTTCATCGACCCACGCCAGCAATTCAGCCGGTTTGATGAATTTTTTAACATCATGCGTGCCTTTTGGCACCATGCGCAGAATGTACTCCGCACCGACTACGGCCATCAGCCACGATTTGCCATTACGATTAAGCGTGGAGAAAAAGACATGACCGCCAGGCTTCACCAATTTTGCGCAGGCACGCACGACTGATTTTGGATCGGGCACATGCTCCAGCATTTCCATACAGGTGACAACGTCATATTTACCGGCAAACTTATCTGCGTGTTGTTCAACGGTTTCCTGAACGTAATCCACCTGAATGCCGCTTTCTAACGCATGAAGTTTAGCGACCTGAAGCGGCTCGAAGCCCATATCGAGCCCGGTGACTGTTGCGCCTTCACGAGCCATGCTTTCTGCCAAAATACCGCCACCGCAGCCGACATCAAGCACCGTTTTGCCGAACAATCCGCCAGAACGTTGGTTGATATAGCCCAAACGCAGCGGGTTAATGCGGTGCAGCGGTTTAAATTCGCCTTCTAAATCCCACCAGCGCGAGGCAACGGCTTCAAATTTTGCGATTTCATCATGGTCGACGTTGTGGATGACGGGTTGGTCTTCGGCATTCATAGGGCTACTCACTCCTTACTCGTTTCGTGGCGGGAGTATATCAGTCAACGTCTGTGAATAAAGCATTCTGCAAATGTGTTCTGGTTTCCCCACTGAGCGCCGCTTGTGTTATAATTTGCGACCTTTGAATCCGGGACACAGTAGAGGGATAGCGGATACATGAGCGACCTTGCCAGAGAAATTACACCGGTCAACATTGAGGAAGAGCTTAAGAGCTCCTATCTGGATTACGCGATGTCGGTTATTGTCGGCCGCGCACTGCCAGATGTCCGCGATGGACTCAAGCCGGTACACCGTCGCGTACTTTACGCCATGAACGTATTGGGCAATGACTGGAATAAAGCCTATAAAAAATCTGCCCGTGTTGTTGGTGACGTAATCGGTAAATACCACCCTCATGGTGATACGGCTGTTTATGACACCATCGTACGTATGGCGCAGCCATTCTCTTTGCGTTACATGCTGGTCGACGGCCAGGGTAACTTCGGTTCAGTAGACGGCGACTCCGCCGCAGCGATGCGTTATACGGAAATCCGTATGTCGAAAATCGCCCACGAACTCATGGCCGATCTGGAAAAAGATACGGTCGATTTTGTCGATAACTACGACGGTACCGAACGTATTCCTGATGTGATGCCGACCAAGATCCCTAACCTGTTGGTTAACGGTTCTTCCGGTATTGCAGTAGGTATGGCGACGAATATTCCGCCACACAACATCACTGAAGTTATCAACGGCTGCCTCGCTTTTATCGAAGACGAAGACATCTCCGTTGAAGGGCTGATGGAATACATCCCAGGTCCGGATTTCCCGACTGCCGCTATCATCAATGGCCGCCGTGGTATCGAAGAAGCGTACCGCACAGGTCGTGGCAAGATTTATATCCGCGCACGCGCGGAAGTCGAAGCGGACGCCAAAACCGGCCGTGAGACTATCATCGTTCATGAAATTCCATACCAGGTGAACAAAGCTCGCCTGATTGAGAAAATCGCTGAGCTGGTGAAAGACAAACGCGTTGAGGGCATCAGTGCTCTGCGTGATGAGTCTGATAAAGACGGGATGCGCATTGTTATCGAAATCAAACGCGATGCAGTGGGCGAAGTGGTTCTGAACAACCTCTATTCCCAGACTCAGCTTCAGACTTCCTTCGGTATCAACATGGTTGCGCTGCATCAGGGCCAGCCGAAGATCATGAACCTGAAAGACATTCTTTCTGCGTTCGTGCGTCACCGTCGTGAAGTTGTAACGCGTCGTACTATTTTCGAACTGCGAAAAGCGCGTGACCGTGCACACATCCTTGAAGGTTTGGCGATTGCGCTGGCTAACATCGACCCGATTATCGAGTTGATTCGTCACTCTCCAAATGCGGCTGAAGCGAAAGCAGGCCTGATCGCGCGTTCATGGGATCTGGGCAACGTTGCCGCGATGCTTGAGCGTGCCGGTGATGACGCTGCGCGTCCTGAGTGGCTGGAGCCAGAGTTTGGTATTCGTGATGGTCAATATTTCCTGACCGAGCAACAAGCTCAGGCAATTCTGGATCTGCGTTTGCAGAAACTGACCGGCCTTGAGCACGAAAAACTGCTCGACGAATACAAAGAGCTGCTGGAGCAGATCGCTGAGTTGCTGCACATTCTGGGCAGCGCTGAACGTTTGATGGAAGTGATCACCGAAGAGCTGGTTGCGATGCGCGATCAGTTTGGCGATAAGCGCCGGACTGAAATTACTGCGAACACCTCTGATATCAACATTGAAGATTTGATCAACCGCGAAGATGTGGTTGTGACGCTGTCCCATCAGGGCTATGTGAAGTATCAGCCGCTTACCGACTACGAAGCACAACGTCGTGGTGGTAAAGGTAAGTCCGCAGCACGCATTAAAGAAGAAGATTTCATCGACCGTCTGTTGGTTGCCAATACGCACGATACCATTCTGCTGTTCTCCAGCCGTGGTCGTTTGTACTGGATGAAGGTTTATCAGTTGCCGGAAGCGAGCCGTGGTGCGCGTGGCCGTCCAATTGTGAACCTGTTGCCGCTGGAACCGAACGAACGTATCACTGCTATCTTGCCAGTACGTGAGTATGCCGAAGGCGTTAACGTGTTTATGGCGACCGCGAGCGGCACCGTGAAGAAAACTGCGTTGACTGACTTCAGCCGTCCACGTTCTGCAGGCATCATCGCCGTTAACCTGAACGAAGGTGACGAACTGATTGGTGTTGATCTGACTGACGGTAGCAATGAAGCGATGTTGTTCTCGGCTGCGGGTAAAGTGGTGCGCTTCAAAGAAGACGCCGTTCGTACCATGGGCCGTACGGCAACAGGTGTGCGCGGTATCAAACTTGCAGGCGAAGACAAAGTCGTTTCCCTGATCATTCCACGCGGTGAAGGTTCTATCCTGACTGTGACGCAGAATGGTTACGGTAAGCGTACTGCTGCTGATGAGTATCCGACCAAGTCACGTGCGACTCAGGGCGTTATCTCCATCAAAGTGACCGAGCGTAACGGCAGTGTCGTTGGCGCGGTACAGGTTGAAGATACCGACCAGATTATGATGATTACCGATGCTGGTACTCTGGTTCGTACTCGCGTTTCTGAAGTCAGTGTCGTTGGCCGTAACACCCAGGGCGTTATCCTTATCCGTACTGCGGATGATGAAAACGTAGTGGGTCTGCAACGTGTTGCAGAACCGGTTGACGAAGAAGAGCTGGATGCAATCGACGGCACCGTTGCTGAAGGTGATGACGACATCGCACCAGAAGCAGAAAGTGAAGACGCAGCAGACGATAATACCGACGACGAAGCGGACGAATAATCTGAATTTTGTTGGTTGAATTGTGAAGTCTCTTAAACGCCTGGTGCAAGAAATTGCATCGGGCGTTTTATATTTTATTATCAGTTGATGGTTCGAATAAAAGGTACGGTAACAATGTCTATTCCTGAAAAGTATGAAGATGTAGAACGCTGGGCATTCGGTGACACTGAGCGTCAGGCGGATGAACTGGCCAAACTGGTGCTGGACGGCGTGAAAACAGCCACCTGCGCTAACCTGGATGGTGAGGGTATCGCGCAGCCTGGTGATATCTTTGTGGTTGTGGATGGCAAGAATAAGCCGGTTTGCGCGATAGAACTGACCACCACGGAAATGACCACTTTTGATCAGGTGGGCGAAGCCCATGCTCTGGCTGAAGGGGAAGGTGATAAAACCCTGGCTTACTGGCGCAACGAGCATAAACGCTTTTTTGAAGAGTACGATCTGTTCTCACCGGATATGACACTGGTGTTAATGCACTTTAAGGTTATCGAAAAGTTCTGACGGTGGTGACAGGCGGGGAGAGGGCGAACCTGTCCCTTCTTCGACCGTGGGTTAGTACTTGTGTGGTAGCTTATTGATGTGGATAAGCCGTCCCTCGTCCATCACTATAAACTCTCCTTTTTTCAGCTCGGCGAGAATTTTCATCACCGAACTTCGGGATAACCGGGTTCGTTGCAAAATATAATTCGCCGCAGTGATGTCGTTCCTGATATCTGAATCTTCATCCATCAGTGCCAACAGCTGAAAGCGGATCACTTCGTATGCCGTTGGCGGCGTCATGATGATGCTATACACCAGAACATTATTGGCAACCTTCGTTATATGGGCAGAGAGCAACTGCCAGAGATCGAGTTGCCCAATCAATTTCAGGACCTGCTCAGAAGTCAGTGACGCAATGGAACATTCGCTGACCGTTTCGATATAGAGCCCCGCATTTTTGGGTACTAATGAACCGACCCCCATGATATTAGGGATCGGTACTGAAGCTATGACGATCTCATCACTGTCACGGCGGACCCTAACCTTCCCGGATCGTACAACCGTACACATAGGGATATCATCGATGATGTAAGGGAATTTGCTTTGGGGCGGCACGATTTCAAACGTAAGATGCGGGCTGAGTTTTTCGACTAAATCAAGAGTCGCCTGCACCTGTATCATCGAAGGAGAAGGGCCGGAAAGTAGCTCTTTGCTCATTATTCATGTCATCGTCATAGGTTATTATTTTTAGTCTAGCATATGACTGGATCGACAATGACCCATACTGACCATCAATATTTCAAAGGGATATGATTAATGTATACCAGCATTCCTTTGTCCGTAACAATGTAATCCCCCTTCTTAAGTTCGGCCAATATTTTCATGATGCTACTGCGGGAGAGGAACGTCCGATCTTGCACGTATTTGGCGATCGTCACAGAGCGGCGAACGCTCTCCGTTTCACTCATGAGCTCATAAATCTGGTAGCGAATCACATCATACGAAGTAAGAGCCGATATTTTAGTGCAGTGATCGTAAACCCGTGTTGCGGTGTAAATCAGCAGGTATGCCAAATTTTTCCACAGATTGTGTTCTTCAATAATTTCATTTGCCCGGTCAATGGATAGCATACTGATCTCAGCGGCATCATGGACACGGATGTAAAGGTAGTCGGCATGCGTTAGCTGTGTGCTCATGCCGAAAACATACGGGGCTGACTCGGTATTTAGCACCATGCCATCCACCATTCTATAAAGTGAAACGCTGCCTTTATGTAATAGAAAACATTGACGTACCTTATTTGTGTTGTAGTTAATAATTTGGTCGTTATATGTTTTAATATTGTTAAGTTCGGGATTTAAATGCATCATTAACCGTTCAATATCAGCGGTAGGTTTCATGCTTTCCAGTTCAGGATTTGCGGTGAAAAAAGGTTTTATATATTTAGTCATTACTTATGGCCTGCGATGTTTTTATTTGGTGAAGCCTGGCTCCTGGTATGGATGCAGGAATTATGGTGAATATTCCTGGAAGTGTGAACGAATGTTACGGTGTAAAAATACACCGAAAAAAATCTTGAATGGATATTAGTTTTTGAGGAAACTTGTTTCAGCAAAAGGGTAATGAACATTTCCGGCAAGAAATAATGTATTAAGAAAGCTTTTTACGTATTTATTTACGTGGAAGTTGTTTTATTTTTACTTAATGAAATGCCCGGGCGTGAAGGATATTATTCTAATGCTCTATTTATCTACCAAGCATATTCCGTCAATGGACTCTTTCTTTTAATTAAGATGAGGGATTCGACTATCTAATTCTGACGGAATTCAAGAAAACATTTAAGGACTTAAATATGAAAAAAAATATTATTGCTTCTGCTTTCGCTGTTGCTGCTGTGCTGTCTGCTTCTTCAGCTTTTGCCGCAGGTGGCCAGGTTGATTTCAAGGGTGAAATCATCGATGCGGGTTGTGAAGTTGTCAACACGCCTTCAGCTCCACTGGATGTGACTCTGGGTCAGGTTATGAAAACTGAATTTACTGGTGCAGGCTCTACTGCTGCAGCAACCGACTTCACTCTGGTTCTGAAAAACTGCCCGGATACCGTTCACAACGCAATGGTTAAATTTGACGGCACCAATGTTACCGGTGACACCAGCGTTCTGGCTCTGACCCCAGAAAGCGGCGTTGCTACTGGCGTAGGCATTCAGCTGGCTGACGATGCTAACACCGTACTGCCGCTGTTTACTGCTTCTAAAGCATACCCGCTGTCCAGCACTGCTGATAATAAACTGAAATTCGTGGCTCGTTATATCGCGACTTCTGACACTGTTTCTGTCGGCCCTGCGAACTCCACGGCTAACTTCTCTGTAACTTACAACTAAGTCATTTATGGCTAATTAGTAAGCCAGTACTTAATGAAGGCCGGGTCATTACGATCGGCCTTTCTTCATATTTTCTTTTGAGGTTATTAATGAAAATTGTTTCTGGTGCTCTTTTTCTTTCTTTATTGCTCGCAACGGCATCCACTTATGCAGGTGTGGTCGTCGGCGGTACGCGCGTTATTTATGATGGTGGCAAGAAGGAGTCTTCACTCAGCGTCAACAACCCCGACAACGTCTCTTATTTAATCCAGTCGTGGATTGATACCGGCGAGAATGGCACTGAGAAAGCCCCTTTCATGGTGACGCCTCCGCTGTTTCGTCTTGATGGAAGCAAAAGCAACGTATTACGTATTGTCCGTGCTGGTGGAAATTTGGCTACCGATCGTGAATCCCTTTATTGGATGAATATTAAGGCCATTCCTTCTGTTGAGCAGGACAATTCTAAAAACACTCTGCAAATAGCCGTTAAGACACGTATCAAATTGATATATCGTCCGCAGGGGCTAAAAGGGGTTCCTGAAGAAAGTGCAGAGAAATTAGTCTGGAAACGTAACGGTAATAGTCTGAGTGTGACTAATCCCACCCCGTTTTATATGAATTTCCAGGAAGTGAAAGTCGGCGGTAAAGAAGTCGCGGATGTCACTTATGTTGCACCGCAAAGCAGCGCGACCTTTAAGTTGCTATCCGGCGTAACAGCAGGAACGGTCACCTGGAAAATCATCAGTGACTTCGGTGGTATTGGTGAAGAGCACCGTGCCGCTCTGTGATCCGACGTTGCTTAAAGTCAGTCTCGATAAAAATAATTTTAAAAGAGTCAGGAAAATTTATTGTCTCGTTGGCAATGGAGCTTAATGATGTATAGCCATGAAAAACAGATCAATACCAGGGATAGATTACGAGTCAGTAGACTGGCGTGGTTAATTGCCAGCCAGCTGGCGATTTGCGGTTTTTCACCTGTTACCAATGCCCGTGAATATTTCAACCCTGCGTTACTGGAATTAGATAATCCAGGCCAGGGGAGTTCAGATCTGTCTGTTTTTGAGGAAGGGGCGGGTCAGGCGCCGGGAACTTATCACGTCGATATCTATGTCAATGATCAGGAATATGACACGCGCGATATAGAGTTTAAGATGCTGAAAGATGGCGCAGGCAAAGAGAGTCTGCAACCTTGCCTCAGCGTTGCACAATTGCAGGATATGGGCATTAAAACCGCGCTTTTCCCTGAGTTAGGGGATAACAGTGCGGAATGCGCAAGTCTCAGCGCGATCCCCCAGGCCAGCGCGGAGTTTCGCTTCTCTCAGCAACAGCTTCTGCTAAGCATCCCGCAGGCAGCCATTGAGCAGAAAGCGCGCGGATACGTTCCGGAAAAATTGTGGGATAACGGTATTCCGGCTTTTCTTCTCAATTACAGCCTGAGTGCCTCAAACAACTATTCGCGCAGTAACACAGGGGAGGATGGTAATAGCCAATATGCCAACCTGCGTCCGGGGATTAATATCGGGCCGTGGCGTTTACGCAATTACTCGACCTGGAACCGCGACAGTAACGGGCAAGACAAGTGGAATTCTGTTTATACCTACGCACAGCGCAGTATCAATGCTCTGAAAAGTCAGCTGACATTGGGTGACAGTTCTTCTCCATCAGACGTGTTTGACAGCGTGCCGTTTCGCGGGGCGCAGTTGGCCTCCGATGATGAGATGATGCCGGACAGCCTCAAAGGCTATGCACCCGTGGTCCGCGGGATCGCTCGCACCAACGCGCAGGTGATTATCCGCCAGAACGGTTACATCATTTATCAAAGCTATGTTTCACCGGGTGCTTTTGAAATCAATGATATGTACCCGACGGGCAGCTCCGGCGATCTTTACGTCACTATTAAAGAAGCGGATGGCAGCGAGCAGGTGCTGGTAGTACCTTTCGCCTCGCTCCCGGTTTTACAGCGTGAAGGGCGGTTAAAGTTTGCGGTCACCGGTGGTCAGTATCGTTCTTATGACAATCAGGTTGATGACACGCCTTTCGCACAAGGTACGGCGATTTACGGTCTGCCTCACGGGTTCACGCTGTATGGCGGCGGGCAGGGGTCGGATAAATATCGTTCCGTCGCGCTTGGCTTAGGTAAAAACCTCGGGGATTTCGGCGCGTTGTCGACCGATGTGACCCAGGCCTGGTCTTCGATGAAGGATATGCCGGAAGACTCCGGCCAGTCGTGGCGGGTGCGTTACAGTAAAAATATTGTCCAGACCGGCACTAACTTCGCCATTGCAGGCTATCGCTATTCGACTGACGGCTACTACAGCCTGCAAGAAGTGATGGATACCTGGCGGTCTGACAACCTGAACACGCAGGTAGATCGACGCCGTAACCGCAGCGAAATGACGATCAGCCAGAATCTCTGGGAGAATGCCGGATCGCTATCACTGAGCTGGGTCTCAGAAGACTACTGGAGCAGCAACCGAACTCTGCGCTCGATAGGCGGCGGCTACAATAATGCCTGGAACGGCATCAGTTATGGTCTCAACTACAGCTACAACGAAAACTCGCGTGGTAGCGGTGACGGCAGTAATTCGGGGAAAGTCTACGATCGCGATCAGATATTCAGTCTGAATATCAGTATCCCGCTTGACCAGTTTTTGCCGCGTACTTACGCCAGCTATAACCTGAACACCAGCAAGAGCGGCAACACCACTCAGACCGTGGGTCTGAATGGCACCACGCTCGCTGATAACAACCTAAGCTGGAGTGTGCAGGAAGGTTACGGCAGCCAGGGCGCAGGGAATACCGGTAACCTTAATGCAGATTATCGCGGCACCTACGCGGAATTGACTGCGGGCTATGCCTATGACCAAAATACTCAGCGTGTGAACTATGGCGTGCAGGGCGGAGTCCTGGTACATGAGGACGGCGTGACTTTTGGGCAGCCACTGGGCGAAACCGTGGCCCTGGTGAAGGCTCCGGGAGCCAGCGGCGTCGGCATCAGTAACCAGACGGGCGTGAAAACGGACTGGCGGGGTTATGCCATCGTGCCTTACACCAGCCCATACCGCAGAAATCAGGTTCAGCTGAACACCGAAACCCTGCCAGAAAACGTGGATCTGGAACTGACCAACCAGAACGTGGTGCCAACGCGCGGAGCCGTCGTGCGTGCCAGCTTTGTCGCCAATGTTGGTCAACGCGCAATGATGACGTTGCTGCGTATGAACGGCGTGCCTGTTCCATTCGGGGCCATAGTGACAAATATGTCCGAGCAAAATGCGCAAAGTTTCATTGTGGGTGATAACGGGCAAGTCTATTTAACCGGTTTGGCCGATCAAGGAACGCTACTGGCGAAATGGGGGAGCACTCCGGATCAACAGTGCCAAATACATTATGTCTTGCCAGAAAAAGCGTCTGAAGATGGCATTGTTATTTCTACCGGGCAGTGCCGCTAATTTTTTATTGGCGATATGCTCGGAATAATCGACACCAGACAGAACTGCACCATTTATCAGGTATTAAACAATGAAAATACAATCTCGTTTTCATGCATGCTGCATTTTTTTATTTAAGAATATAAAAAAAGCGATCTTTATTATTGGGGTGTCATTATTATTTTCAAATCAGGCTTTAGCTCTGCGCTGTCAGTCCGCCGATAATGGTTCATTCTATTTTACCGAAAATATCGGTTCTATTGCGGTGCCTCAATCTGTGCCCGATGGCACCGTTATCTGGCGTTCTGAAAATAGAACCATGAATGTGACCTGCTGGAAAGACCGGGCGGGAGCGGCTGAAAACGTTTATTTATACCCTAATCCAGACCGTGTGCCATTAGGTGCGGGGATCGAATATGGCATTGTCCTCAATGGTTCAGACATCAATATGTCTGCCATGCAGGTGCCGTTGCCGATTGTGGTTCCCGTTTGTAACTTTACCCCGGATGTTTGCAAGAGTTCTTATCCGACAAACTTTACCTTTAGTTATAACGTGTACATTAAAAAGAAAGGGACCATGAGCGGGAATTATTCCGGTTGGGATTATTTCAGTGTCTTCCAGCTTGATGGTGTGGGTGGGTTGAACGTGGTGGAAAACTTCCGTTATAACAATATAGGCCTGACAGGAATTCGATTCCTGCCCTGTTCGGCTAATCTTTCGGTGACGCCAAGCAGCATTACTTTCGATAGTGTGAACTCGTTTAATGCCGTCGTGGGCCAACCTGCCGCCGCAGATAAAACGTTCACCGCATCGGTAACGAAAGACTGTGCCGCCCCGTTTAAACTGACGGCGCAATATACTTCACCGAGCCCGTTGGCAGACAGCACAGGTTTAAATCTGGGGAATGGGTTGAAGCTGGGATTGGTGAACAATAGCACTGGGCAGCCCGTTGATTTCAGTAACGTGACGGCTTTTGCTGATATGACGTCTGCCATGTCAGCATCAATTCCCTTTACAACCAAGTTAACGTATTTAAATACTACGCCGACGGTGGGTAATTATTCTACGTCAATTACGATTACTGTTTATTACAACTGATCTGCTCATCAGCATATATAGAGAAAAACTTTAACGTCAGGTTATTTATGAAAACCTGCTGGGGATTATTTATGAAAAAAATAGCGATATTATTATGTGGTTTATTGATGAACGCATCTTCGGTGTTTGCGGATTCGTCACGGGTTGATTTTAACGGGACGGTACAGGCTATTCCCTGTGTGGTCGACGGGGCAGCCTCGGTTGACGTAGACCTGGGGGATATTCAGGCGTCAACACTGGATACATTTTATGTATCTCCATATACCAGCTTTCAAATTAAACTAAAAAACTGCCCGGCAATTACCAGCGCAACGGCCACTTTCTCCGGGGCATTTGATCCTGCATATCCGGGAATGTATAAAAATAGCGGCACAGCAACGCGTACCGCAATCCAGGTCGGTAATTCTGATGACAGTCAATTTATTAGTTCTGTGCGCCCATCAATAACAAAGACGGTAGCAGCAGATCACACCGTGGCATTTAATCTGGTCGCGCGGGCATACAGCCCCACAGCCCAGCCATCCATACCTGGCACCATCAGCGCTGTATTACAGGTTGATTTTACTTACCAATAAATTAGGCCACGAATAGTTTTATTACCCATTAAAGATTTACTACCACTATTAAATAAAGGAACCATCATGAATAAAATGACTCTGCTTGCTCTGGCCAATACCTTATTACTGGCTGGCAGCATCCACGCTTCCGTTGCGGCTCCGGTTCAGGTCAATATTACGGGCAACGTGATTGCGTCACCTTGTACTGTTGATACCGCAAACTCCAATCTTAATGTCACCCTGGGAGATATTCCGGCCACGGAACTTGCCACTGCAGGCTCTTATGGCGGCACGGCGCAGACTTTCACGATTGCCCTGAAAGATTGCCCAGCCAGTACGACTAAAACAGTGGCGACCATTTCTGGCACTCCTTACGCCAGTGATACCAACCTGTTTGCAAACACCGGTACGGCCGCAGGCGTAGGGGTAAAAATTAAACCTAATGCCGCTGCGTGGACTGATACATCTGTGAATCCAAACCAGTCAACCTGGACTCAGAACGTGAATTCAACTACCCATGCGGTCAGCTATGTCTTCGACGCACGCTCCTTTACCAGCGTAGGCAGCATTAACCCTGGCACCATTGTCAGCGCAATGCAGGTTGCATTTACCTATCAGTAATGCCTGTTAGCCTGAAAAAGGATATTGCATGAAATGGAGCAGGGTTATCCCGATGCTGGCGCTCATTGCCGTCATTCCCTTTACGACGAATAGTGCCGACCTGAATATCTATGGAAATGTGGTGGTCAGTCCTTGCGTTGTGGATTCCGGGTCGGTTAACCAGGACGTTGATTTTGGTCAACTACTGGGAACTCATCTCAGAACCGCTGGCGCGTCTTCGGAATGGGTGCCTTTTCAGGTAAAACTGATTGGTTGCCCTGTCATGACGACAAAAGTGATTGTCACCTTTGATGGCACGCCATACTCCGACGACCTTTCTTTATATAAAAATGAAGGGTCTGCGCAAAATATTGCTATTGAACTGGCAGATGCCAATAGCCACAGCAGTATTAAAGGTAAGGGGAGCAGTATGACGGTGAATGTCGATTCATCTACTCATAATGCGATTGTGCCTTTGGCCGCACACGTCGTGGCGCAAAATAGTGGCGCTGTGGCCGGTCAGATCAGAAGTACAGTGTTGCTGTCATTTACCTGGCAATAATCGAGTTATTAGGTCCAGATTAAGAGATAGCCTGACAAACCCATAACAAGCTGAAGGGAATGTCAGGCTAATTTTAATTACAGTGCTACAGGTCTGTTGATGCTAAAGATTGTCATAGAAGATAATAATATTTTATTCCGTGCAGGTATGGAGCTATACCTGCGTAATTTTTTTGTTTCTCACAAACAAATGCAAGTGGAGTTTTACGACTTCACTGAGGAGAGCGTTTCGCAAGCAGATATTATTATAAAAAGCTTCGTTGCTGGGGAGACTGCCTTTTGCCAACCCACGTTAAACTATCGAAAGAAAAACAGTTTTATTCTGGGAGTGTATACCGATGCCAACATTCTAAAACAATCAATTCTTCCTTTATGCATTAAGGATATTGCGTATGTCAATCGCAGTGATTCGCTTTGCAAAATAGGAGATATCCTCTTTAAGGGGGTTAACAGAATAAAACAGGAGGTGCCCTTAAGGAATTGCTTTAATTGCAAGTGCGTGAAATTAACCCAAAAGCAGTCAGATCTTATGTCTCTGATCGTGGCTGGGGTGAGCACTCAGCAAATCGCTATTAAATTAGAAATCAGCGAAAAAACTGTTTATGCGCATAAAGCGAATCTGATGGCGAGGCTTGGCATCAAATCAGAATGTCAGTTAGTAAGGCTTTTGAATACGTTAAATAAGCAACACTATTAAAAGAAGGGATGTGATGATCTTACTTCCGGTATCCGGCCACGATCCGTAAGGTCATTGACGCATAAGCGGCTTACCGCCAGTGAAAAGCTTGTGCTGGATGATGCTTCGCCCGTTGCGGGCTGCGATTTTTGCGGCTACCTTAACGGCATCCAAAGTTTTGCAATTTCCCGGACCTGGCTCAATTTGAAATATCTTGTCTCCTTTCGCACCACACTCAAAGTCTCCCGCTACCTGTTCCGGGCTCTGGCTTTATTGCTTTGGCTGTTGATTGCACTCTTTTCCGTGTTCTATATCGTGAATGCGTTACACGACAAAGAGTCAGAAATCCGTCAGGAATTTAATATCAGCTTCGACCAGGCGCAGCGTTACATTCAGCGTACGTCTGATGTGGTGAAAGAGCTCAAGTACATTGCAGAAAATCGTCTTACCGCGACCAATGGCGTATTGCCGGTTATGGATAATGACGACAACAAAATTGACCCACCCAGCTTCATGCCTTTGTTCCCGGATTCTGACTGCTCCGCCGTCAGCGCTTCGTGGCGCTCCTCGCTGCAATCTCTGGCGTGGTTCTTACGTTACTGGCGGGATAATTTCTCGGCAGCTTACGACCTCAACCGCGTCTTTTTGATTGGTGGCGATAACCTGTGCATGGCGGATTTCGGCCTGCGTGAAATGCCTCTTGAGCGCGAAAAAGCGCTGAAAAACTTGCATGAACGCATCATGAAATATCGCACCGCACCGCAGGATGAACACAGCAACAGCATCTACTGGATTGGCCCAGGCACTCGCCCGGGCGTCGGATACTTCTATACGCTGACGCCTGTTTATTTGGCTAACCGCCTGCAGGCACTGTTGGGTGTTGAGCAAACCATCCGCATGGAAAACTTCCTTTCACCAGGTTCCATGCCGATTGGCGTCACTATTCTTGATGAAAATAGTCGCCCGCTTATCACACTTAACGGCCCGGAAATGCGTATTCAGCCTGAAGAAAAATGGCTTCAGGAACGCTCATGGTTTGGCTATACATCGGGCTTTAAGCACTTCATTCTCAAGAAAAACTTACCGCCTTCTTCAATGAGCGTGGTGTATTCAGTCCCTGTGGATATGGTGCTTGAGCGCATCCGCATGCTGATCCTGAATGCGGTGTTGCTGAATATTCTTGTTGGGGCTGTGCTGTTTACCCTGGCGCGGATGTATGAAAAACGGGTGTTTATTCCCGCAGAAAATGACGCGCTGCGCCTGGAAGAACACGAGCAGTTCAACCGTAAAATAGTCGCTTCCGCTCCTGTCGGGATCTGCATTCTTCGTACTCAGGACGGGACTAACATCCTGAGTAACGAACTGGCGCACAATTATCTCAACATGTTGACGCACGAAGACCGTCAGCGGTTAACGCAAATTATTTGTGGTCAGCAGGTTAACTTTGTTGATGTGTTAACCAGCAGCCATACCAACCTGCAGATAAGCTTTGTCCACTCCCGTTATCGCAATGAAAACGTCGCGATTTGTGTGCTGGTAGATGTCAGTGCGCGCGTCAAAATGGAAGAATCGCTACAGGAAATGGCGCAAGCCTCGGAGCAGGCGAGCCAGTCAAAATCAATGTTCCTCGCAACGGTCAGCCATGAATTGCGTACGCCGTTGTACGGCATCATCGGTAACCTGGATTTATTGCAAACCAAAGAGTTGCCGAAAGGTGTCGATCGCCTCGTGACGGCGATGAGCAACTCTTCGAGCCTGTTGCTGAAAATCATCAGCGACATTCTCGACTTTTCAAAAATCGAGTCAGAACAGTTAAAAATAGAGCCGCGAGTCTTCTCACCGCGTGAAGTGATGAGTCATATAACTGCCAACTATTTACCGCTGGTGGTGCGCAAACAGCTGGGACTGTACTGTTTTATCGAACCGGATGTACCGTTGACGCTGCAAGGTGACCCGATGCGCTTGCAGCAAGTGATTTCCAACTTGCTGAGTAACGCCATTAAATTCACAGATATTGGCTGCATTGTTCTGCATGTCAGCGTGGAAGGGGATTACCTCTCGTTACGCGTGCGCGACACGGGCGTGGGCATTCCGGCCAAAGAAGTCACGAAGTTATTTGATCCCTTCTTCCAGGCAGGTACGGGCGTACAGCACAATTTCCAGGGAACCGGCCTCGGCCTGGCTATCTGTGAAAAGCTTATCAGCATGATGGATGGCGATATTTCTGTTGATACCGAAGTGGGAATGGGGAGCCAGTTTACGATTCGCATTCCTTTATACAGTGCGAGTTACGCTGAGCCTGTGCAGGTTGAAGGGTTGGTGAATAAGCGATGCTGGCTGGCGGTACGGAATGCTTCGCTGAGTAAATTCCTCGAGTCGATACTGATAAGAAACCACTTTGAAGTACGGCAGTATCAGGGCCAAACGCCTGATAGCGACGATATATTAATTACTGATGACGAACTGGAAAATGCCTGGGAAGGGCGAGCCGCGATTATTTTCTGCCGTCGCCATATCGGTATTCCTATTGAAGCCTCCCCGGGTTGCTGGCTTCACAGCCTTGCCGCGCCTCATGATTTGCTGCTGCTATTGGGGCGGATTTTCAGCGTTACGGTTAACCTGCCGGGTGTTAATACGGATGCACCGACGCCTTCGGGTAACAATGAACGTAACGATGACATGATGATCCTCGTCGTCGATGATCATCCTATCAACCGACGTTTGCTGGCAGATCAGCTGGGATCATTGGGTTATCAGTGTAAAACGGCGAATGATGGCGTGGATGCGCTCAATGTACTGAGTAAAAATCACATTGATATTGTACTCAGCGACGTCAACATGCCGAATATGGATGGTTATCGTCTGACACAGCGTATCCGTCAGCTCGGTTTGACGCTGCCAGTCGTGGGCGTGACAGCCAATGCGCTGGCCGAAGAGAAACAACGTTGTCTTGAGTCTGGAATGGATAGCTGCCTGTCGAAGCCGGTGACGCTGGACATCCTCAAAACGACAGTCGAGCTTTATGCGGCAAGGGTTCGTGAGCATCGAGATTAGAAACCCTACAGCTAAATCATTCGAGTTGCAGGACTAAAACGCCAGGGGCATTTTAGTCCTGCAACTTGAAGTCTGAAGGGGAGAGTTACTCTTTGTCGGCTGGAGACAAGCTGACTGAAGAAAGGTAGTTCAGTAGGGCGATATCATTTTCCACACCCAGTTTCATCATTGCTGATTTTTTCTGGCTACTGATCGTTTTGATGCTGCGATTCAATTTGCGAGCGATTTCGGTCACCAGGAAACCTTCTGCGAACAGACGCAAAACTTCACTCTCTTTTGGAGACAAACGTTTGTCTCCATATCCACCCGCACTGATTTTTTCCAGCAGGCGAGACACGCTTTCTGGTGTAAATTTTTTGCCTTTCTGCAATGCGGCCAGTGCTTTTGGTAAGTCAGTTGGCGCGCCTTGCTTCAGCACAATCCCTTCGATATCAAGTTCTAATACCGCGCTTAAAATAGCAGGGTTGTTGTTCATCGTCAGAACGATGATCGACAGGCTAGGGAAATGACGCTTGATGTATTTGATAAGCGTGATGCCGTCGCCGTACTTGTCGCCAGGCATTGAGAGATCGGTTATCAAAACATGAGCATCAAGTTTTGGAAGGTTATTGATAAGCGCTGTGGAATCTTCAAACTCACCGACAACATTCACCCACTCGATCTGCTCGAGAGATTTACGAATGCCGAACAGGACAATCGGATGGTCGTCGGCAATAATTACGTTCATACTGTTCATGTAATAGGCTACCTTGCTACAGCAAACTCTTGACGTAAGCGTCAATATCGCTGGTGTATTTTTGTATGTTGGCAGCATCACTTTCACGAATGTGATGCTCTAACGTTTCACATAACTGCTTGCCGGGTACCAGGTTGAGCATTGCAAACACCCCTTTCAGGCGGTGAGCTGTCTGCGCTAACGCCACGAAATCGTGCGCTGCAGATTCAGTATACAATCTCCTAACATCTTCCGGTACTGTGTCAACAAACAGCGCGTAATAACCGCTGGCATGAAGCTGCGCATTTTCATCGCCGCCTAGCGGTGACTCAGAAATTCCTTCCTGCGCCAATTGTTCTTCTATCAGTTGTAGCACCGCATCCTGCATTGCATTGCTGATATTAAAATTAACCCGGAACTGACCTGGGCCGAGTTTACGCATTCCGTTCTCATCATCGCTTAAAAGTAATCCCGAAGATGTAAGATTAGACGGATTATCTGTCAGGAAGATATCAAACTCTTGACTTGCCAGTCTTTCATCTGGGGTGATGCACCGGGCTCCCCAGTTTTCCAGCAGACGCGTGACGATACTTCGCACTTCATTTGAGGTGATATCAATCATCGCCACCACGTCATCAAGCAATTTCTCTTCTTGCTCTTCAGGCTGCGGTTCAGCGGTCATTTTAATATGCAGATTGTAGCGAGTCCCAATGTCCTCACGGGTTTTGATATTCAAATGCCCGCCCATTTTGCGAGACAGTTGATCGCACAAATAGAAGGTTAATCCGTTGGCTCGCCCGTAACGATCTTCATGCGTTTCGTTCAGGAACGGGAAGTGGAGATTATCGACTTCACCGCTACTAATCCCTTCGCCAGTATCCAGAATACGGAATAACAACCGATCAGGGCTGGATTCTTCCTCGCTGATATCGAGGGTGATTTTGCCAATTTGCGTCGTGATCACGGAATAGTGCAGTAGCAATTGTAGCACTTTACGCAGCGCTTCCCGGTCGCCGTGGCGTTCTTCATCCGCAGCCAGCTGGTTGTTGATAAGCAGTTGTAAGCCTTTGCGCTTGATTATCGGCAGCATTTCCAGCGCGACTTCATCAATCAATGGCTGAATAGCAAATTGCGTCGCATTGGTTTTCCATGTGTCGGACTCAAGCATATTGAGCAACTGAATCTCATCCACCAAACGCACAATTTTTTGCGCTTCATTGGCTATGCCACGCGCTTCTGGCGTATTGAGCGCGCTGACTTGTTCGGCAATGTTCTTCACCGGCAGCTGTAGCGCTTCGCCAATATGCTGCATGAACGTAATCCGCCCCTGCTGATTTTTCTCATACAGGCGTTGAGCTTGTTTGAGCTTTTTATTGACCAGGATTTCACGGTCTTGATCGCGAATGACAAAAATCTGCGTGCGCGGGGCAATCTGGCTACGGAACTGGCGTATTTCATACAGTTCGTTATTGATCGTCGCCTGAATGACCCCCTGATGCTGATCGGCCATCGCAATAATGTTTTGCAAGTTCAGGTGCGGGAGCAGATGGTCGGCAATTTTATTGCTGATAACAGTACGGTTTGAATCCAGATCATGCACCAACAACCCCAGTGGCAGCTGCGCGACTATCTCTTCATTTAATGCGCGTAAGATTTGCAATTCGGCATTGCCACTCGGCACTTCGGCAGGACGTGCCGTATGTTGGCGGAAATTGGTGAAACCGAACAGCGCCAGGGCCAGCAGACCGAGATTGAGCAACAGCGGGAATAAAATGTTCTGCAAGGTGTCCATCAGCAAAGTGCCGAGGGACACTTGCCACACCAGGCGCAGATTCGTGGTGGCAAGAGGGGAGGTGATATCAATTTTTGTACCATTAAAATTAATGGTCACGCTTTCCGGGCCATCTTTCTCTGCGCTGTTAATCTGCTTTTGCGCATCGTTATTTTCCAGACGGAAACTTTCCAGCGGCATCGTGGGCGGAATCAAATCATTAATCGGTAAATCAAACGCCACAACAGTGGCCAGATGGCCTGGCTGGTTAAAGGTGGTGCGCAGCGTAAAGTAGTGGCCGTTCTGCCAGGCCAGCGTACGCAGCAGAGAAAAACTTTCTCGTTCATCCAGTGCGTTTGCCTGTTGGAGCATCTCAGCGCGGCGGGAATCAACGATGGTGCTGACGCCACTGTCTTTAAGGCTGCTGGAGAGATCTTTTAGTGGCAACGTTGAGACCAGAATCATGCTGTTATCCTGGCCGTTTAAATAGTACATCGACCACGGGCTGGTTTCGGCACCCCATAACGTATCGAGGTAAGTCGAAATACGTTGGGTGGTATCCAGGGTAGAACTGTCGTGGGAGCCAAAAATCAGGGCTTCAGTTTTACTGCGTGGCTTATCTAAATAGTAAACATCCTGGCGCAGACGGGTTTCTTGTAGCCCATCACTGGCCGGAGAGGTGGAAACAGCAATATTGTCGTAAATCTGCCAGGTCGCGTAACGGTATACATCAACCCTTTTATGCAGCGCATGAGTGATATCGACAATCTGATAACTTTTATCTTTCAGCCAGGTGTTGACGGCGCTTTGTACCATGACGCCCATAGCGACCAGTAGCACGAGGATCAATAGCAGGAAGAAGCGCGTGATATTGCCGGGGATTAGCGAAAATTTATTAGGGATCATACTGTCTGACTGACTCATTGTTAGCGCGCAACCCGGCGAACATTCGCCACTTTAAAATATCCACTGCTCTGCCAGGCCAGCAGGCAGGCGTTGAAAGCGGTTAGCAAGAGAACCAACGCGCCCTTGGTAAGAATACCTGCAACCAGCGTTGGCGTCATCGTCTGTGTGTTAAAACTCAACGAGTATAATTCGAAATTGCCACATTTCCAGGCTGTTGATAATTCGCCAAAATAGCGGCGTTAAATGGAGGATATTTTAGGCAGAGAGTCGGGTTATTTTTGTACAAGGAAATGCTGGCTGTACAACTGTTTTTTCTGGAATGATTGGGTGTCGGGTTTGTCTTTTTAGGAAAATTCCCGTTTTGACAGTAGGATTTCATGACAGAAAATTGAGCGTTTTCTTAATAGTCATTACTTTTTTGCGTGGATAGCACAGAATGTTTAAAGTTACGTAAAGAAGCGTAAAAAAAACCGGATGCAAGCATCCGGTCCAAAATAGGGGTAAAACAGACATTCAAAGCTGAATGACGGTAATAAATAAAGTTAATGATGATAGCGAGATATATTTTATATATAAATCAGAGCTATGTTTTAACATTCAGTGCTACAGTTATAAACATTGGCTACTTGTTTGATTTATATATAAATTATATTTTTTTTGATTATTAGTGCTTACGTTATAGTCTTTTTGTGCTGAAAAAAGTTCCCTCAAATTTACATTTTGAAACACCTATATGGATAAATGAAACATCTCTATGGTTTTAGTATCATATTCGGGTTGGATTAATCTGTATTTGTTTTGGACAATGGGTTCGCCGACTGATTAGTAATTTAATCAGTAAGCAGTGGCATATAAAAAGGCATATAACAGAGGGTTAATAACATGAAAGTTAAAGCACTGTCCCTCCTGGTTCCAGCATTGCTGGTAGCAGGCACCGCTCATGCGGCCGAAATTTACAACAAAGACGGCAACAAATTAGATCTGTACGGTAAAGTAGATGGCTTACATTACTTTTCTGACGACAAAGGCGCTGACGGTGACCAGTCTTACTTCCGTGTCGGCATCAAAGGCGAAACTCAGATTAATGACCAACTGACCGGTTACGGCCAGTGGGAATACAACGTTCAAGCAAACAACGTTGAAGGTAGCAGCGATCAAGCGTGGACTCGTCTTGCGTTTGCTGGTGTTCGCTTTGCTGATTACGGTTCATTCGATTACGGTCGTAACTACGGCGTAGTTTACGATGTAACTTCATGGACTGACGTTCTGCCAGAATTTGGCGGCGACACCTACGGTTCTGATAACTTCCTGCAATCCCGTGCTAACGGCGTTGCGACTTACCGTAACACCGACTTCTTCGGTCTGGTTGATGGCCTGAACTTTGCTCTGCAATATCAAGGCAAAAACGGCAGCGTTTCTGGCGAAGGTTCTACTCAGAACGGCCGTAACGCTCTGAAACAGAACGGTGATGGCTTCGGCGGTTCCGTAACTTATGATCTGGGCGAAGGTTTCAGCCTGGGTTCAGCAATCTCTAGCTCCAAGCGTACTACTGACCAGAACAACATGGCTGTAGGTGAAGGCGATCGCGCTGAAACTTACACCGGTGGTCTGAAATATGACGCTAACAACATCTACCTGGCAACTCAGTACACCCAGACTTACAACGCAACTCGCGCGGGTGACCTGGGCTTTGCTAACAAAGCACAGAACTTCGAAGTTGTAGCTCAATATCAATTCGATTTCGGTCTGCGTCCATCCATTGCTTACCTGCAGTCTAAAGGTAAGGACCTGGAAGGTTACGGCGACCAGGATCTGGTTAAATATGTTGATGTTGGCGCGACTTACTACTTCAACAAAAACATGTCCACCTATGTTGATTACAAAATCAACCTGCTGGACGAAAACAACTTCACCCGCAACGCTGGCATCGGTACTGATGACATCGTAGGTGTTGGTCTGGTTTACCAGTTCTAATTTCTGCTCTCGCAGTATTAGCAATAAAAGGCGCCTTAGGGCGCCTTTTTTACGTCTGTACTCTCAACAAACATGCACTTTTAACCAAATTCTAAGCCAGTTGGTGTACCCTTTTGCGCTCAAACAGGAGAGAGAAACAATGGATTTACGTTTATTACGCTATGGCCTGTTTGCCATAGTCGTTGGCGCTTTGGCTGGCTGTGATAACCCAACAGCGAAAGGCAATTCCGGCATGGTGCTGGAAGGCAAAACCATGGGCACATACTGGCGTGCAAGCGTCGCGGGCGTAGATAATGCCCGGCAGACAGAGTTACGTGAAAAAATTCAGGCGCAGTTAGACGGCGACGATCGCCTGATGTCGACATATAAAACGGACTCCGCATTATCGCGTTTCAACCAATCCCGTTCGACTGAGCCTTACGCGGTTGATGAAGCGATGAGCGATATTGTGACCATGGCTTTGCGCATTGGCGCAAAAACAGAAGGCGCGATGGACATTACCGTTGGGCCGTTGGTCAACCTGTGGGGATTTGGCCCGGATAAACAGCCCGTCAAAACCCCCACTCAGGCGCAAATTGATGCCGCGAAAGCGTTAACTGGCTTACATCATTTGACGGTGATTAATCAGTCGGGGAAACAATGGCTACAGAAGGATCTCCCTGGTTTGTATGTTGATCTCTCTACCGTCGGTGAAGGTTACGCCGCCGATCATCTGGCTCGTTTAATGGAACAAAACGGCATCAGCCGCTATTTAGTTTCCGTTGGCGGGGCCGTTGTGACGCGTGGCACTAATGCAGAAGGCAAAGCCTGGCGCGTGGCGATTCAAAAACCGACCGATCGTGAAAACGCGGTGCAGGCGGTGGTGGATCTCAACGGTCACGGTATCAGCACATCCGGAAGTTATCGCAATTACTACGAGCTTGATGGCAAACGCCTTTCGCACGTGATCGATCCGCAAACCGGGCAACCCATTCAACACAAATTAGTTTCCGCGACCGTGATTGCGCCGACCGCTTTGGAAGCTGATGGCTGGGATACGGGCTTGATGGTCCTTGGCACGGAAAAAGCCAAACAGGTCGCGCAGAAAGAGGGGCTGGCGGTTTATCTGATCACCAAAGAAGGCGACAGCTTTACCACATGGATGTCGCCACAGTTCAAAACTTTTCTGCTAACCGAGTAGAATTAGAAAGCAAGATTGCGGGTTTTTCGCCATGCGTAAGCTGTCAATATTCGGCCATGACAGCAAAATACAGGAGCCAGTCATGAACGCGTTTTTTGACAAAGCCAACGATGAAAGCCGCTGGCAGGCTGTGGAAACCCGCGATAATCGCGCTGATGGGCAGTTTGTGTTTGCGGTGAAAACCACCGGGATCTGCTGCCGCCCATCTTGTCGCGCACGCCATCCCTTGCGCAAAAATGTTCTGTTCTTCGACAATGTTGCAGCGGCAGTGGGGGCCGGTTTTCGCCCATGCAAACGCTGCCAGCCTGACAAACAAACGGCCGAACAACAGCGTATCGCTCGCATCACTCAAGCCTGCCGAATCTTAGAAAGCCGCAGTGAGCCGATGGTTCTTGCAGAACTCGCAGCGCTTGTGGCGATGAGCCCGTTTCATTTTCACCGGCTTTTTAAACAGGTCACTGGGCTAACGCCCCACACCTGGCAAAAAGCGCTGCGTGCAAAACGGCTGCGTGAACAACTCGCGCAGGGCGAACCCGTCACGCGTGCGGTTTTCGATGCCGGTTATCAATCGGGCAGCAACTATTACCAGCAAGCGGATAAGGTATTAGGGATGACGGCGAAACAATACCGGCAGGGCGGTGAACGCACCGTGATTCAATTTGTGGTGGGGTCTTGTCGGCTGGGTGAATGCCTGGTCGCCCAGAGCGAACGCGGGATATGCGCCATACTATTAGGCAACGACGGTCAGACGCTGGTTAATGAGCTGGAAAGTTTGTTTCCGCATTCCGCATTAGTGGCTGGCGACGAGCTTTTTTCTCAGCGTGTGGCGAGGGTTGTGAGTGTGCTTGAACACCCAAACCAGCCATTTTCTCTGCCGCTCGATATTCAGGGAACCGCGTTCCAGCAGCTAGTGTGGCAAGCGTTGCGCGAAATCCCTGTCGGGCAAACCGCCAGCTATCGCGATATTGCGCAGCGTATCGGCAAACCGCAGGCTGTTCGTGCCGTCGCGGGGGCTTGTGCCGCAAACAAACTGGCGGTGATTATCCCCTGTCACCGGGTGGTGCGTAACGACGGCGCAATTTCGGGCTACCGTTGGGGCGTTGAACGTAAGCGCCAACTGCTTGAGATTGAAGCCGAACAGCAGGAGGAGTGATGCTCGATTTATTTGCCGACGAAGCGCCCTGGCAGGAGCCACTGGCAGAAGGTGCGGTGATCCTGCGCCGGTTTGCCTGTGCTGACGCACAGGCATTGATCGCGCAAATATCGGCGCTCGCCGCAATCTCACCTTTTCGTCAGATGGTCACCCCCGGCGGCTATACGATGTCGGTGGCGATGACTAACTGCGGTGAGGTTGGCTGGACAACCGATACACACGGTTATCTCTACTCGCCGATTGATCCATTAACGTCGCAACCCTGGCCTGCAATGCCGGATCTTTTCAGGGCGTTGTCTGATACCGCATCAGCGGCGGCGGGCTATAACGGGTTTAGCCCCGATGCCTGCCTCATCAACCGATATGCACCGGGCGCGAAATTGTCACTACACCAGGACAAAGACGAACTCAATCTGCAACAGCCGATTGTCTCTGTATCACTCGGAGTGCCGGCAGTGTTTCAGTTTGGTGGCCTTAAACGCAACGACCCACTGAAAAGAGTTATGCTTGAGCACGGTGATGTGGTGGTGTGGGGCGGGGCATCGCGCCTGTTTTACCACGGTATTTTGTCCCTCAAACCCGCTGATCATCCTGCTACCGGCGAGTATCGTTTCAACCTTACATTCCGTTGTACAAGCTAAAGCGAATATTAATAAGAATTATTCTTGCTGTTGATGGCGAGCCGTTTAAACTGCTCGCTGTTTTCGTTTTACAGGTCTTGAGTGATGGAACTTTTGCGTGTGGTTTACCGGCAGTATCGCTGGCCTTTCTTGATGGTGATGGCACTCAGTCTGCTCAGCGCGGCGTTAGGTATCGGGTTAATCGCCTTTATCAATCTGCGACTGATTGAAACGCCGGATATTTCTCTATCGGTATTACCCGAATTTCTTGGCCTGTTACTGCTGCTCATGGCGGTGACACTCGGCTCACAGTGGGCGCTGACCACACTCGGCCACCACTTTGTCTACCGTCTGCGTAGTGAGTTTATTAAACGCCTGATGGACACGCGTGTCGAGCGAATCGAAAAGCTCGGCAGCGCTGCACTGTTAGCCGGTCTAACCAGCGATGTCCGCAATATTACGATTGCATTTGTGCGTTTACCTGAACTGGTACAAGGCATTATTTTGACCCTGGGTTCAGCGGCCTATCTGGCGTGGCTGTCACCGAAAATGCTCGGCGTGACGGCACTTTGGGTCGCAGTCACCATTTATGGCGGCTATGTGCTGGTGGCGCGAGTATACAAACACCTCGCGCAACTGCGTGAAATTGAAGACCAGTTGTACAACGATTATCAGACCGTCATTGAAGGCCGCAAAGAATTGGCGTTAAACCGCGAACGTGCAGAGCGTGTCTACGAAGATACTTATATTCCCCACGCCAATGACTACCGTCGCCATATTATTCGCGCTGATACCTACCATTTGAGCGCGGTAAACTGGTCGAATATCATGATGCTCGGCGCCATCGGCCTGGTATTCTGGATGGCCAACAGCCTCGGTTGGTCTGATACCAATGTCGCGGCCACCTTTTCCCTGACGTTGCTGTTCCTGCGTACGCCGATGCTGTCCGCGATTGGCGCTCTGCCCACGTTGCTGACCGCGCAAGTGGCATTCAATAAACTGAATAAATTCCATCTTGCGCCATATAAGGCTGAATTCCCGCGAAGCCGTGAACCGGCTCGCTGGCAAACGCTTGAGATGCGTGATGTGGTGTTCCAGTATGCGGATAACACCTTCTCCGTTGGGCCGTTGAATCTCAACATTGAACGTGGCGAATTGCTGTTCCTGATTGGTGGAAACGGCAGCGGTAAATCGACGCTGGCGATGTTGCTGACCGGGCTTTACCAGCCGGTATCCGGTGCAATCTATCTGGATGGCAAAAAGATTGATGCCAGCAATCAGGATGACTATCGCAAGCTGTTTTCTGCGGTGTTTACCGACGTTTGGCTGTTTGACCGCCTGCTGGGGCCGCAAGGTGCGCAAGCTAATCCAGAATTAGTGTCGAGTTGGCTTGAACGCCTGAAAATGAGCGAAAAACTTGAACTGGAAAACGGCACAATCCTGAATCTGAAGCTCTCAAAAGGGCAGCGCAAACGAGTGGCGTTGCTGCTGGCGCTGGCTGAAGAGCGCGACATCATTTTGCTTGATGAATGGGCCGCCGACCAGGACCCGCATTTCCGTCGCGAGTTTTATCAGGTGCTGTTACCGCTGATGCAGCAAATGGGCAAAACCATTTTTGCCATCAGCCATGACGATCACTATTTTGTGCATGCCGATCGGTTGCTGGAAATGCGCCAGGGACAGTTGAGTGAATTAACGGGACATGAACGCGAACATGCCTCGCGCGATGCGGTCGCCCGAACGGAAAACTAATCTCCATCATGTAAACCAGCCTTAATCGGCTGGTTTTTTGTTTTCTGTGCCACGAAGCGCTATAACTTAGCGGGTCGCAATTAGGGAAAATGGCCAGATGTCTGTCACTCAAAAGTACAGCACTAAACAGCGTGCGCAAGACCGAGCGCGAATCCTCCAGATTCTGTTAACCAATAAAGCGGTTGCCACCGGTATTCTCGGTAAACTCCCGCAGCCCGATGCCCATACTCCAGAGCAAGATATCGCCGAAATCGTGGCGCTGGTGGCCAGACTGCCCGCGGGCGATCTGGCCGACGTATTAGAAGCACTCCCCTCCGAAGAGCGTCATGCATTGTGGAGCCTGGTCAAAGAGGACCAGCGTGGCAAAGTATTGATTGAAGCCTCGGAAACCGTCTGGGACGACTTGATTGAAGGCATGAGCGATAAAGCTTTGCTTAAGATTATTCGCCCGCTGGATATCGACGACCAAATCTACCTTGCACAATATCTGCCTCGCGATTTGATGGGGCGCTTGCTGGCAACCCTGCCGCAAGAAGAGCGCGCTCGCGTCAGGCAAGTGCTGCACTACGAAAAACACAGTGTCGGCGCGATCATGGATTTCGAAGTGATCACCGTGCGAGCCGATGTCACGCTGGCGGTAGTGCAACGTTTTCTGCGCTTACGCGGTAAAGTGCCGCAAAACACCGATAAAGTTTTTGTTACCACGCGCGATAAAACGCTGCTCGGGGAGTTGGGACTCACCACCATTTTGCTGCACGCACCGCAAACGTTGGTGCTAAACGTGATGGACGATAACCCCACCTGTTTTGCCCCCGAAGACCACGATGAAGCCGCAGCGCGAACATTTGAGCGCGACGACTTAATCAGTGCGGCGGTTATCGACAGTAGCGGCAAACTGATTGGCCGCCTGACCATCGATGAAATCGTCGATGTGGTTTATGAAGAAACCGATAACGATTTGCGCCGGATGGGTGGCTTGAGCGCCGAAGAAGACGTGTTTGCCCCGGTCAGCAAAGCGGTTAAAGCGCGTTGGGCCTGGCTTGCCCTTAATTTGTGCACCGCATTTGTCGCCTCGCGCGTTATCGGCTTGTTTGAACATACGATTTCACAACTGGTGGCTTTAGCTTCGCTCATGCCGATTGTCGCGGGCATCGGCGGTAACACCGGAAACCAAACCATCACCATGATTGTGCGAGCGCTGGCGCTGCAACATATTCAGCCTGGGAACTTCTCTTTCCTGGTACTGCGCGAATTGGGCGTGGCGTTAATTAACGGCATCATCTGGGGCGGCGTAATGGGGTGCGTCACCTGGTTACTTTACGATGACCTCGCTTTAGGGGGCGTCATGACGCTGGCGATGGTGCTCAATTTGCTCGTGGCATCGCTGATGGGCGTGTTGATCCCAATGATCATGACGCGCATGGGCAAAGACCCGGCGGTCGGCTCGAGCGTGATGATCACCGCCATCACGGACACCGGAGGCTTCTTTATATTCCTCGGCCTCGCGACCCTCTTCTTGCTGTAATTACCGCCGCTTGAACGACCTCGGCGGGTAAACTTTCCGTTCGCCTTGCCGATAAGTTCTGTAAATTCCGTCTTAGCACCGTTATATTATGTCGTACATAACGAAACTCAATGGAGTAACACATGGCTAAGCAGTGGGTACGTCTGGCATTCGGCGCGGTATTGAGCGCTACTCTGGCAGGGCAAGCCTTCGCCGATAACAGCAAAATTACGGTATTTGCTGCGGCATCGTTAACCAATGCAATGCAGGATATTGCGACGCAATATCAGAAAGGCAAAACCGTTGAAATCGCCTCTTCATTTGCTTCATCTTCCACGCTTGCGCGTCAAATTGAAGCGGGTGCCCCGGCCGACTTATTTATATCTGCGGACCAGAAATGGATGGATTACGCGGTGAGCAAAGACGCGATTAAAAACGATTCTCGTGAAACACTGCTCGGCAACAGCCTGGTGGTTGTCGCTCCGAAATCCAGTAAAATCGGTGATATTACGATTAACGCTAAAACTGACTGGGCTTCATTGCTGAAAGGCGGCCGTCTGGCGGTGGGTGACCCTGATCACGTTCCGGCAGGTATTTACGCTAAAGAAGCGCTGCAAAAATTAGGCGTGTGGGATACGCTATCGCCAAAACTTGCTCCGGCAGAAGATGTACGTGGCGCGTTGGCGCTGGTGGAACGTGATGAAGCGCCGCTTGGTATTGTGTATGGCTCTGATGCGGTCGCAAGCAAAGGCGTGAAAGTTGTCGGGACTTTCCCTGAGGATTCTCATAAGAAAGTGGAATACCCGATTGCCATTGTGAAAGGCCACGACACCCCAACCGTGAGTGCCTTTTACACGTATCTGAAAGGACCGGAAGCGGCAGCTATCTTCCAACGTTACGGATTTACGACAATAGCAAAATAATGATATTAACCGATCCCGAATGGCAGGCAGTACTGCTGAGCCTGAAAGTCTCTACCCTTGCGGTGCTGTTTAGCCTTCCTTTTGGGATCTTCTTTGCCTGGGTGCTGGTGCGTTGTCGCTTCCCGGGCAAAGCTTTACTCGACAGTATTATCCATCTTCCGTTAGTGCTCCCACCTGTTGTTGTCGGTTACTTATTGCTGATTGCGATGGGGCGGCGGGGCGTGATTGGAGCCTGGATTTACGACGTCTTCGGTATCACGTTCGCCTTTAGTTGGCGCGGCGCGGTGCTTGCGGCGGCGGTGATGTCCTTCCCGCTGATGGTGCGAGCGATTCGCCTGGCACTCGAAAGTGTGGATATGAAACTTGAACAGGCAGCTCGCACGCTCGGCGCGGGACGTTGGCGGGTGTTTTGCACTATTACGTTACCCTTGACCTTGCCGGGCATTATTGCCGGAACCGTGCTGGCATTTGCTCGCTCGCTGGGCGAGTTTGGCGCCACCATCACCTTCGTTTCCAATATTCCTGGTGAAACACGCACCATTCCTTCTGCAATGTATACGCTGATTCAAACCCCTGGTGGCGAAAATGCGGCGGCGCGTTTGTGCGTGATTTCAATTGTTCTGGCGCTGGCGTCATTGCTGGTTGCGGAATGGCTTGCACGACAGAGCCGTAAGCGGATAGGGGTAGTCTGATGCTGGAGCTCAATTTCGTTCAGACGCTGGGTGAGCATCGTCTTGAGATAAATGAAACCTTACCGGGGCAGGGAATTACCGCTATTTTTGGCGTTTCAGGCGCGGGTAAAACTTCGTTGATTAACGCGATCAGTGGTCTGACTCATCCACAGCAAGGCCGCA
Source organism: Buttiauxella selenatireducens (assembly GCF_031432975.1). GTDB lineage: Bacteria > Pseudomonadota > Gammaproteobacteria > Enterobacterales > Enterobacteriaceae > Buttiauxella > Buttiauxella selenatireducens. The sequence goes on along the minus strand of NZ_CP133838.1, from coordinate 3,749,984 downwards.
TTGTCCTTAATGGCCGCGTGCTGAGTGATGCAGAAAATAAGCGTTTTTTGACGCCGGAAAAACGTCGCATTGGTTATGTATTCCAGGATGCGCGCCTGTTCCCACATTACCGTGTGCGGGGAAACCTGAAATATGGCATGCCGAGAAGTGCTGCCGGGCAGTTCGATAAACTGGTGGCATTACTGGGGATTGAACCGCTTCTGGACCGATTTCCGTGGAGTTTGTCCGGTGGCGAAAAACAGCGTGTGGCGATTGGCCGCGCGTTGTTAACCTCGCCTGAATTGCTGCTGCTCGATGAGCCACTGGCCTCGCTGGATATCCCACGTAAACGCGAACTGTTGCCCTATCTGCAACGCCTGGCGCGGGAAATCAATATCCCGATGCTGTATGTCAGCCACTCGCTGGAAGAGATCCTGCATTTGGCGGATAAAGTTCTGGTGCTTGATGCTGGCGCAGTAAAAGCCTTTGGTCATCTTGAAGAGGTGTGGGGCAGCAGCGTGATGCACCCGTGGTTGCCCAAAGAGCAGCAAAGTAGCGTGTTAAAAGTGACTGTGCTGGAACACCATCCGCATTACGCGATGACCGCTCTGGCGCTTGGCGACCAGCATCTGTGGGTCAATAAACTGGATAAACCGTTACAGTCCGCGTTACGCATTCGCATTCAGGCATCGGACGTTTCGTTGGTTCTCCAGCCACCGGTCAATAGCAGTATTCGTAACGTGTTGCGGGCGAAAGTTGCCCAATGTTACGACGATGAAGGGCAGGTGGAAGTCCAGTTGGAGGTGGGTTCAAGGACGTTGTGGGCGCGGATTAGCCCGTGGGCAAGGGACGAGCTAATGATAAAACCGGGTCAGTGGCTGTATGCGCAAATCAAAAGCGTCTCGATTACCGCCTGATATACGCTAATCCAACCTACGGTCTGTAGGAAGGATTAGCCAGGCGGCATCTACCGCTTTACAGCAGATGCTTATAAATCGTCTCAGCAATACCGGTTTCCAGGTTGGTTCCAATCACCAAATCGGCACGCGCTTTAATCGCCTCATCGGCATTCCCCATCGCGACACCCAACCCTGCGCTTTCGAGCATACTCAAGTCGTTAAAGTTATCGCCAAAGGCAATGACCTGACTCATTGATAAGCCCTGAGATTCAACCCATTGCGCTAATCGATTACCTTTGCTGTTGCCGCGTTGTGCCACATCGACCTGATCATGCCATGACCACTCGCAAGACAAGCCAAGCTCATGTTCCACCACCTCGGCGAAGTTCTGCAATTTCACCGTATCTTCATCAGTCAGCGCAAATTTCCAGATTGCGTCCACTTCATGCGCGGCTTCGCGCAGAGAAGTCACATGGCGGAACACCGGGCGCTGCGCTTCTGGTAAGGATTTTGCCCAATTTTCAGTACGCAAAACATGACCTGTTGCTTCCTGATACAGCATGGCATCATCGACATACATCAGCCCATGAACGTTGTGGGTATCAAGCAAATCAATCAACTGATTAGCTTGCTGAGGTTGTAATGGATCAGACGAAAGTACCTTTTTTGCATGATAATCATACAAATAGGTCCCATTACAGCAAATTGCAGGTGTATCCAGGTTCAGTGCCTGATAAAAAGGATGGATGGCAACATGATGACGGCCTGTCACAATGACAACTTTCACACCAGCGTCACGTGCGCGCTGTAATGCTGTCAGTGATTCAGGAAGAATAGTTTTTTGCGGCGTGAGTAGCGTGCCGTCGAGATCAAGGGCGATTACGCGAAAAGTCATTTAGGGTTCCAGTCAAATTCAGAATCATAAGGCCTGTGCCGATGTTACACCGCTTGCAGCGTTGTTCAAAATCCCAACACGAAGCAGCAATTGGCACTACCCTTGTGACTATTACTCAAGACGTTGGGAGGAGAGAGATTCCATGAAACAAACAGTCTATACCGCTAGCCCGGAAAGCCAGCAAATCCACGTTTGGCAACTTAACTCCAGCGGCGAGTTAACTCTGGTGCAGGTGGTGGATGTTGCAGGTCAGGTTCAGCCGATGGTTATCAGCCCCGACAAACGTTATCTGTACGTGGGTGTGCGCCCTGAATTTCGCGTCATTGCTTACCGCATTGCGCCGGACGACGGCATGCTCACCGAAGCGGGTGTAACGGCGATCCCTGGCAGCCCAACGCACATTTCGACCGACCATCAAGGCCGCTTCCTGTTCAGCGCGTCTTACAATGCGGGCAGCGTCAGTGTGGTGAGCCTGAGCAACGATGGTTTACCTGGTGAAGTGGTTGAAGTGGTGGAAGGTTTAGAAGGTTGCCACTCTGCCAATATTTCCCCGGACAATCGCACCTTGTGGGTTCCGGCGTTGAAACAAGATCGCATCTGCCAGTTCACGCTGTCTGACGACGGTCATCTGGTCGCACAAACTCCGGCGGAAGTGACCACCGTTGAAGGGGCTGGCCCACGCCATATGGTGTTCCACCCGAATCAGCAATACGGTTACTGCGTTAACGAATTGAACGGTTCTGTCGACGTGTGGGAACTGAAGAATGCTTACGGAAAAATTGAATGCGTGCAAACGCTCGATATGATGCCTTCTGGCTTCTCTGACACCCGTTGGGCCGCAGATATTCACATCACTCCTGATGGTCGTCACCTGTATACCTGCGACCGTACTGCCAGCATCATCACGGTATTCAGCGTCTCTGAAGATGGCAGTGTCCTGGCCGTCGAAGGCTATCAGCCGACCGAAACGCAGCCACGCGGCTTTAACGTTGATCACTCAGGTAAATATTTGATTGCCGCGGGTCAAAAGTCTCACCATATCGCGGTGTATCAAATCACCGGTGAGCAAGGTTTACTGGAAGAGAAAGGCCGTTATGCCGTTGGGCAGGGGCCTATGTGGGTGGTCGTTAACGCACACTAATACCCGTCATACTTCAAGTTGCATAAAAAACCTCGCTGCGGCGAGGTTTTTTGTTTTAAGCAAAGCGCGGATGTTTACTCAGCAACGACCTGGCTACCTACGCCACGGTTGTTGAATTCCCACATGCGGTTTGCGTTAGCATCATTCAAATCGCGCTGGATTGCGTCTTTCTCGCCCTTCGTTCCGGTGTTGCCGGTGAACGGACGTTTAGAGCTGGCGGCATCACCCCACGGTTTCGCGATATTGAAACCTTCGTTAATCACGCTATCACGGATAACCACCTGGCCGTTTGAAGTCTGGCCTGCGGTATAACCATTTTCAGTCGCTTCAACATCCCAGGCGCGACCCAACTGCGCGTCACCCGCTGCGGTAAAGCGGCTGTTAATCGCAAGGAAACCGTAATAAATATTTGGCAGCGTAGCCGGAGCAAACACAGAACCCTCTTTAGTACGGCTGTTTACCAGACGGAAATCGGTATTCTCAAACACCACCGCACCGCGGCCTGCAACCACATCCACATCACCTTCAATGTAGCTGTTGGTGACAAATGTGCGTGGCTGACGGTCATTCAACAGGCGGTTTTGAACATCGCTGTTGGTCACAAAGAAGGTGTTCTGACGACCTAACAGGTGAACATTGTTCAGCTGGACTTTATCGCCATCGGTACGCAATGCGACGGCCTGATGGTTACCGGCATCAACGCTGTCACCCAGCGTGTTAGCGATGGTCAGGTTTTGCAACTGCAAGCCATTGTTCTGTGACCACACAGCAGCAGAGCACATAATACCTACGGTCGCGCTACGCTTGCTCTGGCAGCTATCAAACATGTACCACGCTGGTTTACCCGGCATATATTTGCCTGCGGGGTTAACCGCGCGACGCCAGGTGTTTACGTCGATTTCAGAGTCCAGCGGCATGGTGATTTTTACATCGCTGGCATTGTCGGTCGTGCCATACAGCGTCACGCTGCCAGAGCCTGCCGGAATATAAACAGTGCCGACATATTCGCCTGGCTGAATCGCGATGTACTGACGGGTATTGCTGTGTTTCATAATGGCGGCATCAACGGCGGCCTGAATAGAGGTGTGCGTCACACCTGCGCCACCCGCTGTACCCACGACAAAATCAGGCTGCTGAGGAATGCGAATAGACGACGGTGCCCATGGCGCTTCATCTTTATTCTTTGATGAGAAGTAGCGCGCCTGAACAAAGTTCTGAGCTTCATCGGAAGATAAAATCGGACGAGATTGAGTGCCTGGCGCCGCTTGAGTAGAAGGGCGTTCATCTGGCGATGTAGAACTACAGGCAGAAAGCGCCACAGCAAAAGCGAGCACGGCTGCCCGGCGAGAAACAGAGAATGTGTTCAAGGGTTGCTCCTTGCAGTGCAAGTTTAAAAGGGGATCTTAAAGCCTGCTTTTTTATACTAAGTTGAGCGAAACGGGAAGCCGATTATGCAAATCGGCTTCGTAAAGATAGGATTAATTGAACATAGCGGTAATAGAGGCGCTGCCTAACGCGTGGAAATGGACGTTAAAACCGACCATTGCGCCAGAAGCGGTGTCACCGACATCCAACGTTTCAACGTCCAGAGCGTAAACGGTGAAAATGTAGCGGTGTGATTCCCCTTTTGGTGGTGCCGCGCCGCCGTAACCGGGTTTGCCAAAATCGGTCCAGGTTTCTCTTGCTGGTTCAGGTAATTGAGCAAGCCCTGAGCCAGCTCCTTGCGGCAAAACACGGGTGTCGGCGGGAAGATTGATCACCACCCAATGCCACCAGCCCGAACCCGTTGGTGCGTCAGGATCGTAACTGGTCACGACAAAACTTTTCGTTCCCGCCGGGACATCGTCCCATGCTAAATGCGGGGAAATATTATCGCCATCGTATCCCATGCCATTAAATACCTGGCGCCAGGGAAGTTTATCCCCTTCTTTGAAATCCTGGCTTATCAGTTTCATAGCCGCTCCTGAGGGTTAGAGATTCAGTAACTTCAACAATTCTTCGGCGGCAATGGCTGATGACGCTGGGTTTTGACCGGTCACCAGATGCCCGTCAACGACTGCATACTCGCCCCAATCATCAGTGCGCTCAAACAACCCACCGGCTTTTTTCAGTTCATCTTCCACCAAAAATGGCACGATTGCCGTCAGGCCAACGCCATCTTCTTCACTGTTGGTAAAACCCGTCACCCGTTTACCTTTGACCAGCGGTGAGCCATCCGGTTTTATCACATTGCGCAAAACCCCTGGCGCATGGCATACCGCGCCAACGGGTTTCCCTGCGGCCCAAAATTGCTCAATCAGGGTTATTGAGTGTTTATCGTCTGCCAAATCCCACAACGGCCCATGGCCGCCGGGATAAAACACCGCATCAAAATCTTCAGCGCTGACGCTGTCGAGTTTTACGGTATTGGCTAACCGTTGTTGTGCGTCGGAATCATGACGGAAACGACGGGTATCATCAGTTTGCGCATCTGGCGCATCGCTTTTGGGATCAAGCGGCGGCTGCCCACCTTTTGGTGAGGCGAGGGTGATTTTCAGACCTGCATCGCGAAAGACATAATAGGGCGCGGCAAACTCCTCAAGCCAAAAGCCTGTGGGTTTGCCGGTATTACCCAGTTGATCGTGCGAGGTTAAAACCATGAGGACCTTCATCTGATTCTCCCTTAAGGGCGTGAAACGATCCTCGAAGTGTAGTGCATCCGCGAGTGGCTTGCTGGTGCTCAGCTTTTGAAAAATGCAGGATTTTCCACCGCATTTGCCACGGCTTTAATCAGTTTTGCCAGTTGCTCATGCGCGATGACGTACGGCGGCATCAGGTAAATCAGGCGCCCGAAAGGACGGATCCACACACCCTGATCGACAAAGAACGCCTGAAGTGCCGCCATGTCCACCGGATGGTGTGTTTCCACGACGCCAATCGCGCCAAGCACGCGGATATCCGCCACTTGTGCGCAATCCTGCAACGGTTTCAGCCCCGCCAACAACTGCTCCTCTAGTGCATTCACTTGCTGCTGCCACTCGCCTGATTCAAGTATCGCGAGGCTTTCGCTCGCCACCGCGCAGGCTAACGGATTGCCCATAAACGTTGGGCCATGCATAAAGCATCCGGCTTCACCATTGCTGATGGTGTCTGCCACCAGGCGCGTGGTCAATGTGGCGGAGAGTGTCATGGTACCGCCGGTCAGCGCTTTACCAAGACATAAAATATCCGGTGAAATGCCCGCATGTTCGCAGGCAAACAGCTTGCCAGTGCGACCAAAGCCGGTTGCTATCTCATCGGCAATCAGCAAAATCCCTTCGCGGTCGCACATGCGACGAATGCGCCTGAGCCATTCAGGATGATAAAAACGCATTCCGCCGGCACCCTGAACGATCGGCTCAAGGATTACGGCCGCGATTTCATGACGATGTGCGGCCATTAAACGTGCGAATGGCACAATGTCCATCTCATCCCACTCGTCGTCAAAGCGGCAGTTTGGTGCAGGTGCAAACAGATGCTCAGGGAGATATCCCTGCCACAAGCTGTGCATCGAATTATCGGGATCGCAAACCGACATTGCGCCAAAGGTATCGCCGTGATAACCGTGGCGGAAGGTGAGAAACCGCTGGCGGGGCTCGCCTTTGGCATGCCAGTACTGCAATGCCATTTTCATCGCCACTTCAACGGCAACAGAGCCGGAGTCGGCAAGGAAAACGCATTCAAGATTTTCCGGCGTCATGGCGACCAGTTTGCGGCACAGCGCAACGGCAGGCGGATGTGTGATACCGCCAAACATCACATGCGACATCTGCTCAATCTGATCTTTCATCGCTTGATTCAGGCGCGGGTGATTGTAGCCATGGATCGCCGCCCACCAGGATGACATCCCATCAACAAGGGCTTTACCATCAGCAAGTTGCAGTTCGCAGCCCGTTGCCGCCACCACCGGATAAACCGGTAACGGTTGGGTCATGGAAGTGTACGGGTGCCAGATATGTTGTTGGTCGAACGCTAAATCAGCAGGGGTCATAGGGTGACTTGTAAACCATTTAAAAAAGATTTAGGTTTACAAGTATAACGTCAATCAACGGCTAACAACACCCTTTTTGGAGACGCCCAATGGCTCACCACGCACGCTGGTCAATGTCGCAGGTCACTGCTTTATTTGAAAAACCTTTCCTCGAACTGATGTTTGAGGCGCAACAAGTTCACCGTCAGCACTTCGATCCCCGTCATGTTCAGGTCAGCACGTTGCTGTCGATTAAAACCGGGGCTTGCCCGGAAGACTGCAAATATTGCCCACAAAGCGCGCGATACAAAACCGGTCTTGCGTCCGAACGTTTGATGGAAGTTGAGCTGGTTCTGGACTCGGCGCGTAAAGCGCTAAACGCCGGTTCTACCCGTTTCTGCATGGGCGCGGCCTGGAAAAACCCTAACGATCGCGATATGCCGTATCTTGAACAAATGGTGCAGGGCGTGCGCGAAATGGGGCTGGAAACCTGCATGACGCTTGGCACGTTAACCGATTCCCAGGCGCAGCGCCTCGCCAACGCAGGGCTGGATTATTACAACCATAACCTTGATACCTCGCCAGAATTCTACGGCAATATTATTACCACTCGCACCTATCAGGAGCGTCTCGACACGCTGGATAAAGTGCGCGGTGCCGGGATTAAAGTGTGCTCAGGCGGCATTGTTGGTTTGGGCGAAACGGTGACCGACCGAGCCGGATTGCTGCTGCAACTTGCCAATTTGCCGACGCCGCCAGAAAGCGTGCCCATCAATATGTTGGTAAAAGTGAAAGGCACACCGATGGCGGATAATGAAGACGTCGATGCGTTTGATTTTATTCGTACTATCGCCGTGGCGCGCATCATGATGCCAACATCGTTCGTGCGTCTTTCTGCCGGGCGCGAACAGATGAGTGAGCAAACTCAGGCCATGTGCTTCATGGCGGGTGCCAACTCGATTTTCTACGGCTGCAAACTGCTCACCACGCCAAATCCTGAAGAAGACAAAGACCTGCAATTGTTCCGCAAATTGGGGCTTAACCCGCAACAAACGACGACTCATGCGGGCGATAACGAACAACAGCAGCAACTGACCGATCAATTGCTTTCAGCAGATACGGAGAATTACTACAACGCGGCGGCTGTATGAGTTGGCAGCAACGAATCGATAGCGCCCTTGAACAACGGCGCACGAATGACAGTTTCCGTATTCGTCAGGTGAATGAGCAAGGGAGCGGGCGCTATCTTGTTCAAAATGAAATTCGTTACCTGAATTTTTCCAGCAATGACTACCTGGGAATGAGCCACCATGCGGAGGTCATTCAAGCCTGGCAGCAAGGGGCTGAGATTTACGGTGTCGGCAGTGGCGGCTCGGGGCATGTCACGGGCTATCACCAGGCGCATCAACACTGTGAACAGCAGCTTGCGGATTGGCTCGGCTATCCTCGTGCGCTGCTGTTTATTTCAGGTTTTGCGGCGAATCAGGCGTTGATTGCGGCGCTAACTGAAAAATCAGACCGAATTATTGCCGATAAGCTCAGCCATGCCTCGCTTCTGGAAGCCGCAATGCATAGCCCGGCGCAACTGCGGCGTTTTGCGCATAACGATGTGCAATCACTGCAAACTTTGCTGGCGCAACCTGGCGACGGTCAACAACTGGTCATTACCGAAGGGGTGTTCAGCATGGATGGCGATGCTGCACCGTTGGCTGAAATCGCCAGAGCCAGCCGCGACGCAGGGGCATTGTTGATGGTTGACGATGCTCATGGCATTGGTGTCGTTGGGAGAGAAGGGCGGGGAAGTTGTGACCAGCAACAGATTAAGCCAGATTTGCTGGTCGTGACCTTCGGAAAAGCATTTGGCATCAGTGGTGCTGCGGTGCTGTGCAGTGAGTCGCTCGCTGATTATCTGCTCCAGTTTGCCCGACATCTCATTTACAGCACAGCAATGCCGCCAGCCCAGGCCTGCGCGTTAACGGCTGCGTTGCAGGTGATACGTCGTGATGATGCAAGACGGAGGCAATTGCAGGCCAATATCGCCCATTTCCGTGCCGGGGCCGAAAAGTTACCGCTGAAATTAATGGCCTCGCAAACGGCTATCCAGCCAGTGATTGTCGGTGAGAATCAGGCGGCGGTGAACCTTGCTTCTACGCTGCGCGAGCGCGGATTTTGGCTGACGGCAATTCGCCCGCCCACGGTGCCACCCGGCACGGCGCGGTTGCGTGTGACGCTGACTGCAAGCCATACCCGCGAGGATATCGACCTGCTTCTGGAGGCGCTGTATGACGCAACACGTTAACAAAGCTGCCATCGCGGCGGCATTTGGACGCGCGGCAACCACCTATGACAGCCACGCCGAATTGCAACGCACCAGTGGTGAATTGCTTGCCGATATGCTTGAAGGACGACGCATCGCTACGATGCTGGATGCGGGATGTGGCACTGGCTGGTACAGCCGCGCATGGCGCAAAAAAGGCTGCCATGTGACCGCGTTGGATCTCTCACCTGACATGCTGAATTATGCGGCACAACAGGAGTCGGCAGATGGTTATCTCGAAGGTGATATCGAGGCCATCGCACTGCCCGATGGGCAAGTGGATTTAGCCTGGAGCAATCTGGCTGTGCAGTGGTGCAATGATTTACGCAGTGGTTTGAGTGAACTTTACCGCGTCACTCGCCCTGGCGGTTGCGTGGCATTTACCACGCTTGCTGCGGATTCATTAAGCGAACTTCATACCGCGTGGCATGCGGTGGATGAACGCTCTCATGCGAATCAGTTTCTCTCGTTTGAGCAGATTCAGAGTGCTTGCGAAGGCTGGCGTTGTTCCCTGAAAGTCCACGAGATTAGCCAGTCCTACGTCAGCGTAATGAGCGCCATGCACTCGCTAAAAGGCATTGGAGCAACGCATCTGCATGATGGACGCAAAGCGTCATTAATGACCCGCCAACAATTACAAAAATTAAGTCTCGCCTGGCCACAAAAAGAGGGGCAATTCCCCCTGACCTGGCAGCTCGTTTGTGGAGTAATAGAACGTGATTAAAAGATGGTTTGTGACCGGAACCGATACCGAAGTGGGTAAAACTGTCGCCAGTTGTGCATTGCTGCAAGCCGCAACGCACGCGGGTTACCGTACTGCGGGGTATAAACCGGTGGCCTCTGGCAGCGAAATGACGGCAGCAGGTATTCGTAACAGCGATGCGCTTGCATTGCAGCGCAATAGCAGCGCCACATTAGGCTATGAACAGGTCAATCCGTTTGCCTTTCTGGAGCCGACATCACCGCATATTGTGAGCGCGTTAGAAAATCGACCTATCGAGTTTTCGCAGCTTTCAGCAGGGCTTGAAGCGCTCTCTTCACACGCTGACTGGTTGCAGGTTGAAGGGGCGGGAGGCTGGTTTACGCCACTTTCACAGACCGTTACTTTCGCCGATTGGGTTATCCAGGAGCAGTTGCCCGTCATTCTGGTTGTTGGGGTGAAACTGGGCTGCATTAACCATGCAATGCTTACGGCTCATGCGGTGAAAAATGCAGGCCTGCATCTGGCGGGGTGGATTGCCAATGACGTTCAGCCTACGGGGAAACGCCACACAGAATACATCGCCACGTTGCGCGATGTGTTACACGCCCCCATGTTGGGTGAAATTCCGTTTTGCCCGCAACTTAGCGAGCAAACGGCGCTCGGTCACTATCTGGATGTTTCTCTTCTTTCTGCATAACTCGCAGATCTTTTGAACATTTCTGCAACGCCCGGAAAATATTTCGGGCGCGCTTCCTGATGCGTTCAATTGTCCCTTCTTCCGCTTGAACATTAAACCGAAGCGAGTAAATTACTTTTAAATTTATGTTGTCACATGACAACTTTTTTGCGAGTATGCTCAGGAGGTTTTATGACACGGCGTTTACACCCGAATAAGGATATCGAAGCCGCATTAAGCTATGCCGAGTGCCAGGGCTGGCAAGTGCGCCCTGGCGGTGCGCACTGTTGGGGGAGGATGTATTGCCCCTGGAATAACAAAGCCTGTCGCTGCGGTGAGTTTTGTATTAGTTGCATCTGGAGCTCGCCACGCAGTGCTTATAACCATGCCAGGCAAATACGTCGTGTCGTCGATAACTGTAGCCAACAAGGCATTCCGCCCACCATCAGACATTGAGTTTCAAGGAGCAGAACATGTCGGAATTTAGTTTCACATTGATTTTTACCTTGCCAGAAAAAGGCCAGGATCCCGCCGAATGGGTAGAGGCGTTAGGCGCACAAGGCTGCGATGACGCACTGGTTGGTGTGGGAGTGACCGGGCGCATAGCGCTGAATTTCACCCGCGAAGCGCACGAGGCAAGGCTGGCCGTGGTGTCCGCCATCAAAGACGTAAAGCGAATTATTCCAGGTGCAGTATTGGTCGAAGTGATGCCCGATTTAGTTGGGCTAACGGATATTGCCGAACTGCTGGGGTTTTCACGCCAGTATATGCGTAAAGTGATGGTCAGCCGGGAGGCATTCCCTCAACCCGTGCATGACGGGAAAACCGCTATTTGGCATCTGGAACCGGTATTACGTTGGATGCGCGAAGCTGGGGTGTCAAAAGTCCCTTTGCCGCTGGTGGAACTCTCCGCCGTGACACGACAATGCAATTTACAACGGGAACTTGCCGATCTCGATAAAACTGTACAGAAACAGCTAGGGCAGTTGTGACGGCAAAACCGGACTTTCCATTCTTGCCGTCGGTTGGCACGCCATCATGGGTCAATCCAACTGGAAACCAGTTTGTCATCTAACTGCGCGACATGACCTTGAGCGACGTTACGTCCACGGTGGAGCAAGCAGAAACGGTCGGCTACACGGCGAATAAAGGGCAACCGTTGTTCGACCAACAGGACAGTCAGCCCAAAGTCACGGCTTAGCCGCCGAATAATATTACCGAGATCATGAATAAAACGCTGACCGCTGCCGAAAGTGGGTTCATCGAGAATCAGCAGTTTCGGTTCGGTCACTAGCGCCCTTGCTAATGCCAGTTGCTGCTGAAGGTCGCCCGACAACTCGCCTGCGCGCACATGGCGCAAGTTGTAAAGTTCAGGAAACAGTTCATAGATCATGGATGGGATAGCGCGTGGCCGTTCACGGGCCGCCAGCAGTGCAATTTGCAGGTTTTCCTCAACGCTCAGCTGGGAAAATATCCGCCGGTCCTGGGCGACGTAACTCATCCCGAGCGCCGCTCTGCCTTCAATCGGTTGCGTCAGTAAATCTTGTGGAGGGTGGCCAGCCTCAAGCCAGGTCATACTGCCACTCTGAACAGGCAAGTAACCGGTTATGCAGTTAACCAACGTCGTTTTACCCATCCCTGGTGCACCCAGCACACAAGTGCATTGGCCTGGTGTCAGCTCAAGATCCAGATTCCACAGAATATGACTTTCACCATAAAACTGATTAACAGCTCGCAGACTCAACATCGATACTCTCCTTCGGACAGGGTTAAGAACGCGCATTAACATCCGCTATGCGATCCAGGACGAGTAAAACAGTGCAATTACCTTGCCACTAACCTTTTTGCGCGCTGGAACATTGCAACTTTGGGAAAAGGCTCATGAAAAAGGTTGAGGAAAGATTCGCCATCTACAACTCGAAAAGCCGAATGCACTGTGTCAGTGCCTGGCCGTAGATAGGTTTGGTGCAATGTCTTCGGGCTGCTTCATGAGAATGCGCAATTCGTGAGCAAGATCATAAGAAATTGCGCGCCTTTAGCAGGTAAAAAAGGGGTGAAAATAATGCTGAAAAATATTTTTTGAGGCCGGCACAGAGATTTTAGGGTTTTTTGCGGTCTGCGCTGCAAAAGGGCTGAGAGCAGTTATCCACTATTCCTGTGGATAACCATGTGCATTAGAGTTAGAAAACTTGCGGTAAGCGAGGGCTGGCGCGGGTTACGCATGAATTGGCGCGAAACCAGACTTTTACAAATAGCTGTTTAAAATTAACGAGTTGAATAAAATCAATCGCTGCAATGAAAGTGCATCAGATGTTCCTTACGCTTTTATGACACTGCTTGACAATTGTTAAAAGGTAAAAAAATCTGGGGATAACCATTTAGGTCAGCTGAAATCGCTGAAAGAGGAATGTTTTACCTCCAAACCAGACGGCAGCGAGAGCCGATATCATAAACACCAGTGCAAGGAACTGGTTTTTCATCCAGTATCTTTTTCTGGCAAAATTTCCTGTGCCGAGTAAAATTATCCTCCGGCCCGCTCGTTTCTTCATCAGGTAGCCTCTTCATGAGTAAAGCGTTCAAATTAAATTCAGCCTTCAAACCTTCTGGCGATCAGCCCGAAGCCATACGTCGCCTTGAAGAGGGTCTACAAGACGGGCTTGCCCATCAGACGTTATTAGGTGTGACGGGCTCTGGTAAGACCTTTACCGTGGCGAATGTGATTGCTGATTTGCAACGCCCTACGATGGTGCTGGCGCCGAATAAAACCCTTGCGGCGCAGTTGTACGGCGAGATGAAAGAGTTCTTTCCTGATAACGCGGTCGAGTTTTTTGTCTCGTATTACGATTACTACCAGCCTGAAGCCTACGTTCCTAGTTCCGATACGTTTATCGAAAAAGACTCATCGGTGAATGAACATATCGAACAGATGCGTCTGTCTGCGACCAAAGCGTTACTGGAAAGGCGCGATGTGATCGTGGTGGCTTCAGTGTCAGCGATTTACGGCCTGGGCGACCCTGATCTCTACCTGAAAATGATGCTGCATCTCACCAAAGGGATGATCATCGATCAGCGTTCTATTTTGCGCCGTTTGACCGAACTGCAATACACCCGGAATGACCAGGCTTTCCAGCGCGGGACTTTCCGCGTTCGCGGCGAAGTCATCGACATCTTCCCGGCAGAGTCGGACGATTTAGCGCTACGTGTGGAGCTGTTTGATGAAGAAGTGGAACGGCTTTCATTGTTTGACCCACTGACCGGGCAAATAGACCAGGTTATTCAACGTTTCACCGTTTATCCAAAATCGCATTACGTCACGCCGCGTGAACGTATTGTGCAAGCCATGGAAGAGATAAAGGTTGAACTGGCAGACCGCAGAAAGGTCCTGCTGGCAAACAACAAATTACTCGAAGAACAGCGACTCACGCAGCGTACTCAGTTCGATTTAGAAATGATGAATGAGTTGGGCTACTGCTCGGGCGTTGAAAACTACTCGCGGTTCTTATCTGGCCGTGGTCCTGGTGAGCCACCTCCAACACTTTTCGATTACCTGCCCGCAGATGGCCTGCTGGTCGTCGATGAATCACACGTCACCATTCCGCAAATTGGCGGGATGTATCGTGGCGACCGGGCGCGTAAAGAGACGCTGGTGGAATATGGCTTCCGTTTGCCTTCAGCACTGGATAACCGTCCGCTGAAATTTGAAGAGTTTGAAGCGCTTGCTCCGCAAACTATTTATGTCTCAGCAACGCCGAGCAACTATGAGTTAGAAAAGTCTGGAGGCGATGTTGTCGACCAGGTTGTCAGGCCAACCGGCTTGCTGGATCCGATTATCGAAGTGCGTCCTGTTGCGACTCAGGTTGACGACCTACTTTCTGAAATTCGCAAACGCGTTGAAATTAACGAACGTGTTTTGGTCACCACTCTGACCAAACGTATGGCCGAAGATTTGACGGAGTATCTCGAAGAACACGGCGAACGGGTGCGCTATCTGCACTCCGATATTGATACCGTTGAGCGTATGGAAATCATCCGTGATTTGCGCCTGGGCGAGTTCGACGTGCTGGTGGGCATTAACTTACTCCGCGAGGGGTTGGATATGCCTGAAGTGTCGCTGGTGGCGATTCTGGATGCTGATAAAGAAGGTTTCCTGCGTTCTGAGCGTTCACTCATTCAGACGATTGGCCGTGCGGCACGTAACATCAACGGTAAAGCCATTTTGTATGGTGACAAAATCACACCTTCTATGGCGAAGGCGATTGGTGAAACGGAGCGTCGCCGTGAGAAACAGCAGCGTTACAACGAAGAAAATGGGATTACCCCGCAAGGGCTGAACAAGAAAGTTGTGGATGTTCTTCAACTTGGCGAAGGGATGGCGAAAACCAAGGGCCGGATGAAGAGCAAAGCGCGCAGCGTGATTGAAGATGATGAAATTATTCTGACTCCTAAAGCCCTACAACAGAAAATTCATCAGTTGGAAGGGAAGATGCTGGAGCATGCGCAGAATCTGGAATTTGAAGAAGCCGCGCAGGTGCGCGATCAACTGCATCAACTACGGCAGTTATTTATTGCGGCGTCGTAATGATAAGCCTTGAGGTGAGGGCGGGTAAGTCTGGTTTACCCGCCACGTATGAATTGTTTAACCGAGCTGCTGAATGGCTTTTTCCAGCGCCTGGCGAAGCAATTGCCGGTCGTGGCGATAACGAATATCACAAGCTTCCAGCGGTTCCTGAATCACGACCCGGTCGGTGATTTCGGAAACATCTACCTGCGGGCCAACCACCACGGCATCAATGATGCGCTTACCAACACGCTGCTCCATAATGTCCAGCGTTTGCCCAAGCGACAGGCTTGCGGCGGCGGTGCTTAACTCTTTTCCAAGATTACCGATAAACACCACTGGGGCAGGGGTGCGGCGTAGCGCCTGATCCATATCTTCCAGCAACAGCAATGGCATCAAACTGGTATAGAAACTGCCAGGGCCAATCAGAATCAAATCTGCTTCGGCAATCGCCTGTACAGCTTCACGTGTGGCATGGGCTTTGGGGTATAACGATAACTCCTGCGGCGGCGATGAAAGCTGATCAATATTGACCTCACCGTAAATAAAATGGCCGTCTGCGTCTGTTGCCATTAAATCAACCGGTTGTTCGGACATCGGAATCAGAAACGCATCCACCTTAAGCAGATTACGAATGAGATTTATGGCTTCCAAAGGGCGCACGCTCAGATGGTCTAGCGCCTTTAACATCAGATTTCCAAGGTTATGCCCTGAAAGTTCGCCATTACCGCCAAAACGATACTCAAACATCGCTGAAGCCACGCTCTGTTCAGTAATTAACTGATTTAAACAGTTGCGCATATCGCCCCAGGCAATGCCGCCTTCAGAGCGACGAATTCGCCCTGTAGAACCGCCATTATCCGTGGTGGTCACAATGCCAGTTAAACGTGAGCCTAAAGAGGAGAGGGATGACATAACCCTGCCCAGACCGTGTCCACCGCCGAGAGCAACCACTCGGTCCAAATCAGCAAACGTACGATTGCGCATAACTATTCCTAATGACGAACTATCGAAATAAGGTAGCGTAAAAGATCTGAAAATACGATTCAGGCTCAAACGATAATGATGTATATCAATGCAAAAGTTCACTTTTCGCGTAGTCTGTTGCGAAATTGAGCAATTAGTTCGTTATGTATGTAATTATACAGCGAAAGCGGCTATGGCGAATAATGTCATCACGCGCTACTATCGCTCTAACACACACTAAGCCTCTGGACCTAAGTCGAAAGATACGGTGCGTTGGCCGTGACCTTGAGTCACCAGGGTGCAGAAAGAAATGCCTGCATCTCCCGTATTTGGAAGGTGTACATGGCTACCCAACTTACCGACGCTTACGCTCGTAAGTTTTTTTATCTGCGTCTCTCTATTACCGACGTTTGCAATTTTCGTTGCAACTATTGTCTGCCGGATGGCTACAAGCCTCACGGTGTGGCAAATAAAAGTTTCCTCAACGTCGATGAAATTCGCCGCGTCACGCGCGCATTTGCCGCCCTCGGTACTGAAAAAGTACGTCTGACGGGAGGCGAGCCCTCTTTGCGTAAAGATTTCACCGACATCATCGCTGCCGTGCGTGAAAATCCTGGGATCCGCCAGATTGCCATGACAACCAATGGCTATCGCCTTGCGCGTGATATCCAGCAATGGCGTGATGCGGGTCTTACCGCGGTCAATGTCAGCGTTGATAGCCTCGATGCTCGCCAGTTCCACGCCATTACCGGGCAAGATAAATTCCGTCAGGTGATGGACGGCATTGATGCTGCATTCACCGCCGGATTTGAGCGCGTAAAAGTAAATACCGTGCTGATGCGTGGGGTGAATCACCACGAACTCGATACCTTCCTTGCGTGGATAAAACCACGTCCCATCCAGTTGCGTTTCATCGAGCTGATGGAAACCGGCGACGGCGGCGAATTGTTCCGCAACCACCACGTTTCAGGAAAAACCATCCGCGATCAGTTGTTGGCTCGCGGTTGGGTTCATCAGCTTCGCAGCCGCAGCGATGGCCCCGCGCAAGTCTTTTGCCATCCGGATTATCAGGGCGAAATCGGCCTAATCATGCCGTATGAGAAAGACTTTTGTGCCAGTTGTAATCGCCTGCGCGTTTCGTCAGTCGGTAATCTGCATCTGTGTTTGTTTGGCGATCACGGCATTTCATTGCGTGATTTGCTGGCGGATGACGGGCAAATCGACGAGCTTGAAGCGCGTATTGCCGAAGCGTTGACGCACAAAAAACAGACCCATTTCCTGCATGACGGTGAAACCGGCATCACCCAGAACCTGTCCTATATTGGTGGGTAAAGTGGCGGGTTGAACCAATTAAACGGGTAAAACCAGATAAAAAGGAAAATACCAATGAGCCAGGTGAGCAGTGAATTTATTCCGGTGCATATCGCCATTCTGACTGTTTCAAGCCGCCGCGGTGAAGACGACGATACCTCAGGTCACTATTTACGTGAAGCCGCGACTGACGCGGGTCACAAAGTGGTCGCCAAAGCGATTGTGAAAGAAAACCGCTACGCCATTCGCGCGCAAGTTTCCCAATGGATTGCTGATGACGAAGTGCAGGTGGTGCTCATCAACGGAGGGACCGGTTTTACCGATGGTGACCAGGCTCCTGAAGCACTGTTGCCACTGTTTGACCGCGAAATAGAAGGCTTTGGCGAAATCTTCCGCATGCTCTCTTTTGAAGAAATCGGTACATCGACGCTGCAATCTCGGGCACTGGCCGGTGTCGCAAATCGCACCCTGATTTTCGCCATGCCAGGCTCCACCAAGGCATGTCATACCGCATGGGAAAATATCATCCAGCCACAACTGGATGCTCGCGTGCGCCCTTGTAATTTCCATCCACATCTCAAGAAATAAACTATGTCGCAACTGACTCATATTAATGCCGCTGGCGAAGCGCACATGGTCGATGTCTCCGCCAAAGCTGAAACCGTGCGTGAAGCGCGTGCCGAAGCGTTTATCACCATGAAAGCCGAAACGTTGGCGATGATTATTGAAGGCAGTCATCATAAAGGTGATGTATTTGCCACGGCGCGAATCGCCGGGATTCAGGCGGCTAAGCGCACCTGGGATTTGATTCCACTTTGCCACCCGCTAATGCTCAGCAAAGTCGAAGTGAATTTGGCCGCTGAGCCAGAGCATAATCGCGTACGCATCGAATCTGTCTGCCGCCTTACCGGTAAAACCGGCGTTGAGATGGAAGCGCTAACCGCCGCATCGGTGGCTGCGTTAACCATTTACGACATGTGCAAAGCGGTGCAGAAAGACATGGTCATTGGCCCGGTGCGGCTGCTTGCCAAAAGCGGCGGTAAATCAGGTGACTTTAAGGCGCAGAGCAAGGTGGACAGCAATGATTAACGTCCTGTTTTTTGCCCAGGTGCGCGAACTGGTTGATTGCGATCGTCTGCAACTCGATGCCACGTTCAGCGATGTCGAACAACTGCGCCAGGCTCTTGCGGCCAAAAGCGAGCGCTGGGCGTTGGCATTGGAGTCCGGCAAACTGCTGGCGGCGGTCAATCAGACGTTGGTGAGCTTTGACCATCCCCTTAACGACGGCGATGAAATAGCGTTCTTTCCGCCAGTCACCGGAGGCTGAAATGGAAAACACACGAATCCGCGTCAGCCATGAAAACTTTAACGTCGGTGATGAGTACCAGTGGCTCGCGCAATGTGATGAAGACGGTGCCGTTGTGACGTTTACCGGCAAAGTGCGCAATCACAATCTTGGCGATAGCGTCAGTGCATTAACACTTGAGCACTATCCAGGAATGACAGAAAAAGCGTTGGCAGAAATTGTCGAGGAAGCCCGCAAGCGCTGGCCACTACAACGTGTCAGCGTAATTCACCGTATTGGCGAGTTGTGGCCAGGAGATGAAATTGTGTTCGTGGGGGTGACCGGCGCGCATCGCAGTTCCGCGTTTGATTCCGCACAATTCATTATGGATTATCTGAAAACCAAAGCCCCATTCTGGAAGCGCGAAGCCACCTCTGATGGCGATCGTTGGGTCGAAGCGCGCGATACCGACAAACAGGCGGCGAAACGCTGGTAACAGGCACCCTGTTGGAGTTGTGTTAATCTTAAACATGGTAGGCTGTAAAGCCTGAAATCCGGTTAACGTAATACAAAGAGGAAGCATCATGGATCGATTCCCACGTTCCAATGACACTATTGTCCAGCAAGCGCGCACGGGCTTGCAGGCATATATGGCACAAGTTTATGGTTGGATGACCTGCGGCCTGTTACTGACGGCATTTGTCGCCTGGTATGCTGCGAATACGCCAGCTGTGATGGAATTCGTCTTTTCCAGCAAAATCACTTTCTTCGGGTTGATCATCGTGCAGTTGGGGCTGGTGTTTGTGCTCTCCGGCATGGTGCATAAACTCAGCGCGGGTATGGCAACCAGCTTGTTTATGCTGTATTCGGCACTCACTGGCTTGACGCTTTCCAGCATTTTTATCGTTTACACCTATTCATCTATCGCCAGTACGTTTGTGGTTGCAGGCGGGATGTTCGGTGCCATGAGCCTGTATGGCTACACCACCAAGCGCGACCTGAGCGGCTTTGGCAATATGCTGTTTATGGCGCTGATTGGTATTGTGTTGGCTTCATTGGTGAACATGTGGCTAGAAAGCACTGCGCTGATGTGGGCGGTGACGTATATCGGGGTAATCGTATTTGTGGGTCTGACAGCTTACGACACGCAGAAGCTGAAAAACATTGGCGAGCAAATTGATACCCGTGATACGCAAACCATGCGCAAATATTCCATTCTTGGTGCGCTGACGCTGTATCTCGACTTCATCAACCTGTTCTTGATGCTGTTGCGTATTTTCGGCAACCGCCGTTAGTTTTGTCGCCCTCATCCCGACCTTCTCCCCCAGGAGAAGGGGAAAGCTGAACAGTTCCCTCTCCCTCAGGAGAAGGGGAAAGCTGAACAACCCCCTCTCCCTCAGGGAGAGGGCTGGGGTGAGGGTTGTTTTACCCGAGTCTTTCTACATTCTTCACCCGCATCTTCTTCGCTCGACTCTCCAGCCATAAATAGCAAACCAACGCCAGCAACAGCGGGGCAATAAAGTAGAGCAATCGGTAAGCCAGAAGTGCAGCAATAATAGTGCCATTCTTGATATGCTCGCCTGCCAGTAAAGCGATAAATACCGCCTCCAGCACGCCAATCCCCGCAGGAATATGCACAATCACTCCGGCAATACTGCTCACCAAAAGCACGCCTAAAACGAAGAAATAATGAACTTCCTGGCCCAGCAACAGCCAGATAATCGCGCCCATCACCATCCAGTTGGCACTGGAAATAGCCAGTTGAATCAGAGCAAATTTAAACGACGGCAGCACCAGACGCTGGCCTTTTATCGTCATGTGACGATGCTTTGCAAAGGCACAAAACCACAAGTAAACCGCTATAAACGCCAGCAGTACGCCACCTAAAATCCGCAGCGTTGTCTCATCGATGTACCAGTGAGCCGGTAATTGCACTACGCCCATGGTAAAAATCACGCCTGCCAGCAGAATGTAACCCAGCCAGTTAGTTGAAATACTTAATGAAAAGATGCGAGTAATGGTCGCGCTGGGCAAGCCGAGACGCGAATAAAGCCGGTAGCGCATTCCAATACCCCCCACCCAGGTACTGAGCGTCAGGTTGAAGGCATAACAGATAAACGACACCAGCATGACTTGCCGCTTTGCTAATTTATGCCCGCAGTACGCGCGTGCTAACAGATCGTAACAGCCATAAATCAGGTAACTCAGAATAACCAGACCGACTGCGCTAAACAGTGCCGTACGGTTGTAATTGCGAATCACCTGCCAAACTTCCTGCCAGTCTACTTTCGTTGCATACACCACCAGCAACACAATGACGGCAACGAAAAACAGCCAGGTGAGGACTTTTTTTGCTTTTCGCCATTTGGGATGCGAATGCGACATTAATATTTCACTCCGTCTCAACCCTGTCCTGGGTTTCGAGTTGCGGCTGTTCTGGCGGCATCACTTGCGCAAGTTTTGCCGTATGCGCGGGAAGCCAGCCAACCATTGCCGGGAAGTGGCGCAAAAAGTGGAACGCCAGCACGCTTTTACCCAGATTCCACCATGTACGTTTGGGGATCATCGACTCATCAACCGGTTTGCAGTCCTGCGCAATCAGGCCGTTGAGATTTTGACTGAGCGCCTCATTGAAATTTCGATCATAAATAATCAGGTTGGCTTCCAGATTGAGGGACAAACTCAGCGGATCAAGATTGCTGGAACCGACCGTTGCCCAGTGGTCGTCCATCAGCGCCACTTTGCCGTGCAGCGGACGCCGCTGATATTCATAAATTTTCACGCCCGAACGCACCAGATAGTTGTACAGCAGGCGTGCGCCTACTTTGACAATCGGCATATCCGGTTCGCCCTGCACAATCAGTTGTACTGAAACGCCTCGGCGTGAAGCCTTGCGCATGGCATGTAACAGGCGATATCCCGGGAAAAAATAGGCGTTGGCGATAATCACCTCACGCTTCGCTTTGCTGAGCATTTTCAGGTAGTAGCGTTCGATATCATCGCGATGCTGGTTGTTGTCGCGCCAGACGAACAGGGCTTGCGCTTCACCTGGCGTGAGGTTTTCCTGGGCTGGATTGCGATGACGCCGCCACCAGCGACGCTTAACGTCGTGTCCAGGCAGATTGGAAATAACGTACTGATAAATATCCTCCACCACAGGGCCTTCGACTTTGACTGAATAATCTTGCTTGGCTTCTGGGCCGTAATCACTCATTTGTTCTGCGGAGTAGTTAATGCCGCCGACAAACGCAACGGTGCCGTCGACCACCACGATTTTGCGGTGCATACGGCGGAACAGGTTGGTGCGCATGCCAAAGAGTAATGGGCGAGGGTCGTAGTAGCGGAACTTCACACCCGCAGTGGTCAGTTGGCTGACAAATTCGTCACTTAAATCGGGTGAGCCATAGCCATCGAGCAACACTTCTACGCTCACGCCACGAGAAGCGGCAGTCAGTATCACTTCATGTAGCTTTCGCCCAACATCATCTTCAAACCAAATAAATGTCTCAAGAATTACTTTGCTACGCGCATTGCTGATGGCGTCAAACACTTCAGGGAAAAACTGATCGCCGTTTTCGAGTAACGAAATACGGTTGCCATCGCGCCAGTTATTTTTCATATATGAATCTCCACGGCTAATGGCGCATGGTCGGATAGATGCCGCCAATGCTGTAACGGGAGGGCTGTCGGGGCGCTGGCAGAGGCATTTTTAACGTAAATCCTGTCCAGCCGAAGCACAGGAAAACGGGCCGGGAAGGTACGTGCCGGGCGACCCTGTGCGCGGGTAAATACTTCATCTAACCCGGTTTGCTTGAGTTGATGGCTTGCGCGTTGTTGCCAGTCATTGAAATCACCGGCCACCACTACAGGCTCTCCTTCAGGAAGTTCATTCACCAGTTGGCAAAGCATGTTGAGTTGCGACTGGCGGTGGGCGTCACGTAAGCCGAGATGCACACAAATGACATGCGCACGAATGTTCGCGCCAGGAAGGTTTATCTGGCAGTGCAGCATGCCGCGTTTTTCATGACCTTCGACCGAGATATCGCGGTTGACGAAATGGCTGATGGGGAAACGCGACAACACCGCATTACCGTGATGGCCTTCGGGGTAAACCGCATTGCGGCCATAGGCAAATTCACTCCACATGCTATCCGCGAGGAATTCGTAATGGCTGCTTTCCGGCCAGTTTTCTACCCGCAGGGAGTGTGCTTCGTGGGCACCCATCACTTCCTGCAAGCAGACAATATCGGCGGAAACGGCGCGTACCGCATCGCGCAGCTCCGGCAAAATGAAACGCCGATTGAGCGCGGTGAAGCCTTTGTGTGTGTTAATTGTGAGCACTTTAAAAGAAAAGTGCTGAGTCTTATTACCCATGCTTCTCCCGGCATTGTTAACATCCCGATGAAAATAAAGTGTAGTCTCTGTCACAAATAGGTGTCGGGTTACGGAATTTTCCGCATACTGCGGTACTCTGAAGGATAGGAAATAGTGGCCAGGAGAGAAATAATGAAATGGCAACAACGCGTACAAGTGAAAACAGGCCTGAGCTGCTGGCAAATTATGCTGCATCTTTCTGTGCTTTGTGCGCTGCTCGTTGGCTGGAAAACCGCCACCCTCATACCGGTCGGCATTGGGTTATGTTTGCTGTATATCGCGACAGTTATCCTGATGTTCGCCCTGCAAAGTGTTCGCACAGGGCGCTTACGCGATATTGGTGATTTTCTTGAAGAGCTGACCACCACCTGGTATTTCGGTTCAGCGATGATTGCGTTGTGGCTGTTGTCACGCGTCGTCGAAAATAAATTCCTTATTGCAGGCGCAGGGCTTGCGATGATTGCAGGCCCGATAATCTATTCGCTGCTTGCCAAAGATAAAACATCAGGCAATTTTGCGACGAAACATCCAGTACGCCGCTGAACCCGTGGTGGCTGCTATGACCAATAGTGGCCACACACTTCCCCAGACAATATCAAAACTTGCGTTCTTCAAATAAATCTGCTTAGTGATGTCGGTGAAATGCCGAATCGGGTTCACCCACGTCAGGTTTTGCAACCATACCGGCATGTTCTCGACGGGCGATACATAACCCGAGAGCAAAATGGCCGGCATCATAAAGACAAACACGCCGATAAACGCCTGCTGCTGCGTTGAGCAGAGCGCCGAAATCAATAAACCAAAGCCTACCAACGACAACCCGTAAATCAGCATCGTGAAGTAAAACAGCAACAGCGAGCCGGAAAACGGAATGTGATAACCCCAGATCCCGACACCCAGCACAATCGTTGCCTGACCAATGGCCACGATTTGCGCGGGGACGGCTTTGCCAACAAAAATCTGCCAGGTCGCCAGTGGGGAAACCAACAGTTGATCGAGCGTCCCTTGCTCGCGTTCACGGGCAACGGAAAGCGAGG
Organism: Buttiauxella selenatireducens; assembly: GCF_031432975.1. Classification (GTDB taxonomy): domain Bacteria; phylum Pseudomonadota; class Gammaproteobacteria; order Enterobacterales; family Enterobacteriaceae; genus Buttiauxella; species Buttiauxella selenatireducens. The sequence continues at coordinate 3,725,855 of NZ_CP133838.1, read as the reverse complement.
TGACAATCATGACGCCAATCGTCGTTATCATCGCAATCAGTGACGGCACCACAAACCATTTGTAATCCAGATTCGGGTTATACCAGTTGCGCACCACCAGCTCGCTATTGTTCGGTTTTGGTTGGCCGGACATCAGTTCCTGTTGGTAATTCTTCACAATCTGTTGCAGGTAATTTGCGGCAATTTGCGCACTGTTTGAATTTCGCCCGTCCAGAATGATTTGCAATTTGGCCTGCTGTTGGCTGGCAATATCGCGGGAAAACTCTGCCGGAAAGCGAATCAGCAGCAGCGCTTTCTGGTTGTCGATAGTCGGTTGGATTTCCTGCGGGCTTTTCAGCAGCAACACATGACTAAAGGCTTTGGCGCGGGCAAAACGCTGGGTGAGTTCTACGGAATGGCTGCCGTTATCTTCGTTATAAATGGCAATGGTCGCGTTCGTCACCTCAAGGGTTGCGGCGAACGGAAACAGCACCACCTGCAACACCACGGGCAAAATCAAAATCGCGCGGGTTTGCGGCTCACGCAACAGGGATTGCAGTTCTTTGCGGATCAGCGTCCAGAGTCGATAAAACATAGCCTTCCTTAATCAAGACGGCGTTTGGTTTTCAACGCCGTCAGGCCGATAAACATCACCGCTGAGGCAATTAAAAACAGGATGTTGATGACTAACACGGTCGTAATATTCCCCGCCAGAAACAGGCTTTGCAGCGTGCTGACGAAATAACGCGCCGGGATGACGTAGGTCACCGCACGGATAATCGCCGGCATGCTGTCTATCTGGAAGATAAAACCGGACAGCATAATCGACGGCAAGAATGCGGCATTGAGCGCCACCTGCGCGGCATTAAACTGGTTACGCGTAATCGTGGAAATTAATAAACCCATGCCGAGGGTGCTGAGTAAGAACAGGCTGGTGATGAAGAATAAAATCAATAGTGAACCGCGGTACGGCACGCCGAGAATAAACACCGACACCAGCATACACAGCAGCATCGCTAACATTCCCAGCACGTAATAGGGCAGCAGTTTGCACAGCAGCAGTTCGGTGCGGGTCACCTGGGTTGAGAGTAGCGCTTCCATGGTGCCGCGCTCCCATTCACGCGCCACCACCAGCGAAGTAAGAATCGCGCCGATCACCGTCATGATGATGGTCACCGCTCCGGGGATAATAAAATGCTGGCTGATAGCCGCGGGGTTAAACCAGTAGCGCAACTGCACGTCTATCAGCGGTTCAAACTTTTCACCCCGATCTTCTGCCCGCTGTTGCTGCCAGATTTGCCAAATTCCCTCCATATAACCCTGCACGAAGTTCGCGGTATTCGGTTCGCTGCCATCGGTGATCACCTGAACGGGCGCAGTCGCACCCGCGCGCGCCATGTTTTGTGCAAAATCAGTCGGGATAACCACCAGGCCGCGAATCTTCCCCGCCTGCATTAATTGAATCAGGTGCTGGCGATCGTCGCTGATGGTCGGCTCGATGTAGGGGGAGGCACTGATGGTGTGAGCGAAATCAAGCGCCTCTTCGCTTTGTTGCTCCAGCAAAACCCCGACGCGCAGGCGGCTGGAATCGAGGTTGATGCCATAACCAAATATAAATAGCAGCAATAGCGGGATCACCACGGCAATCAACCAACTGCTGGGGTCACGCACAATCTGACGCGTCTCTTTCACACACAGGGCGCGAACCCGTCGCCAGGAAACGGCCTGATTATGCTCGCTCATGTTCGTGCTCCTTATCCCATTGATGGATAAGCGTAATAAATGCCTGTTCCATTGTCGGGTCAGTTTGCGCGTCGTCGGCGGCTTGCTCTTTAAGATCATCCGGCGTGCCACTGGCAATCAGCTTGCCGCGATAAACCAGCCCAATCCGGTCGCAATATTCCGCTTCATCCATAAAGTGAGTGGTCACCATTACAGTGACGCCTTTTTCCACCATGCTGTTGATATGCAACCAAAATTCACGACGGGTGATGGGGTCGACGCCTGAAGTCGGCTCATCGAGAAACAAAATATCTGGCTCATGCATCAATGAACACGCCAGTGCCAGACGTTGTTTAAACCCTAGCGGCAGCGCATCCGTGGCGCTGTTCATCATCGGTTGCAGGCTAAACGCTTCGCTCATACGGTTAATTTTCTCCTCCTGCGCTTTGCCGCGCAGACCATAGACGCCGGAGAAAAAACGCAGGTTTTGCGCGACGGTGAGGTTGCCATACAACGAAAACTTCTGCGCCATGTAACCCAGGTGCTGGCGGGCTTTCCCGGAACTGGTTTTTAGATCCATATCCAGTACCAGCGCTTTACCGGATGTGGGCACCAGCAGCCCGCACATCATCTTAAATGTGGTGGATTTTCCAGCGCCGTTTGGCCCTAGTAGGCCGAAAATCTCGCCGCGCTGGACGGTAAAATCCACGTGATCGGTGGCGGCGAAATCACCAAACTTTTTGGTTAACGCTTCCGCTTTGATAACCGTCTCGCCCTGTGAGCCTTCCACAGTATGTAAAATTTTACCCAGCGGAGATTCTTGTGTTGCCGCGCCGCCCAGCAGATCGATAAACGCATCTTCAAAACGCGGTTCGGTTTGCGAAATACTTTCAGGAGTGAGGTTGAGCGCCTGGCTGAGTTCGTCAACCGTCGACTCTTTTGCCAGGATAAGGCGAACCGAACGCCCCTGAATCACACCATCGCTGACCTGCGGCAATTTAAGCGCGCGTTGCAGTAGCTTACGGTTATTTTCTTGTTGATGGCTCACCAGCAGCGAGCGCCCAGCCATTTGCTGGGTTAACTCCTTCGGCGCGCCGTGATACAGCAGTTCGCCTTCGTTCATGAGCAAAACGTCGCGGCACTGCTCGGCTTCGTCGAGATACGAAGTGCTCCAAAGAATCAACATGCCGTCACCGGCCAGCTCATGCACCATTTGCCACAGTTCGCGGCGCGAAATCGGGTCAACGCCAACACCGGGTTCATCAAGCAACAGGACTTTAGGCTGGCCGACCAGGGTGCAGGCGAGGCCGAGTTTTTGTTTCATCCCGCCGGATAACTTCCCCGCAAGGCGCGAGGTAAACGGGCCCAGCGCGGTAAAATCCAACAACCGCTTAAACGTCGCTTCACGTTCTTGCCCTGTGACGCTACGCAAATCGGCATACAGATTCAGGTTTTCCATCACCGTTAAATCTTCATACAGGCCAAATTTTTGCGGCATATATCCCAGAACAGCATGCAGGGCGCGGTCGTCTTTCACCGGGTCCAGGCCAATTACCGTAGCGCTTCCTGCGCTGGGCTTTAACAGACCCGCGAGCATACGCATCAGTGTGGTTTTTCCTGCACCATCCGGGCCAACCAGGCCTGTCACGGCGCCAGTGAGGATCTCACAATTCAGACTGGCCACTGCCGGTTTGTCCTGGCCTGGAAACTGTTTCATCAACCCTTGCAGGTGGATGATGCCATCCTGGCTATTCATGCGGTTTCTCGCTGTTGAATTTCACTGTGACAGGCATTCCCTGGCGTAGCGCGTCGTCGGCATCCGTGACAATAATCCGCAGGCGATACACCAGGTCGGTGCGCAAATCTGGCGTTTCGACGGTTTTCGGTGTGAATTCAGCGGTAGGGGAGACGAAGCCAATTTTGCCGTGATACGGCTTATCAGGACGGCCATCGGTATAAACCAACAGCTCGGTGCCTGGTTTCGCCTGGTTCAGACTCACTTCGTTAACGTAAGCGCGTACCCAAACCGGGCGTGTGAGCGAGAGGGTTAATACTGTGCTTCCGGCATTGAGCATACTGCCGGGTTCAACAGCCCGGGTGAGCAAAGTGCCATCCGATGGGGCAATGAGCGTGGTGTCCTGCAAATCCAGTTGCGCCTGAGCAAGCTGAGCTTTCGCTTGTTGCAGACTGGCCTGCGCCTGAGCAATTTCCTGCGGGCGGTTACCCGTGCGGTATTGGCTTAACTTATCGCGCGCCGCTTTTAACGTCGCTTTGGCCTGATCGCTTGATGAACGGGCATTTTCCAGATCGTTGGCGGAAATCACGCGTCGTGCCCACAAACCCTGCTGGCGTTGATAAAAGTTCTGCGCGTAATCGTACGCCGCCTGAGCCTGATTCACCTGGGCTGCAACTTGTGCGATTTCTTCGTCACGATAACCGGCGATAATCAGGTCAAACTTGGCCTGTGCTGCCGCGACATTGGCCTGAGCCTGAAGCAGCGCGTTTTGATACGGCCCCTGGTCCAGTTCGCCCAGGGTTTCACCGGCTTTAATCGAATCCCCTTCATCCACCTGCAAAGCCGCAAGACGCCCGCCGACGCGGAAGCTTAAATTCACGGTGCGAATATCAACGTTGCCATAAAGCGTCAGCCCTTTATCCTGCTGACTTTGGTACCACATCCAGCCGGCAATCCCTGCTGCAATCAACACCACAATTGCGACGATAATGATCGGTTTCTTACTTTTCATTGCCGTTGTTTCCTTGTTGGCAAGCTAACCCTTGTAAAATGAAGTCGATATGGCTGCCCACCACATCACTGATTTTTTTAACGTTTTCACTATCAAAGGCAGTCCATCCGGCACGAAGCAGAATGGTTTCTCGCCCCAGACGGAATGCCAGCACCTGCCCGAGCAACGCGTGAGTATGGAGAATCGTTTCGGTGTCATCCGGGTGGCGATGGGTATAACACCCGACGAGGCGGGTGAGATGTGTGTGCATTGGCGCAATCACCTGTTGGTGAATGAGCTGATAAGCAGGCGTTGGCGAGAGCTGCTCGCGAGAGATAAATTTGCTGAGATTAAGCGTCTCATCGGCAGTCAGCAGGATAATCATGTGATTGCATGCCGTATGAATCAGCTGCCGAATCTGTGACTTATCGACTTGCGGTTGGCTGAGAATGGCCTCGGCGCGTTCAACGTGAGGCTTAAAATTACGCGTGATGAAATCGGCTATCCATTGCGCGCAGGCCATATACAGCTCTTCTTTCGAGCCAAAATAGTAGGTGATAGCGGCAATGTTCTGCCCGGCCAGTGCGGCGATATCGCGCGTGGTGGCATGTAATCCGTATTCACCAAATTGCGCGAGTGCCGCAGCAATCAGTGTCTTTTTTGCCTGTTCACCACGGGTCGTGACAGGTGCCGGTGTCGCATTCATACCGACCTCTTAAAAAAGTTAATCAATCGATTGATTAAGAGTAGGCTTGATGCCTATATCTGTCTAGTCCGTGGTATTTATCTTGTGAATGCGTCGGAAAATAGAATTTGTGCGCAAAGTCACAAAACCTGTTACACTGCGCGGCTTACGGCACCGTGGTTTGTGCCCCTCTCTTGCGCCAGAATGACTGGCGTCATACGAACCCCTGGAAACTACACCGCACCTCGCGGTCAGGGCGATTCTGGAGTACCTATGTCTTTTGATTCTCTCGGCCTGAACGCCGATATTCTGCGTGCAGTGGAAGAGCAGGGCTATCGTGAGCCTACCCCTATTCAACGCCAGGCGATCCCGGTCGTCTTAGCAGGTCGTGACCTGATGGCCAGTGCCCAAACCGGCACCGGCAAAACGGCAGGTTTTACCTTGCCGCTGTTACAGCGCCTGGTCAATAAAGAACCGCACGCCAAAGGCCGCCGCCCGGTGCGCGCGCTGATCCTGACGCCAACCCGTGAGCTTGCCGCTCAGATTGGCGAAAACGTGCGTGACTACAGCAAATATTTAGATATCCGCTCGCTGGTGGTTTTCGGCGGCGTGAGCATTAACCCGCAGATGATGAAACTGCGTAGCGGTGTGGATGTGCTGGTGGCAACACCGGGCCGTCTGTTAGATCTGGAACACCAGAACGCCGTGAAACTCGACCAGGTCGAAATCCTGGTACTGGACGAAGCTGACCGCATGCTGGACATGGGCTTCATCCACGATATTCGTCGCGTACTGGCCAAACTGCCAGCACGTCGCCAGAACCTGCTGTTCTCCGCGACCTTCTCGGACGACATCAAAGGGCTGGCAGAAAAACTGCTGCATAACCCGGAAGAAGTGTCTGTTGCGCGCCGCAACACGGCTTCTGAGCAAGTCACTCAACACGTTCATTTCGTTGATAAGAAACGTAAAAGAGAACTGCTGTCCCAGATGATTGGCGAAGGTAACTGGCAGCAAGTGCTGGTGTTTACCCGTACCAAACATGGTGCGAACCACCTGGCAGAGCAGCTGGGTAAAGACGGTATCACCGCGGCGGCAATTCACGGTAACAAGAGCCAGGGCGCTCGTACGCGTGCATTGGCTGACTTCAAAAACGGTGGCATTCGTGTGCTGGTTGCAACGGACATCGCGGCACGTGGCCTTGATATCGAAGAGTTGCCACATGTTGTGAACTACGAGTTGCCAAACGTACCAGAAGATTACGTGCACCGTATTGGTCGTACTGGTCGTGCAGCGGCAACGGGTGAAGCGCTGTCTTTGGTTTGTGTTGATGAACACAAACTGTTGCGCGACATCGAGCGCCTGCTCAAGCGCGAAGTTCCGCGTATGGCACTCCCAGGCTATGAAGTGGATCCATCCATTCCTGCTGAACCGATCGTTAATGGTCGCCAGCAACAGCGTGGCGGCGGTCGTGGAAACGGCAGCGGTCAAGGCCAGGGGCAACGTCGTGGTGGCAATGGCGGCGGTGCAGCGTCGGATCGCAGTAATGCGCCGCGCCGTCCATCACGTCCACAAGGTGATGGTGCGCCAAAACCTGCGGGTGCTAACGGACGTCGTCGTCCACCGCGTAAGCCAGCGGCTTCAAACTAATCGTTAAGCCCTCACCCTAACCCTCTCCCGCAGGAGAGGGGACTGACCGGTTTTCTCCCTCTGATATCAGGAGAGGGGACTGGCTGATTTTCTCTCCGGGTATCAGGAGAGGGGACTGACCGGTTTTCTCCCCCTGGTATCAGGAGAGGGGAGTGGCTGATTTTCTCTCCGGGTATCAGGAGAGGGGACTGACCGGTTTTCTCCCCTGGCATCAGGAGAGGAGACTGGCTGATCTTCCCCCTCTCCCTGAGGGAGAGGGTCGGGGTGAGGGTAGTTTTAAGACTCAATCAAGAGGTGCTAACATAGCGCCTCTTTTTTTTACCGGAAAACACTATGCGTGTACTGCTCGCGCCAATGGAAGGGGTTCTCGACTCACTGGTTCGTGAACTGCTGACTGAGGTTAATGACTACGACTTGTGTATCACCGAGTTTCTGCGCGTGGTCGATCAGCTTTTACCGGTAAAATCATTTCACAAACTTTGCCCGGAGCTTCATCACGCCAGCCGTACGACATCAGGTACGCTGGTGCGTATTCAGTTGCTGGGGCAGCATCCGCAATGGCTGGCAGAAAACGCAGCTCGCGCGGTGGAACTCGGTTCCTGGGGCGTTGATCTCAACTGCGGTTGCCCGTCCAAACTGGTTAACGGCAGCGGTGGCGGAGCTACGCTGCTGAAAGATCCCGATTTGATTTACCGTGGCGCGAAAGCGATGCGGGAAGCGGTGCCCGCGCATTTACCGGTGACGGTTAAAATCCGCCTCGGTTGGGACAGCGATGCGCGCCAGTTTGAAATTGCTGATGCCGTTCAACAGGCCGGTGCCACTGAACTTGCGGTACACGGGCGTACCAAAGAAGACGGCTACAAAGCCGAGCGTATTAACTGGGCGGCGATTGGTGAAATCCGTAAACGCTTGTCGATTCCGGTGATTGCTAACGGTGAAATTTGGGACTGGCAAAGCGCACAAGACTGCATGGCCACAACGGGCTGTGATTCTGTGATGATCGGACGCGGTGCGCTCAACGTGCCAAATTTAAGCCGCGTGATTAAATACAACGAGCCGCGTATGCCGTGGCCGGGCGTAGTGAAATTACTGCAAAAATATAGCCAACTTGAGAAGCAGGGTGATACCGGAATGTATCATGTCGCACGTATCAAACAGTGGCTGGGTTATTTGCGTAAAGAATATATTGAGGCAACCGATCTTTTTAGCGAAATCCGCGCATTAAAAACATCAAAAGAGATTGCGCTGGCTATTCAGCGTTTATAGCATTGTTATGATTTATTTTCGGCATGAATGTATTTAATGACCATTCATGCCTTCACTCTAATTACACCTCTTTTAAGACATGACTCACACTTCAGAGTATTAGTATTATTTGCCTCTGGATAAATCGCAATTGCGATGTTAGCGTTGCCAACAATTGATAACAGGATTGTAACTGTCTGACAGGCAAAACCTAATCATTTGATACCCTTTGGGGTGTCAGGTGATTAGGTTTTTTTTTGCTTTTTGTTTGTCACTTTTTATATGAGTGAATAAGTGCACATGCCTGTTGTTAATTAAAGGAAAGGGTAATAGCGATTCCCTGAAGTAAATGTAATGACAGGATGTTAATTATGTTCTTAAAAACAAAATCAATACCTCTGGTTATTCTGACGGCTGGATGCAGTTTTATGCCTCTGGCAAATGCTGCGAATTTCTCGACCGGCGGCTTCTTTGAAAGCAGCCATATGGATCTCATCCTGCAAAACGTCTGGATGTTAAATACCACCGATCAGCTTGCCGACCAGGGTGTCGGCGACCAGAACGCCTGGGCTCAGGCGGTGCATCTGAACTGGGAAAGTGGCTGGATCTGGGACACTGTGGGTCTGGATGCCTCCTGGTACGGCGTCGCAAAATTGTACGCCAATGACGCGTTCTACGGCCGAGATTTGGTGCGCGATAATAACGGCCATGCAGAAGGGTTTAACAAGCTCGGGCAGATTTACGGCAAAGGTCGCTGGGGCGATAAAGCGCAGCATCTTTATCTGTGGGCGGGCTGGAAAGATATGTATAAGTTCGGCACGCTCACCTCCTCCCATAGCCGCGCCACGCCCAGCACCTGGGAAGGTATCAGCTCAGAAGTAGCGTGGAATGATTTCACCGTTCGCGGCGCGATTGTTACGCGTTTTTCTGAACGTGACGAACCGGAAAAACGGCGTTTTATGACGCTTTCAAGTGGTCAACAAATTGACTATATCGCGACCGGGGACGCAACCTGGTCGCCGTCAAAGGGGACGAGAATCACGTATGTGATGGGCGAAGCAAAAGACTATCTTTTGCGTCATGGCATTGAAGCTAACGCCCGCCTGCCGGTGACGGATAAATTCAGTTTGCTGACCAAAGGTGTCTTTTACTACAACCGGGGTTTAAGTGCCTGGGAAGGGACGCGGTCATTTAACGACGATGCAGAACATCTCTATTTGCAACTAGGCTATCAATATGGAGGGTCGGAATCCGGCATTGGTTGGTCTAAAACCCGCGCGCCGCTCGATAATGGTCTGGGTAATTTTTACTGGCATTTCGGTAAAAACAGTCGCGGCGCATTTAATAGCCCGGCGGATGGTGAAGGTAACGATTATATTAACGACGGCGAGCAGATGATTTATGCCTATAGCCAATATAAGTTTTCGCCGGAGTTGATGGCGGGAATTTACGGTAACTATGGTTACGGTGTCGAATATCAAAATGTAGCGCTCAAAGAGTGGGAATATGGCGGTTACTTCTTATGGTCACCAGAAGCTATTAAAGGATTCAGTATTTTTGCGGGCGTTGGACCCAGTTATTCATGGAAATTAACGCCTAAAAAAACACCGTCGCTAACCGATGATAAGCGAAACTTTAATCGAGCAAAAGGGATTGGTGCGGCTTTACGGGTTGAATATAAATTTAATTTGTTCTGATTCATCACATATAAGGAAATAACCAATGAAAAAATATCTTCTGGCCATCGTATTGGTGCCATTTATTTGCGGTATTGCTCATGCAGTCGATCGGCCAATGCGTATTCTTATCGTCAATGATGATGGTTGCGAGTCGGTGGGCACCACGTCCCTTCAGGAAAAATTGACCGCCAAGGGTTATGACGTCTGGATGGTGGCTCCCGCAACAAACCAAAGTGGTATTGGGACAGCCATCACCTTTAAACCGAATAAAATTTTCGATGTGAAAAAGGTCGCGGAAAAACGCTATTGCTTCCCTGGCACACCGGCTGATTCCGTCGATTTTGGATTGTTTGGCGTGTTGAAAGATAACCCGCCTGATTTAGTGATTTCCGGCGTCAATGATGGGCCGAATACCGGCGCGGCGCAGCTTAATTCCGGAACGGTTGCAGCCGCAGCGCGCGCCGTGCGTTATGGTTACCCGGCCATTGCGGCCAGTATCGGCTATATCTTTAGCGAAGAAGAGATGAAAGCGAAATGGCCTTCAACCCATAAATACTGGCCGGAAGCGGTGGATTATGTGGTGACGCTGGTGGATTCCCTTGGCGCAAAATGGCAGCCAGGAAAACCGTTATTGCCCGCGGGTTCAGGGCTGAGTATCAATTATCCCCCGATTGAAAAAAGTGCCATTCACGGGGTGAAAATCGTGGGGAACGAACAGCATCCGCAACCACAGCTCTCTTACAAGATTCTGGAAGATGGCAAAGCACAGCAGTTGATGAGCAGCGATGCATTAGCTCCGACTCTGGCTGACACCGATACCGGCTGGCTAAACAAAGGCTACATCACCTGGACGCCGTTTGACGGCCAGTGGAATGCGCCGCAGTTAGATAAACAGTATCGCAGCCTGATCGTCACCGTAAAACCGTAGATAGCGATCCGTATCACGCTTTTCCAACCGGCAGGTTGTGGAGCCTGGCGAAGCTGGTAGATTTATCGAATTGGATTGTTACTGCTTCTGCAGGCAAAACCTGATTTTCTGGCCCCGGTCGGAGATCAGGTTTTTTTGTTTCTGGGGTACAGATGAAGATCGCCAAGATACTCAATAACAACGTAGTGGTGATTCTGGACGAAAACGGGCGTGAGCAAGTTGTGATGGGGCGCGGGCTGGCCTTTCAGAAACAGGTGGGTGCGCTGCTCGAACAGGACAAAATTGAGAAAGTTTTTGCTCTGCAAAGCGATGAACTGGTGGCGCGTTTAGGTGAGTTATTAAGCCAAATCCCGCTGGAAGTGATGACGACCTGCGACCGTATTATTGAGCTTTCTCGCCAGCGACTGGGTAAATTACAGGACAGCCTCTACATCACGCTGACCGACCATTGCCACTTTGCTATCGAGCGGCAAAAAAAGGGCGTCGCTATCCGCAATGTGCTGTTGTGGGAAATTAAGCGCCTCTATCCCAAAGAGTTTTTACTCGGCCAGGAAGCATTGGCCATCATTGAAAAACGGCTGGATGTGCAACTGACGGAAGATGAAGCGGGGTTTATCGCACTGCATCTGGTTACCGCGCAACTGAACAGTGAAATGCCTGAAGTGATGCACGTCACCCGCGTGATGCAGGAAATTCTGCACATCGTGAAGTACCAGTTAACGCTGGAATATGACGAAGAGAGTTTGAGCTACCAGCGGTTTGTCACGCATCTTAAGTTTTTCGCCCAACGAATGCTTAACCGTAACGTTGTGGCTGATGATGACGCGACGCTGCATGTCGCAGTGAAAGACAATTATCCACTGGCGTGGCGTTGCGCGGAAAAGTTAAACCGTCATTTGGTGGCTGAATATCAGCGCGAATTGACCACTGAAGAGATTATGTTTCTGGCGATTCATATTGAGCGGGTGCGTAAAGACAGTTTAAAGAAAGCCTGACGGCTTAAAAAATATTTACCCAAAATAATACGAGTCGCAGTCAACGCATCTGCGGCTCTAAGTATGACGGATAAAACGGATTGTTACTGCTTCGGCAGGCAAAACCTGAGCTCTGGCTTCCCTCGCGGGATGCCGGACTCAGGTTTTTTTTTGATTATTACTCAGACACATACGCTGAAAAGTGAAAGGAAACAATTATGGGATATCAAGAGGTTGCGAGAGATATTCTGACCCATATCGGTGGGCGGGAGAATATCGCAAGCCTGGTCCATTGCGCCACGCGCTTGCGTTTTAAGCTCAAAGACTCGAAACAGGCAAATGCCGAGGCGCTCAAAAAGAATCCTGGCGTGATTATGGTTGTTGAAAGTGGCGGTCAATTCCAGGTGGTGATTGGCAATCACGTTAATGATGTTTACAACGCGGTACGCGCCGAAGCTGGCATTACCGAAGATAGCGACCAGCCATCGCACGTTTCTACTGAAAAGGTCAGTATTTTTAGTCGCTTGATTGATCTTGTTTCGGCTGTGTTCACGCCGTTTATTGGTGTCATGGCTGCCTCCGGTATCCTCAAAGGCTTGCTCGCCATGGCCGTGGTTTTCGGCTGGCTATCTACTGATACCGGCACCTATAAGCTGTGGTTTGCCGCCAGTGACGCGCTGTTTTACTTCTTCCCTCTGGCACTGGGTTACACCGCAGGTAAGAAATTTGGCGGCAACCCATTTATTACTATGGCAATTGGTGGAGCATTAACCCATCCGGTGGTGCTACAGGCATTTGATGCGGCTAACCAGGCGGGGGCGGTCACAGAACACTTCCTGGGCATCCCCATTACCTTTATCAACTACAGCTCATCGGTGATCCCGATTTTATTCGCCGCCTGGGTGAGTTGCTGGATAGAAAAAGGCAGCAACAGCGTGCTGCCGTCTGCGATACGCAATTTCTTCACCCCACTATTTTGCCTGGCGATTACTGTGCCGTTGACCTTTCTACTGATTGGCCCGGCGGCAACCTGGTTAAGCCAGTTGCTGGCTCACGGTTATGAAGCAATCTATGCCTTTGCACCGTGGCTTGCGGGTGGGGTGATGGGGGCCATTTGGCAGGTGTGCGTTATCTTCGGCCTGCATTGGGGCATGGTGCCGTTGATGATCAACAATCTTTCCGTTTTTGGACACGACACGCTGTTGCCGCTGCTGCTTCCGGCGATTATGGGGCAGGTTGGCGCGTGCCTCGGGATTTTCCTGCGCACACGTGATACCCGTTTGAAAATGCTGGCGGGCTCAGCCGTCAGCGCCGGTATCTTCGGCATTACCGAGCCTGCGGTTTATGGCGTCACGTTGCCTCATCGTCGCCCGTTTATTTTCGGCTGTATCGCCGGAGGGATTGGCGGCGCAATTGTTGGATTTAGCCACAGCAACGTCTATTCGTTTGGTTTTGCCAATATCTTTACCCTGGCACAAATGATCCCTCCTGGGGGCGTGGATGCCAGCGTCTGGGGTGCGGTTATCGGGACTGTTCTCGCGCTCATTATTGCTTGTGCGTTGACCTGGGTTGCCGGTTTGCCACGCACCGAAACCGATGTGCCCGTCATTGCGCAGGTCGCTGAAAACGACATTCTCTCCCCGATGAGCGGGACGGTGCTGGCGATGGATCAGGTGCCAGATTCCACCTTCGCCAGCGGTTTACTGGGGGACGGGGCGGCGATTATCCCGCTGACCGGCAAGGTTATCGCACCGTTCCATGGTGAAGTTGCCTCGCTATTCCAGACACGTCATGCCATTGGATTGCTCAGCGATAGCGGCATAGAAATGTTGATACATATCGGCATTGATACCGTGAAGCTGGACGGACAATTCTTCACCGCTCACGTGAAAGTGGGCGACAAAATTAAGCCGGGTGATCTGCTGATTGAGTTCGACCGGCAGGCCATTCTCGATGCGGGTTACGACCTGGCAACGCCTGTGATTATCAGTAACAGCGACGAGTACCGCGCGGTGACGCGCATGACAAACGATCTCTCAATTGATTCGGGTGCGCCGTTCCTGACGGTAAGCCGCTAAACCAAGGAGAAGTAGATGAAAGCATTTCCTGAGAAATTTCTGTGGGGCGGCGCGATTGCCGCAAATCAGGTAGAAGGCGCATGGCGTGAAGATGGGAAGGGGATTTCAACGTCCGACGTTCAGCCGCATGGCGTGTTCGGTGACGTAGTCGAGCGTAAGCCGGGTGATTTTGGCATTAAAGACACGGCTATCGATTTTTATCACCGCTACCCGGAAGACATCGCGCTGTTTGCGGAAATGGGTTTTAGCTGCCTGCGTGTTTCCATCGCCTGGACGCGCATTTTCCCACAGGGTGATGAAACCCAGCCAAATGAAGCGGGGCTGGCTTACTACGACCGCCTGTTTGATGAGCTGGCAAAACATAACATCACGCCGATGGTGACGCTGTCTCACTACGAAATGCCATGGGGTCTGGTGAAAAACTACGGCGGCTGGGGCAACCGCGAAGTCATCACTTTCTTTGAGCGCTATGCACGTAGTGTTTTCACCCGTTTCCAGAACAAAGTGAAACTGTGGCTGACCTTCAACGAAATTAATATGTCACTGCATGCGCCGATGACCGGCGTTGGGCTGCCAGATACGAGCAGCGAAGCTGAGATTTACCAGGCGATTCATCATCAACTCGTGGCGAGTGCGTTGGCGGTAAAAGCCTGCCATGAAATCATTCCTGATGCCCGAATTGGCAACATGCTGCTGGGCGGCCTGGTGTACCCGCTGAGCTGTAAGCCGGAAGACGTGCTGCAAACCATGCAGGAAAACCGTAACTGGTTGTTCTTTGGTGATGTGCAGTGCCGTGGCAGCTATCCGGGCTATATGCTGCGTTATTTCCGTGACCATGACATTAAGCTTGAGATCTCAGATAGCGACCGCGACGCGCTGAAATCGACCATCGATTTTATCTCGTTTAGCTATTACATGACCGGCTGCGTCACCGCAGATGAAGAGCTCAATGCTAAAGCACGTGGCAACATTCTGAACATGGTGCCAAACCCTCATCTGGCGAGTTCCGAATGGGGCTGGCAAATCGACCCTGTTGGCTTGCGCATTCTGCTCAATAAGCTTTGGGACCGTTATCAAAAACCACTGTTTATTGTTGAAAACGGTTTAGGGGCGAAGGACAAGCTCGAGGCTGACGGTACGGTGCATGACGACTACCGCATTAGCTATCTTAACGATCACTTAGTACAAGTTGGCGAAGCGATTGAAGATGGCGTCGATGTGCTGGGCTATACCTGCTGGGGGCCGATTGACCTGGTGAGCGCGTCAAAAGCGGAACTGTCGAAGCGTTACGGCTTTATCTATGTGGATCGTGATGATCAGGGCAACGGCACGCTTGCGCGTTCGCGTAAGAAAAGTTTCAACTGGTATAAAGAAGTGATTGCGACCAACGGCGGGAGTTTGAAGCGCTGAGTTTTTAGTCGGGATGCCCTCACCCTAACCCTCTCCCCGGGGAGAGGGGATTGTCCAGTTTCTCCCTCACTATCAGGGAGAGGGGATTGTTCTGTTGTCTCCTTTTATCCAGGAGAGGGAATTGTTTTGTTTTCCCCTTTCATCCAGGAGAGAATCGGTATGGTTTTCCCCTTCTCCCTGGGGAGAAGGCTGGGATGAGGGGGGGGGGAATTACACCACTAACCGCTTGATAAACCCGCGTACCCACATCAGCGCCGCATCACTGTTATGGCGCTGATGCCACAGCAGCGCCACGTCAAACGGGGCCATCTCCAGCGGGACGGGGCTGCTCTGTAACCCCCATATTTGCAGCCAGTTCTCACATAAACCCTGCGGCACCGTTGCAAGCGTTGGCATCTTGCTAAGCAGACCGGGCAACGCGGAAAAATGCGGCGTGGTGTAGCTAATTTCCCGCTTCAGACCTTGTTTCGCTAACAGCGTATCGATATGACTGCTGGCGGCTTCACGGTAACTGACCAACACGTGTTGTTGTGCAGCGTAAACCTCCGCAGACAGCGGGGTATCGAGCTGTAACTGCGCGGGGTGCCAGAGCGTAACAAACGGCATCGACGCCAATAATTCGCGTTCCATCCAGCGCGCTGACTGATTTGCCACGCTGATTGCCATATCCAGGTCACCCCCTTCCAGACGCTGCGCATCGGTAAACGGGTCGCTTGCAACCACATTCAAACGCACGCCGGGAGCATGTTCACGCAATGCAGGCACCAGACGCGGCATCAGCCACATTTCCACCCAATCTGTCATACCGATAGTGACCGTCGCTTTGGCGTTGGCGGGATTGAAATCTGCCTGCTGGAACAGTGCGCTTTGCAACTGCTCAAGCAGTGGCATCAGCTCGGTGTGCAGTTCTGTTGCTCGCGCGGTAGGCTGCATGCGGTGACCGCTGCGAATAAACAACGGGTCGTCAAACATTTCCCGCAAGCGGGCGAGTGACCCGCTTACTGCAGGCTGACCAAGATGCAGTTTATCCGCCGCCAGCGACACGCTTTGTTCGCGAAATAACACCGCAAAGGCAATCAACAAATTGAGGTCGATTTTGCGGAAATCACTTTCTTTGATAGTCATTATGTCTCCAATCAATTGGAGTGATAATAAAGCTTCGCGCAGAGTGTCTGCAAGTTGAACTGCGTAATGTGGGCAAAATGAAGGTGAATTCAATGTGATTGTGCAGAAGGGAAAATCAAAAAGGTGCCACAGGAGTGGCACCTTTTGTGATTAGAAAATCATCTTAAACACGCCTGTCACGACCAGTAAGCCAATAATAAAGATAATTAAAACTGCCCAAAGAATAATTTTCATCGAGGTTCCCTGGTGAATGGCTAGTGTTTAAGAGTATAGGCAAGGATGACGGGAAGCACGGGGAGATGCCTCCCCGTGAATGGAAATTAAGACAAATTGAAGGTCATCAGATGAGCGGTTTGCGCGCCGCAAGCAGGAAAATCATCGGGCGTTCTTTTTCTTCAGCCAGCGCAGGGTTTTGCGCAATTTGCTCTGCACTCGGCCCCCATTCATCGAGTTTTTCGATAATAAAGCCGCTGGCAATCAACGCGTTAAGCCAGCTCGAAAGTTTGCGATGCTGCTTCTTCACGCCGTCAGCAAACCAGTTACTGATGCGCTCGCCTTCTTGCTGATAATGATTAACCGGCCAGGATTTTTGCCCGGACTGATCGGCAAGCCATCCCTGTTGCAGCGGCGCGGTGTAAATCGGATGTTCCGCTGAAAAAACTAACCTGCCCCGGGAACCAAAGACTGGTAAAGGGTGGCAAATAATGTGTCTATATTTTCCAGATAATGCAGCGCCAGTGAGCTGTAAAACAGATCAACGCTTTGTGCATCAAGATCTAACCGTTCGAGATCTTCACGACGATAAACAATGCCGGTGCCCGCGGTCATCTCGCGTGCCTTTTCCAGCATTTTTACTGAGACATCCAGACCTAAAACCTGTGCCGCCCCCTGGTCGCGCGCATAGCGGCAAAACCAACCATAGCCACAGCCTAAATCAACGATCTTCTTGCCGCGAAGTTCAGGTAACAGTGACTGAATGGCCGCCCATTCTGGTGCGCCATCCAATCCTTTAATTGAGCGGTCAAGGGTGGCGTAACCTTCAAAAAAAGCCGGGTTATCATAGATATTTTGTGTCATTAGCACTCCTGTACATTTGCAGCATCTAAATCAGCGCGTATTTTTTCATATTCATCATCAAGGCGGTAAAACTTCCCTATCCACAGCATGGATATGACGATTAACGCAGCAGGGATATAAAGATAACAGGATTTAATGGCAAATAAGGCATCGACACTTTGCGCATGATTCGCCACATAGCCGCTGGCGGAAAGCATGATCCCGGTAATCGCTCCCGCGCCTGCCATCGCGACTTTGCCCAAAAAACCGTTGATTGAGGTTAAAATCCCGGCGGTATTAATTCCCGTTTTCCAGACGCCATAATCTACCGGGTCGGCCTGCATTGAGAAATAAATTGCGGTACGTTGCCCTGCACCGAGTGACAAAATTACCGCCCCCACGACCAGAGCCATCACGTTAACGCCAGCAAATATCATTACCGCCATACCCGCAAGATTGATGGCTGAGGCAACAAGATAAACGTGGCGTTTTTTCATGCGCTTTGCCAGCAGCGGTACGGTCAGCGTGCCTAATAACGGCACGAAGGTCGAGATACCCGCCACCAGTGCCGTTAATTCGCTATTTCCAACGTAGTAATTAAAGAAGTAAACCAGTGCGCCGGTCTGGAAGAAAAAAGCCCCCCACATCAGAAAGATATTCACGGCAAAAACAAACCACGGCGGGTTGTGGCGCAGGCTCAACCAGGCACGTTTCAACGTCATCTTTTCTGAGGTGATGTTTATTTTCTCTTCGACATTACGAAAACTGACCAGCAAAAAGAAAGTCGCAATCATGCCGAACACTATCGCGGTATATAAAAAACCGTGTTCTTGATTACCCTGGCCCAATGTTTTGACCAACGGCAACGTGGCAACGGCGACAATCGTCGAACCCAGCGATCCCAACAAAATTCGTACCGTCGAAAGCGTAGTGCGCTCTTTTGATTCACTGGTCAGGAAGGGCAGCATCGCGCAGAACGGGATGTTGACGATGGTGTAGAGGAACGACAAACATAAATAGGTGATGAAGGCATAAATCAACCGGCCAGTGGTACCAAAATCGGGTACATAAAACGCCAGGACACACAGCAAACCGAAAGGGGCAGCGCCGATCAGTAAGTAGGGCCGGCAGCGGCCCCAACGGGTGCTGGTGTTGTCAATAACTAACCCCATCAACACATCCGCGACGCCATCCACCAGACGCGCCACCAGGAACATCAGGCCAACATAATAGGCGGGTAATCCCATTACATCGGTATAAAAGTACATCAGGTACAAAGAGATCATTTGCCAGACCAGATTGCAGGATAAATCCGCAATACCGTAGCCAAAGCGTTGCCGCCAAACCGTTGAGGTAGACATAATTTTGTTCTCTATATTGCTGTTTTATAATTGGTATTTTCTAATGAACCACGAGGGTGTACAGCTCCAGGCGTGGCAATAGCTGTTGATAAGTTTGCTGCCATAGGGGGAAAAATCGGGCCGCTGCGGGTCGAAAAGCTCCCAGAAGGTATCGGCTCCGTGTTCCACCATCGCCCCCCAGTAACGTTTGATTTCCTGAGTGGCTTGCTCCCTTTCATTTACCTGCAATAACGCCGCGACGTAATGATGCATCATGTAGGGTGTGTTCATCTGGATTTCAGGGGGATGAGATTGGAGTTTTGCCAGTAATTGGCGCTGGCTTTCCGGCGTGCCGATATCAGCCAGTACCATCCAGACTTGCGAGGCGCAGGAAATTTGCCGCGCTGACCCACTGACGAAAAAGCCACTTTTTTGATCCCAAAGTTCGCGCAGTGCTGCACTTTTCAAGGTCGCAATTTGTGCTTCAAGCCAGGTGACTTTGCTGCTGTCATAAGTCCGTACCAGCTCTAACGCTTTGTTCAGACAATAGATCAGTACCCCTTGTGACGCAGCCTGTTTGTTAAGGTCTTCATGCCAGTCAATAAATGACCACCAGTCGTTGCTGTCACGCACGATACCGTTTTCAGCGACACGCTCCATCGCCAGTTCAATTTGCCGCCAGGCGACCGGCCAGAGATCGGCAAGCGTTGCGTTATCGTGGGTGGCGGCGACGTATTCTTGCAGCACATCGACGAAAAACAGCGCGTAATCGAACAGGAAAGTATCGTCGGCGATAACCTGTGGTTTAACAAAGATATTGGCCGAAACCATACCGTCTTCCCGTGTCATGGCGGCAAACAGATACAGGCAGCGTTTCACCAGGGCATAATTTTTCACCGTGACATCATTCACCAACGCTTGCAGACGTAAATCCCCGAGCCACAGGCGGCGGTCGCGTTTTGGCCCGTCTTCAAAGACTACCTGCATACAGTTTTTCAATGTTTTAACGGCCACATCATCAATGCGGGTTAACGGGTGGTCAGCACTGTTGTAAGCGGGAAGATTGGCAAGGGATGCCGAGGTGACGGTATCCAGCTTTAGAGAGGTAAAGCGCAACTGGAATTTACGCGATAATGCCACCACATTTATGCGCAAATAGCGGCAACAGTAACGGCGTGGCAGGCGTGTACGGTTCGGTAATTCATCCAGATAACAGTCTTGTTGCTGGAGCCAACTGCTGCTCAGCCAGCCGTTATATTCAGAAAAAGGCTCAACCACTTCCGGCAGCGTTTCACCAAAGATAAATTGCAAATGTGCCGGGGCATCGGGTGGGCTGCCGACCGCTTCGCAGGCAAACTCAAGATAGCCTACGCAGTGCTGGCCGAAATCAATAATGACATGCTCACCTTGAGCGAGATCGTGTTGAAAGAATTCATCCCGGGTGTTCACCACATTCGCCCGCCAACCATGAATTTGCTGAGAGTCAGGCTGTGCGCTGACAATCGCGTGGGGGAGAATATCGTGATGCCAGAGGTCAGGAATGAGTTCCTGCGCTTTGGACAACATGTATGGATGTCGAACCATCTTAATGTGACCATTTTGCTGCAATGCTTGTGACATACCGCGCCCTTTGTGATGAAGGAATGACCGGAGTTTAGGGGGCAACGCTTGTGGCGATCTCTTCTCTGGTTGCCAGTAATGGTCAGCAATTGGCATTTTGAGTGGGGTGCTGATGCGGGCGATCACAAATTGCAAAATCGGGATCGTTATTTGGGCTGGAGTGTTCTATTTTTTCGCCAGGTGGGTTTGAGTGAACGGCATGATGAATAAACTAGAAATCAGTCAGTACTTTCCCGATGAGCATTGCAAACTTTCTCTCTATGCCAGCGACCCGGAAGACAATAATTGCGAGCATAGCCACAGCTTTCAAGAACTGGTGATTGTTGATGAAGGACACGGCCTGCATGTCATTAATGGCAAGCCGATTTTTATCCAGCAGGGTGATGTGTTTTTTATTTGCGAGAACGATGTTCATTTTTACGATGAATTGGGCACGTTAAAGCTCATCAATATTTTAATTAACCCGCAGCTGGAGTTTGTTTTTTTAACCGGAATTGAAGGGTTATTAACCCGAATGACTGGCAGCAGGGCGGCGAATTACGGCTGGCTTACGCCGGAAACAAAAGCGCAGTGCAAACGGCTGATTAGTGAAATTTTCCGCAAAGAGCTCTCGAGTTCCGACAATCAGGCATTAAAAGAGTCGCTATTTTTTACCTTAGTGACTCATATTACTTATGCGCAATCGCAGGCGGAATACAGCAATACGCGCTACAAACTGCATAAATTACTCAGCCATTTGCAAGAAAACTGTTTTAACGAAATTGATTGGCAGCACCTCGCAAACCAGTTCCATCTCACTCAGCGCACCACTTCTCGTCATATAAAAGAAGTGACGGGTCTGACGCCGGAAAACTACCTGAAACGACTGCGGCTGGTGTCGGCACGCGTCAAACTCAAAGAAACCGATATGACGATTACCGAAGTGGCGTTTTTGTGTGGTTTTGCCAACAGCAACCATTTCACGACCTCCTATAAGAAAGTGTTTGGCGTGACGCCAAGTGCTGAGCGTAAACGAGCGATGTAATTATTGGATGAATACCTTATGACGCTTATTTTTAGCTGACTTATAATTTTCAATGAAACTAATTTCAAATTGTATCCCTTATTAACCATTGGTGTATTACCACTGATACCTAAAAGTTTCAGTGCCTGAATGCGTAACCTGAGCGCTTTCTTATACTCCATGGTTATTTATGACTTCCTCACGTTTCCCTCTCGCGGCGACTGGCGTTGCGATAATGCTGGCTTTATCCGGCTGCGCACCCATGCACAATGACGATGCACCTCTTGCACAAAAAACGCCTCCACAACAACTCGAAACCCAGCTTCCTCCGGAACTGGCGCATGGCTGGCCGGGCAGCGACTGGTGGCGAGGTTATCACGACAGCCAAATAGACAGTCTGGTGGAGCGCTCGCTTAAAGATTCGCCGGATCTCGCTGTGGTGCAGCAGCGTATCAAGCTTGCACAAGCGCAAACACAGATGCAGGAAGCTAACGACGGCCCGCAAATGGATTTCTCAGCCAATCTCGAGCGCCAGAAAATGTCCCAGGAAGGGGTGATGGGGCCGTTTGCTCTGACTGATCCCGCGGCAGGTACCACAGGGCCATACTACACCAACGGTAATTTTGGACTGACAGCCAGTTGGGATCTGGATTTGTGGGGCAAGAATCGCGCAGAAGTGGAAGCGAAAGTCGGCGTTATGCGAGCGAAACAGGCCGAACTTGCGCAGGCGAAACAGGTCATTTCTACCAATGTCGTGCGCCTGTATTGGGATATGCAAACGCTGTTGGCGTTAAAAGATGTGAAGCAACAAACGCTGGAGGCACAGAAAAAAATCGTTGATGTCGAAACCAGTCTGTACGCCGAGGGGATTAACTCGTCGACTGACGACGTCGAATCCAATATCGATTTCGTGAAAACTCAGCAACAGATTGATGATATCGACGGACGCATCAACATCGCTAAAGCGCAGCTTGCAGCGATAACCGGGGATGCGCATGCAGCCTCGACGATTAAACCTGTGCCGTTGCCTAAGGTGAGTAGCCGTGCGCCAGACCATATGGGTTATGAACTGCTGGCCCGTCGTCCTGATCTTCAGGAAGCACACTGGTACATCGAATCTTCTCTTAGCAGCGTCGACGCTGCCAAAGCGGCTTTTTATCCCGATGTAAACCTGAGTGCCTTTCTGCAAAATGATGCGTTACATCTGAGCGATTTGTTCCGTGGTTCAGCACAGCAAATGGGCGTCATCGGGGGCTTCACGTTACCTATTTTTGACAGCGGACGCCTGAACGCCAATCTCGATATCGTGCGTGCGCAAAGCAACTTGTCGATTGCCAGCTACAACAAGGCGGTGGTTGGCGCGGTTAACGATGTCGAGAAAGCGGCCAGTCAACTGAATGCGGTTGCGGCGGAAAACGAGCATCAACTTACCATCATGCAGGGTACGCAAAAGCTCAAAGCCCTGGCGCAGGCAAAGTACCATGCAGGAATTATTTCCGGTGCGCGGATGAGTGCGGCGACATTGCCGGATTTGTCAGAACAGGCGCGCGCCATCCAGCTTCACGGCCAATGGCTTAACGCCGATGTGCAGTTAATCTCCGCATTAGGCGGCGGTTATCAGGCCGGTAAAGCGTAACGTACGGGATTCTCGCCACCTCCTATAATTAGATGCAGTTTAATAGTTCTCCCCAAAATAATTCGAGATGCATTGAGGCGGCGACACAGCGAAGCCCTGGAGCTTACTCGAGTAAGTGACTGGGGTGAGCGAGGAAAGCCAACAAAGATGCAGCTCGAAGTATGAAGGGGAGGTGGGGGATGAGAACGGCTCACAAAGTGGCTATCGTCACGGCGTCGGATTCGGGTATTGGCAAAAAATGTGCGCTGATATTGGCCCAGCAGGGGTTCGATATCGGCATCACCTGGCATTCGGATGAGCAGGGGGCACAAGAAACGGCACGATTAGTCGGCGGTTTTGGTCGTCGTGCTGAGACAGTGCAACTCGATTTAGCCCATCTTCCAGACGGTGCGGCGGGGATTGATGAATTGATTTGCCGTTTCGGGCGCGTGGACGCGCTGGTGAATAACGCCGGGGCAATGAGCAAAAATCCTTTCCTGGATGTCACGCTGGAGGAGTGGCGTGAGCTGTTCACCGTGGATGTTGATGGCGCATTTATCTGTTCGCAGAAGGTGGCGCGCGCCATGATTGCCCAGGGTAATGGCGGCAGAATTGTCAATATCACGTCGGTTCACGAGCACACCCCGCTGCCTGAAGCGTGCGCCTACACCGCAGCGAAACATGCGTTGGGCGGGTTAACCAAATCAATGGCGATGGAGTTGGTACAGCATAAAATTCTGGTTAATGCCGTCGCGCCTGGAGCCATTGCCACGCCGATGAATAACATGAGTGAAGGTGACGGAAGCAAAAGCAGAATCCCTGAGATCCCCTTAGGTCGGGCGGGGGAAACTGAAGAAATTGCGAGCCTTGTCGCATGGTTGTGTTCTGACAGCGCCAGCTATACCACCGGACAATCGTTTATCGTCGACGGCGGTTTTATGTTTGCCAACCCTCATTTTAAACCGAAAGGGTAAGCTTATTTATCGCTCTCCCGGCGTTTAAACCAGTACCGCACCAGCCACACCACCGCAACCACGCCTACCAGCCAAATCCAGTGCTTAATATGTTGGTCCAGGTTATGTAGCCATGGGCCAACAACTTCGCCGCCCAAATACCCCAGAGTGGTGAAAATGGTTGCCCAAAGTAGTGCGCCTACAATGTTGAGGGGGAGAAAGATTTTGGGAGGCAGGTGACTGGCGCCAATCAAGATGGGGCTTATCACCCGAAAGCCGTACATAAAGCGCGAGCCAATGACAAACCAATAGGGATGGCGGTTGATCAGATCCTGGGCTTTGGTGATTTTCTTTTTGTGCTTATTAAAACGTTCTGGAATGGAGCCGCGAAAACGTCTGCCAATCAGGTACAGCAGTTGGTCGCCAATCATACCGCCCAGTGCGACAGACAGCACTACCAGCGGATACTTCAGCAACCCCTGGTGCGCAGCAATGCCACCCAACAGCGTCACCGTTTCCCCTTCAGCCATGCTGCCCAGAATCAGAGCGGCATAACCGTAATGCGCGATGAGATTATTGATATCCATAGTGAATCTGGTCGCTCCAATTTATAACTGATTAAAAAACAATCCAGCCGTTGTGCATTATACTTTATCTGTGCTTAATCGATTTTTTTTGGCATCTCAGGAGGCGTTATGAGTCATGTCTGGGGGCTTTTTTCCCATCCTAATCGTGAAATGCAGAACATAAAACGCGAGAACGAAACGGTAACACATCACTACACGCACCATGTGTTAATCATGGCGGCCATTCCGGTTATCTGTGCGTTTATTGGCACAACCCAAATTGGCTGGAATTTTGGTGATGGTACCTTCGTTAAATTGTCGATGTTTACCGGATTCTATTTAGGCGTACTGTTTTATGCACTGATGTTGGCTGGTGTCGCCGTGATGGGACGTGTCATTTGGTGGATGGCTCGTAACTATCCTCATCGTCCGTCGTTGGCGCGTTGCATGGTGTTTGCCGGATATGTTGCGACTCCGCTGTTTCTAAGCGGCCTTGTGGCACTGTATCCACTGGTGTGGTTATGTGTTTTGGTTGGTGCTATTGCGCTGATTTACACCGGCTATTTGCTGTACGTCGGTGTGCCTGAGTTCCTGGGTATCAATAAAGAAGAGGGGATGAGCTTTTCAAGCTCCACGCTCGCCATTGGTGTACTGGTTCTTGAAGTGCTTTTAGCCATGAGTGTCATTTTGTGGGGTTATGGATACCGGCTGTTTTGAAGGGTATAAAACAATTACGATTCAATTGTGGTAGTTCTCCGGGGCGTCAGAGTATTATGCTGGCGCCTCGCTCTATTCATACGTGCTGTGAACAGATTCGATGGACACATACATATATTCAATGGATTTCCAGTGGCAGGAAGGCGGCAAGCCAACGCATCTGCAACTGGAAAGATGATGAGTAACCTGAATCATTACAGAAGTGTCACCATGCCGACAAAAATTCGTCTCTCGTTGCTCAGCCTCGCGCTGATGATTGCCGTTCCATTCGCTTCTCAGGCTGCGACAAAAGCCACTGTACAACAGGTTAGTGCCGGGCAAGAAATCGCTTCCGGCAGTGCCATGATCGTCGATCTGCAAACCAATAAAATTTTGTATTCCAGCCATCCCGATCTGGTGCGCCCCATTGCCTCAATAACCAAATTGATGACAGCGATGGTGGTTCTGGATGCGAACCTGCCGATGGATGAAATGCTGAGTGTCGACATCAGCCAGACACCGGAAATGAAAGGTGTTTATTCGCGCGTACGTTTGAACAGTAAAATTAACCGTAAAGACATGATGTTGCTGGCGTTAATGTCGTCAGAAAACCGTGCGGCGGCGAGTCTGGCCCATCATTATCCAGGTGGGTATAACGCATTTATTCGCGCAATGAATGCGAAAGCCAAATCCCTGGGCATGACACACACCCGTTACGTTGAACCAACCGGGTTGTCGATTCAAAACGTTTCCACCGCGCGTGACTTATCGAAACTGCTGATTGCTTCCCGGCAATATCCGCTGCTTGGCCAGTTGAGCACGACGAAAGAAGATATGGCGACCTTTGCTAATCCGGCTTATACGCTGCCGTTCCGCAATACCAACCATTTGGTTTATAACAACAAATGGGATATTCAGCTCACCAAAACGGGATTCACTAACAACGCTGGTCACTGCCTGGTCATGCGCACCATGATTAACAACCGTCCGGTGGCGCTGGTGGTGCTGGATGCCTTCGGAAAATATACCCACTTTGCCGATGCAAACCGTTTACGTAACTGGATGGAGACGGGCAAGGTGACGCCTGTTCCTTCATCGGCTCTGGCGTATAAAAAGCAAAAATCTGCACAGATGGCGAATAACAGTCATCAGGGCAATGCAATAGACGACTAGCGATAAATACCCTGCAACTTGAAGTATGAAGGGTATTACGGCAGCGTCCTGTCTCCATCATTGAGCGGGCGCTGCATAATCAAGGTATCTCGCCAGCCACCCAGCTTGAATCCCACATTGCGAAGTTGCCCAGCCACTTCGAAACCGAGCTGTTTGTGCAGACGACACGAACCTGAATTGTTCTCACCATCGCCAATCACCGCCACCATTTGCCGCCACGGGCCCTGTTCGCAGCGAGTAATCAGCGTGCTTAATAGCTCTCGCCCTACACCTTTTCCCGTCATACTGGCGTCAATATAAACCGAGTCTTCAACGGTAAAACGGTACGCCGAACGTGAGCGATAGGCCGTCGCATAGCTAAAACCCACCACAATTCCGCTGTACACCGCGACCAGCCAAGGAAGTTGCTGGGCATGAACCGCAGTCAGGCGTTCGGCCATTTGAGTAAGTGTGGGCGGGACTTCCTCGAAAGAACTGCGGCCATGCAGGACGTGCCATTCATAAATGGCAGCGATGGCGGGAATGTCGTCGGCGGTGGCATCACGAACGTGTAATCGTACACTCGGCACGGTTTCGAGCACTGACATCTCTGGCTCCTGTACGCAGGATAGTAAAGTGGCATGTGGTCACACCACTTTGGTCGCATCTTAATCTAGTACAAAAAACAAGCGAGCAACAACTCAATCCTGTTATTTGGCGGCATAACTTAATGAGGACCGTGGTGATGCGTGTGGTTGCAGTCCTTTTCCTCCCACCATTTATGCTTGGTGGTTTTACCAATGCCTGGGTTCATGCTGTTAGTCGGGTCATTGGCCTGATAAAACTGCTTTAAGCTGTCTGGCGCTTCATACAAATGCCCGACGTTATGTTCAGCCGGATACTGTGCTCCGCGCGCGCGAAGCAGCTCGAGCATCTGCTCTTTCAACGCATGGACATCAACCCCTTTTTTCACAATGTAATCCTGATGGAAGACATGGCACATGAAGTGGCCGTAATACAGGCTATGGCTTATCTGGCTGCTGATTTCCGGCGGTAAATGCTCAAACCATTCCTGGTCGTTACGACGCAGAGCGATATCCAACGCCAGGATATCTTCGACTTCGTTAGCATGTACCGCGTGATAACGTATCGCGGCACCCGCTGCGGCGAAGCGGTGTAAAAATGCCTTCGCCCCTTCCGTTGGCGTACAGACGAAAAAGCCACCTTCCGCCTGCTGGAAATAACTTTCCAGCCAGTTGCGTGCTTCGGCAATCCCTTCACCGGACATCTTCAACAACAGATGATGTTCGTATTTTCCACGCCACTCTTTCATACGCGGCGGTAAATGGCCCGGAGTCCAGCGACTCAGGCGCTGTAAAACACGATCGGTGAAGTGAGGCTTAACGAACGGGACTTTTTCAAGCCACGCATCCGTACGGCCTTTCAGGGTGAAGAACATCGGCAGTTTGTCGGTACCGAGTTTATCGATCATCATGAACGTGTCTTTGCCATACACCTCGGCAATATCGTAAATATCCCGGTGCATGTATTCGCCCGCGACGGGCAGGTTTTCAAAATTTGCCAGGATATGGCGACGGATTTCGGTCAGTACTTCAGGTTTGTTGGTGCCGATGTAAAACACTTCGTTTTGCTTTTCGGCAACAAAGGTGTCGAGGCGTACAGCAAAGACGGCGAGTTTTCCGGCACAGCCAGAGGCTTCAAAAAGGCGGCTTGGATCAGCATTAAAGCGTGATGGCGTGTCCGCATCAACGTTGCGCACGCGCTCTGCATAGTCTTTATCAGATGCTTGGCGTTGGTCGTGTAGCACATTTTCTGGCTTCACTCGCTCGTCATCGAGCTTGCCGAGAATTTGCTCCGGTGTGGCTCCGAGGTCGATTCCCAGATGGTTCACCAGGGTTAATTTGCCTTGCTCATCAATACGCGCATACAGCGCCATCTCTGTATAGGCTGGCCCACGTTTTACCAGGGAGCCGCCGGAGTTATTACAAATCCCGCCAATGACCGAAGCCCCAATACAAGACGAACCGATAACGGAGTGCGGCTCACGTCCAAGGGGTTTAAGCGCTTTTTCCAGTTGATAGAGTGTGCTGCCGGGAAACGCGAGAACCTGCTTTCCGCCATCCAACAACTGTAATTTATCCAGACGCAGTGTGCTGATGATGACAATTTCACGATCGTAATCGTTGCCATTTGGGGTTGAGCCTTCGGTCAAACCGGTATTAGCCGCCTGCATCAGAATGATTTTGTCGGTGCTGACACACGCGCTCAGTACTCGCCATAACTCAAGCAAAGTTCCGGGGAAAACGACCGCCAGCGCATCGCCCTGGCCGGAGCGGAAACCTTTACGATAACGCGCCGTTTTTGCCGCATCGGTTAGCACATGTTGACTGCCCACCAGGCGGCTTAGCTCATTAATAAACGGGTTAGACATCTATCCACTCCTTGTGAAAATAGTGAAGTCTTCAAGCATAGCCTGAAAATGGATAATGAATCTTCCGAAACGCTCGAAAAATCAGCATATAACATCAGGCTCGCTCTTCTTACCGACATGACGTTGTGGCACACTGCACCTCTTAACACTTCGTGCTGCCCTGGGTGGCGGCTTGAGCAAGAGAGTAATGTCGATGAAATGGCTCTGTTCTGTAAGTTTCGCAGTTAGCCTTGCGCTGCAACCTGCGGTAGCGTCTGAAATGTTTGGCCCGCACCCGTTAACGCCAGAAGCACGTGACGCCTTCGTCACCGATTTGCTGAAACAAATGACTACTGACGAGAAAATCGGTCAACTGCGGTTAATCAGCGTCGGGCCGGATAACCCGAAAGAAGCCATTCGCGAGATGATCAAAGACGGGCAGGTTGGGGCGATTTTCAACACTGTAACCCGCCACGATATCCGTGCCATGCAAGACCAGGTGATGAGCCTGAGCCGTCTGCACATTCCATTATTCTTCGCCTACGATGTGGTGCATGGTCAACGTACCGTGTTCCCGATAAGCCTGGGTTTAGCCTCATCCTTTAATCTGGATGCCGTGAAAACGGTAGGGCGCGTTTCTGCTTATGAAGCCGCAGACGATGGCCTGAACATGACGTGGGCGCCGATGGTTGACGTTTCCCGCGACCCGCGCTGGGGCCGTGTGTCTGAAGGATTTGGTGAAGATACTTATCTGACTTCAATCATGGGACGCACCATGGTGGAAGCGATGCAAGGCAAAAGCCCGGCAGAACGCTACTCGGTGATGACCAGCGTCAAACACTTCGCAGCCTATGGCGCAGTCGAAGGTGGCAAAGAGTACAACACCGTGGATATGAGCACCCAACGCTTGTTCAACGACTATATGCCGCCATACAAAGCCGCGCTTGATGCGGGTAGCGGTGGCGTAATGGTGGCGCTGAACTCGCTGAACGGTACACCGGCATCGTCGGATACCTGGTTGCTCAAAGATTTGCTGCGCGATGAGTGGAAATTCAAAGGCATCACCATTTCTGACCACGGTGCAATCAAAGAACTGATCAAACACGGTGTGGCGAGTGATCCGAAAGATGCGGTGCGTGTCGCACTGAATTCCGGCATCAACATGAGTATGAGCGATGAGTACTACAGCAAATACTTGCCTGAGCTTGTGAAAAGTGGCGCGGTGCCGATGGCGGAACTCGATGACGCAACGCGTCACGTGCTGAACGTGAAATATGATATGGGTCTGTTTAATGATCCCTACAGCCACTTAGGGCCGAAAGAGTCTGACCCGGAAGATACTAACGCTGAAAGCCGCCTGCATCGTAAAGAAGCTCGTGAAGTGGCACGCGAAAGTATGGTTCTGCTGAAAAACCGCCTGCAAACCTTGCCGCTGAAAAAATCGGGCACTATTGCCGTGGTGGGGCCGCTGGCCGATAGCAAACGCGACATGATGGGAAGCTGGTCTGCTGCGGGTGTGGCCGATCAAACCATTACCGTGTTGCAGGGCATCAAAAATGCGGTGGGTGACAACGCTAAAATTGTGGTCGCCAAAGGCGCTAACGTCACCGATGAAAAAGACATTGTGGCATTCCTGAACCAGTACGAGCCGGCGGTGAGTGTTGACACTCGTTCTGCCAAAGCGATGATTGATGAAGCCGTCAACACCGCGAAATCAGCTGATGTGGTGGTTGCCGTAGTGGGCGAGGCGCAAGGTATGGCGCACGAAGCCTCCAGCCGTACCGACCTCGTTCTGCCGCAAAGCCAGCGCGATTTAATTGCCGCGTTGAAAGCGACCGGCAAACCGTTAGTTCTGGTATTAATGAATGGTCGCCCGCTGGCTCTGGTCAAAGAAAATCAACAGGCTGATGCACTGCTGGAAGCCTGGTATAGCGGCACCGAAGGCGGTAACGCTGTTGCTGATATCTTGTTTGGCGATTACAACCCGTCAGGCAAATTGCCGATGTCCTTCCCGCGTTCTGTTGGGCAGATCCCAACGTACTACAGCCACTTAAATACCGGGCGTCCGTACAATCCGGAAAAACCGAACAAATACACTTCCCGTTACTTCGACGAAGCTAACGGCCCGCTGTTCCCATTCGGTTATGGCCTGAGCTACACCACATTCACCGTTTCTGATGTGAAAATGTCTGCGCCTTCGATGAATGCTGACGGCAAAGTGGAAGCGAGTGTTGAAGTGAAAAACACCGGCGACCGCGAGGGTGAAACCGTTGTGCAGATGTATCTGCGAGATGTCACCGCTTCAATGAGCCGCCCGGTCAAAGAGCTGAAAGGCTTTAAGAAAGTGTCGCTGAAACCGGGTGAAACTCAGACGGTAAGTTTCCCGATTGACGTTGAAGCACTGAAGTTCTGGAACGCGCAGATGAAGCATGTTGCTGAACCAGGCAAATTCAATGTGTTTATTGGGCTGGATTCGGCTCGTGTGAAACAGGGCGAGTTTGAACTCAAGTAATTCTCTCCGATCATCTTCCCAAATAAAGGGCCGGCTTACCGGCCCTTTTCTTATTCTGCCCCCATGCACCCACAACCATTTAATTTTCGGCTAAACTTTTGCGACTCCATGATTTTTAAGAGAGAACAACAGCGAGGAAGCACAATGAATTTATCAGCGCGTTGGGGTGTGGCGGGATTAGTGTTGTTGGCCGCAGGAGTGCAGGCAGCAGAACCCGTGAAAGTGGGTTCTAAAATCGATACCGAAGGTTCATTGCTCGGTAATATTATTTTGCAGGTGCTCGATAGTCACGGCGTCAAAACCGTTAATAAAGTCCAGTTAGGGACCACTCCGGTTGTGCGCGGAGCCATTACTGCGGGTGAACTGGATATCTACCCGGAATATACCGGCAACGGGGCATTTTTCTTTAAAGATGAAAACGATCCTGCCTGGAAAAACGCTCAACTTGGCTATGAGAAAGTCAAAAAACTGGATGCTGAGAAAAATCATCTGGTGTGGTTAACCCCTGCTCCGGCGAACAATACCTGGACGATCGCCGTTCGCAAAGACCTGGCTGAGAAAAACAAACTTACCTCGCTTGACGATCTCGGCGCTTATCTGAAAAAGGGCGGTGAATTCAAACTTGCGGCGTCCGCTGAATTTATCGAACGCTCCGACGCACTTCCTGCCTTTGAAAAAGCTTATGGTTTTAAACTCGAACAGCCGCAATTGCTGTCACTGGCCGGGGGCGATACTGCCGTAACCATTAAAGCTGCCGCGCAGCAAACTTCGGGTGTTAATGCAGCCATGGCTTATGGCACCGATGGACCTGTGGCCGCGCTCGGTTTGCAAACCCTGAGCGACCCAAAAGGCGTGCAGCCCATTTATGCCCCAACGCCTGTGGTACGTGAAAGTGTGCTGAAAGCGTATCCGGAAATGGGCGAATGGTTAAAACCTGTTTTTGCCTCGCTTGATGAGAAAACGCTGCAACAGCTCAATGCCAGCATTGCGGTGGAAGGCCTGGATGCGAAGAAAGTGGCTGCTGATTACCTGAAACAGAAAGGTTTCGTTAAATAGACAGGATGTGCGTTTGCTAAAGATTCATAATCGCGTCCTGCTGCTGCTGGTGATTTTACTGGTGGTGGCGGGCGCGGTACTGCCGTTTATTAATTTTGCACCCAACCGCCTGGTTTCCGGGGAATCTATTGCGCTTAACCAACTCCCCGCCCATGCCTGGTTGATTCTTTCCATTCCGGTTTTCATTCTGGCATGTCTTACTCTCTTTCCGTGTCGGCCAACCTCCCTGGTGTCGACGTTGCTGGTGGGCGAGCTGTTGTTTATTGCCATCTTGTTGGTGATGGGGCGTACCGCATCGCAATTCGCCGCGCATGGCAGCACGCTTGCACGCACCTCTCCAGGTAGCGGGCTGTGGCTTTCATTAACGCTCTGCTTGTTACTGTGCGCCGATGCTATCAGCCGCCTGACGCCTAAAGCTCTCTGGCGCTTGCTACTGAATCTGCAAATCTGGATTGTGCCGGTGGCGCTGCTGGTGAGCGGGTATTTTGATTCACTCTCGTTGCTAAAAGAGTACGCCAATCGTCAGGACGTGTTTGATGACTCACTGTCTCGCCATCTGGCTCTGCTATTAGGAACGTTATTGCCCGCATTGTCGATTGGCGTACCGTTGGGCGTACTGTGTTACAACCGCCCAGGCTGGCAATCATCTGTATTTTCGGTGCTCAATGTGATTCAAACGGTGCCTTCGGTGGCGCTGTTCGGTTTGTTAATCGCACCGCTGGCGGGACTGGTCAAGCTGGCTCCATGGTTAGGCTCCCTGGGCGTGAGTGGGATTGGCGTCGCGCCTGCGTTAATTGCGCTAGTGCTGTACGCGCTGTTGCCGTTGGTACGCGGCGTGGTGTCAGGGTTGCAGCAAGTTCCGCGCAATATCATTGAAAGCGCTGAAGGCATGGGGATGTCGCGTTGGCAGGTGTTCTGGCAGGCTGAAGTGCCGCTCGCGCTGCCGGTTTTATTACGCAGCCTGCGCGTCGTGTGCGTACAAACCATTGGTATGACGGTTATCGCAGCCCTGATTGGTGCGGGCGGTTTCGGGGCGATTATCTTCCAGGGATTACTCAGTAGCGCGCTCGACCTGGTGTTGCTCGGCGTGATCCCGGTGATCGCGCTGGCAGTGATTCTGGACGCATTTTTTAAACTGTTTATCTCATTACTTGAGGAAAAACAGCCATGATTGAATTTGAGAATGTCAGCAAGTCCTTCCAGGGCAAGGCGGCCGTCAGTAACTTGTCGCTGAATATCAAGGAAGGGGAGTTCACGGTGCTTATTGGCACCTCTGGCTCCGGAAAATCCACCACGCTGAAAATGATAAATCGCCTGGTCGAACACGATAGCGGGCGTATTCGTTTTGCCGGAGAAGAGATCCGCAACTTTGACGCGAAAGTCCTGCGCCGCCGCATGGGGTATGCGATTCAGTCTATCGGCCTGTTTCCTCACTGGAGCGTGGCCCAGAATATCGCCACCGTACCGCAATTGCTGAAATGGCCGAAAGCGCGAGTCAGTGCGCGAATTGACGAGTTACTGCATCTGCTCGGGCTTGAGGCGGCGCAATTTCGCGACCGCTATCCGCATCAACTTTCAGGTGGGCAACAGCAACGAGTCGGCGTGGCGCGTGCGCTGGCAGCCGATCCGGAAGTGTTGCTGATGGATGAGCCTTTTGGTGCGCTTGACCCGGTGACACGCGGCGCGCTGCAACAAGAGATTATCCGCATCCATCAACTTCTTGGGCGCACGATTGTGTTGGTTACGCATGACATCGATGAAGCACTGACGCTCGCCGACCGAATTGTACTGATGGATAGCGGGCAGGTGATTCAGCAAGGCACGCCGCTGGATCTATTAACGCGCCCGGCGACAGATTTCGTGCGTGATTTCTTTGGTCGCAGCGAGCTTGGCGTGCGGCTATTGTCACTTCGCCAGGTCGCCGATCGCGTGCGAGTCGAGGAGCGAATGGCGGGCGAACCGATCAGTGAAACATTAAGTCTACGCGAGGCGTTATCGTTATTTGTCTTCCGCCAGTGCGAGCAGTTACCGGTGGTGAATCAGCATGGCGAACCTTCCGGTGTTTTGCATTTTAGCGATCTGGTTCAGGGTGAAAAAATGCGAGGTGAAAATGCGTCTGCTCCGTGATCCCTTGTTATGGCTCATTGCGCTATTTATCGGGCTGTTAGTCGCAATGCCCTACAGCAGCCCCTTGTTCAGTTGGCTTTTCCCGGATCTTGAAAGGCCGTTGTATCAGCAAGACAGTTTTGTGGCGCTGGCGCTAAAGCACTTCATGCTGGTGGGGATTTCCAGTCTGGTCGCCATTGTGATTGGGGTAGGGCTGGGAATTGCAGTCACTCGACCGGCAGGGCTTGAATTTCGCTCACTGGTTGAGACTATCGCGGCGGCTGGGCAAACTTTTCCGCCCGTCGCGGTGTTGGCGATTGCCGTTCCGGTGATGGGATTTGGTCAACAGCCTGCGATCATTGCGCTGGTGCTGTACGGACTGCTGCCGATTTTGCAGGGGACGTTGGCCGGAATGGGGGCGGTGCCAGAATCGACAAAAGAGATTGCGTTGGGGGCCGGGATGAGCCGCTGGCAAATGCTGCGAAAAGTAGAATTTCCTCTCGCCGCGCCGGTGATTCTGGCGGGGGTCCGCACCTCGGTAATCATTAATATCGGTACCGCAGCGATTGCCTCAACCGTCGGTGCCAGTACCCTGGGTTCGCCGATAATCATCGGGCTGAGCGGCTTTAACACCGCCTATGTGATTCAAGGGGCTTTGCTGGTCGCGCTGGCGGCAGTGGTGATCGACCGCCTGTTTGAGCGCCTGTTACGTTACATCACGCGCCATGAAGGATGACGATATAGCCAACCAGCATTACGCCGCCAATCCCGCCGATAGCCATGACCAGCATACCGCCCACCAGGGCAATTTTACTTAATTTCATATTCAGTTCGCTCCAAATGTTACAGGGGCGATTATAAGACGAAGCTGGGTTGTTAATGAACTATTAAGTTTGTCTTATGCGCGTTGAGTCGATTGCCCATTGCTCATCAGTGGGAAGATTTGTAACCCTGCACAGCGCCAGAGTTCCAGTTGGTCGAGCTGGTTATGGGTCGGCGTATCGCCACACCACACTAATAACGTTTGTTGAGCGAAAAGCTCGGGGCGCAGCTGATGCAGTGGATGTGCCAATACATCAATACGCCAACCCTGCTGTATTGCCATCCATGCCGCCATCCATAAACGAGTGGTGTCAGGCGTATCCCATCCGACCAATAACGCATCTTTACCACTGCGCTTGCGGGCCGATGCCAGACACAGCGCAATGTAATTGATCAGCGCGCCATCCAGCAGGCTGAGTAGGGTGTTAAGGGTGACTTGATGGCATTGCAGGCGACGACGCAGAGGGATGTAGAGCTGGTTGACGAGAATTTCTGCTGGGTAGTCGCGGCCAATGTCGGCAATCCAGCTGCGTAACCGGTTCGGGCTGCCGCTTTGTAATTGCTGAAGCAATTGTTCCTGACGTTCACGCCAGCCGCTTTCCAGATCCTGAAGTTCACCGCTCAACAAGGCTTTCACTTTGCTGACCTGAACGCCGTTCTCTATCCAGTGTTTGATTTCGCGAATGCGCTCGATGTCGGCATCGTCAAATAATCGATGACCGCCATCCGTGCGCTGAGGTTTCAGTAGCCCGTAACGGCGTTGCCACGCCCGCAACGTTACGGGATTGATATCACAAAGCAGAGCCACTTCACCGATAGTATAAAGCGCCATGTTATCCCCAAAGTCTTCCCGGGAAGCCCCCGTATAACTGTAGTCAGTGGCAAAGACTCTGTGGGATTTTTAGTTACGGAGCGCAACTAAAAGTGTTTTATGAGTACATTGAGGGGAAATGGGGAATGTTTCTTGCGTTAATCCGCCCTACGAAAAGATAACGTAGGGCGGATTAGCGTAGCGACGGCTGACATTAAATGTGTTAGTCGTCGAAGTACCAGTAACCCTGGTTAACCAGTTCAGTCAAAACACTAACAAATTCCGGGTTCTGCAATGCGTCACCCAGTTCAGTTTGGCTCAGCGTGGTGTAACGGCACAGCGCGTCAGCGGCTTGTGGAACCGGCGCTTCCATCGGTTCGCTATTGACGAAGAACTTTCCATCCACGTTCAGCACGCGTAATCCGCTCAAACGCGTCAGGCTTTCACCTCCTTGTAATGCATCGAGGATTTCATCTTGCTGATATGGCGGTTCTGCTGGCGCAACGTCCAGTTCATGGCGTGGAGTGGTGATAAAGCGGCCAAACCACTGCTTGAAATCTTCCGGCTGGTTGATGACGTCCATCATCATGTCGCGCAGGCGATTTAGCTCATAGCCTTCAACTTTGACCGGATGCTCACGGCAGGTTAAATCAGGGTCGCTGTAATGCTCGCCACCCAAATCGTTTTCCAGCGCGTAGTCGGCAAAGCTGCTGATCAGATCGCGGCCATTTGGCCCACGGAAACCCACGGAGTAGTTGAGTGCAGTTTCATGGGTGAAGCCATCGTGCGGGAAACCAGGCGGAATATAGAGAATGTCGCCAGGTTCCAGATCTTCATCAATGATCGGTTCAAATGGGTCAACGTGCAGCAATGC
Source organism: Buttiauxella selenatireducens (assembly GCF_031432975.1). Lineage (GTDB taxonomy): Bacteria > Pseudomonadota > Gammaproteobacteria > Enterobacterales > Enterobacteriaceae > Buttiauxella > Buttiauxella selenatireducens. Next base: position 3,689,044 of record NZ_CP133838.1, on the reverse strand, counting down.
TGGATGTGGACAGAACTGACGCATTGGCAGTTTGTCACCGACACGCCAGCGACGGCTGCCCATGCCCTGAATAATAAACACATCATATTGATCGATATGCGGGCCAACGCCACCACCCGGTACGGAGAAGGAGATCATCAGATCGTCCAGGCGCCAGTCAGGTAACACGCGGAACGGGCGTACCAGTTCAGCAGACGGCGCATGCCAGTGGTTAACGGCTTGTGCCAGCAGGGACCAGCCCGTTTCACCCAGGTCGTCAAAGTGTTCGAAAGGCCCGTTCGCAGCCTGCCATTGACCATTGGTGTGGCTGACCAGTCGGCTATCCACCTCTGCTTCCATAGCAAGACCGGCTAATTCATCCGGCGTAATCGGATCGACAAAATTAGGAAACGCATTTTTCAAAATAACTGGCTTTTTCTGCCAGTATTTCGCCATAAACTCAGGCCAGTCTAAATTAAGTTGATAATCCATTTTTGACACCAGTGGAGGATAAACGGGCTTAATTATAGAGAGGGTCGCTCGCCGGTCGCCTTGTCATGCGTCAAGCCTTGCTGTAACACCGGATCAGAAAAAACAATACAGCCCATCTTCAAAAAGTGGGACAATAGTGGCTGTTTATACAGTAGAAGTGGTTTTTATGGCTTTGTCCTCTGCGCAAAAAGCGCAAATCGCTGCCTGGTATAAGGCGCTACAGCAACAGATCCCGGACTTTATTCCGCGCCCACCGCAACGGCAAATGATTGCCGAAGTGGCGAAAACGCTCGCGGGTGAAGAAGGGCGTCATCTGGCGATTGAGGCTCCCACTGGTGTTGGGAAAACCCTTTCTTACCTGATCCCCGGGATCGCCATCGCGCGTGGCGAGCAGAAAACGTTAGTCGTCAGCACCGCCAACGTTGCCCTACAGGATCAAATATTTAGCAAAGATTTACCGCTGCTACGCAAAATTATCCCCGACCTGAAATTTACCGCAGCCTTCGGGCGCGGGCGCTATGTTTGCCCACGAAACCTGGCAGCACTTGCGACGGATAACCTGGCGCAAGGCGATTTGCTGGCTTTTCTTGAAGATGAACTGGCTCCAACCAGTAAAGACGAACAGCAGCGCTGCGCAAAACTGAAAACCGATCTCGACGGTTACAAATGGGACGGATTGCGCGACCACACATCGCAATCCATTGATGACGATTTGTGGCGACGTTTGAGCACCGACAAAGCCAGTTGCCTGGGCCGCAATTGCCATTGGTATCGGGAATGCCCGTTCTTTGTGGCGCGGCGTGAAATTGACGATGCCGAAGTCGTGGTGGCGAATCACGCACTGGTGATGGCCGCCATGGAAAGTGATGCGGTTTTGCCAGAAGCGAAGAACCTGCTGCTGATTTTAGATGAAGGCCACCATTTACCGGATGTCGCTCGCGACGCGCTGGAAATGAGCGCGGAAATCACTCCCGGCTATAGTCGTTTGCAGTTTGATCTGTTCAGCAAACTGGTAGAAACCTGCATGGCGCAGTTTCGTCCGAAAAGCCCGCCGCCGCTGACGAACCCTGAGCGCTTGACCAATCATTGCGATGAAATCTACGAATTGCTGAGCTCGTTTAACAGCATTGTGTCGTTGTGGCTGCCGGGTGAGCAGGAAGCCGAACACCGCTTTGAAATGGGCATTTTGCCAGATGAAATCATGGCGATTTGTAAGCGTCTGGCGAAACTCATGGAAGGGCTACGCAGCCTGGCAGAGGCGCTGCTTAACGATCTTAGTGAAAAAACGGGCACTCACGACATTGTGCGTTTACACCGCTCGTTATTGCATATGAACCGTGCATTGGGGTATTTCGAGACGCAAAGCAAACTGTGGCGACTCTCGGCGATGGAACAGGCATCGGGCGCACCCGTCTCAAAATGGGTAACGCGCGACGTTCGTGAAGGGCAGCCGCATCTGTTCTTCCATTGCGTGGGTATCCGTGTCTGCGACCAGCTCGAGAAACTGGTGTGGCGTAATGTGCCGCACGTTATCGTGACATCGGCGACGCTTCGTTCGCTCAATAAATTCGACCGCCTGCAAGAGATGAGCGGTTTAAGCGAAAAAGCGGGCGATCGCTTTGTTGCGCTTGATTCACCGTTTAATCATGTCGAACAGGGAAAGCTGGTTATTCCACAGCTGACGGTTGAACCGACCATGGAAAACGAAGCCCAACATCTGGCTGAAATGGCGGCGTTTTTCCGTGCTGAATTGGCTAAAGGTGAGCATAAAGGGATGCTGGTGCTGTTTGCCAGTAACCGAGCGATGCAGGTGTTCCTGACTCATGTCACCGATCTGCGCCTGACCCTGTTAGTGCAGGGCGACCAGCCACGTTATCGTCTAGTGGAAACGCACCGTAAACGCGTTGAACAAGGCGAAACCAGTGTATTGGTTGGCCTGCAATCCTTTGCAGAAGGTCTGGATTTAAAGGGCGATTTACTCAGCCAGGTGCATATCCATAAAATTGCCTTCCCGCCTATCGACAGCCCGGTCGTAGTGACTGAAGGGGAATGGTTAAAAACACTGAAACGCTATCCTTTTGAAGTACAGAGTTTACCGAGCGCTTCATTTAATCTTATTCAACAAGTCGGACGTTTAATTCGCAGCCACGGCTGTTATGGTGAGGTGGTGATTTACGACCGGCGCCTGTTGACCAAAAATTATGGTCAGCGTCTACTGGGGGCGTTGCCGGTATTTCCGATAAGCCAGCCTGAAGCGCCAGCAGCTAAACTGATTGATACCAAACCGAAAAAGACCACGGTGCGGCGCAAACGTACGAGTAAGAAATAGAAAGGAGACTGTGAGTGGATTACCGTAAGATCATTAAAGAAGTTGGGCGGGGTAAGAACCACGCACGCGATCTGGATTTTGACACCGCTCGCGGCTTATATGCCCATATGCTCAGAGGTGAGGTGCCGGAACTGGAGCTCGGCGGTGTGCTGATTGCGCTGCGTATCAAAGGTGAAGGCGAGGCGGAGATGCTCGGCTTTTATGACGCGATGAAACATCATCTGATCTCCCTGACGCCACCGATTAACAAGCCGATGCCCATTGTAATTCCTTCTTATAACGGTGCGCGCAAACAAGCCAACCTTACGCCATTGCTGGCGATGCTGCTTAACCGTCTCGGTTTCCCGGTGGTGGTGCATGGCGTTAGCCACGATCCAACGCGCGTGTTAACAGAAACTATTTTTAAGCTGATGGGCATTGAGCCGACGGAGCATGCCGGCCAGGCGCAAGCCCGGCTGGACTCACATCATCCGGTCTATATCCCCATCAGTGCGCTATGTCCGCCAATGGAAAATCAACTCGCCATGCGTTGGCGGATGGGCGTGCGTAACAGTGCGCATACCCTCGCAAAACTGGCGACACCGTTTGAAGAAGACGCCGCACTGCGTCTGGCAAGCGTTTCACATCCTGAATATGTCCCGAAAGTGGCAAAATTCTTTGCAGACATTGGTGGGCGTGGCCTGTTGATGCACGGTACGGAAGGGGAGGTGTATGCCAATCCGCAACGCTGCCCGCAGATTACGCTTATCGACTCGTTGGGCGCACGCGTCGTCAGCGAGCGTCAAACGGAATTCAGTGACGAGGAAGTGGTGCTGCCAGCCGGGAAAGATCCGGAAGTGACCGCTCGATGGATAGAACGTTGCGTTGCCGGCGTTGAGCCGATTCCGCAATCCTTAAAAACGCAAATGGCCTGCTGCCTGGTGGCGACGGGCGAAGTAACAACGTTTGAAGAAGGTATTGCTCTGATTAATCAGGCTTTTTGATTCAGACGAAAAAAAGCCCGCGTAATTGGCGCGGGCAACAAGGGTATAACAGAGTCATTAAGTGCTTCAAAATGAGGGAATATCAGGTGTTGCTCAGGGTTATTTATAAATAACCGCGGTGCCGCTCATCTTGCCGTTAGTATTAGCAGAAGTGATGGAGTACGCTTTTGCGCCTGCTGCTTCTGCTTTATCTGCCAGTTTTGCTTCCAGTCCATCCAGAGTTGATGCGCCGTCTGCAGATACCACGCCTACTTTGTTTAAATTCTGAGCTTCAGCAGGATTGATAGATTGTGCAGCGAACGCGCCGAAAGAAAGAGTTGAAAGGGCGATGGCGGCTACAGCATATTTGATGGTTTTCATAGTTAATTTCTCGCAGGTTATTCTGTTTAGGGTGACGATGTTCCGTCGATGTGATTATGGTCACACTTTTAAGCAGAATAATAAATCGAATAGAATTGACTGGCTTGTTCAAATAATTTGAATTTATGTTAAATCATTGATATAAAAAATGATTAGCGTGCGAATTATCATTTCACTTTATATATCTTTGCATCCGCTTCGTTTACCGCACCTTTTGCTACTTTTTTTGTCAGCGCTGCCCCGCTCTGGTCTGCAATCGCTTGCGCGCTCTTTTTACGATAATGTGGCTATTAGCTCTTTGCGTGAGCTAACTTACTTTTATAATGAAGATCTTAATTAACAGTTTGCCACAAGAGGTTTGATGGAGATTAAGCTGCACTCCAACGCCACCACGACGCCGCGTACCCGTAAATATATTCAAAGCTCTGACAAGAGCGACAGCGAGCTGGCGGAAGAGCTGAATATTTCAGTGGATACCGTAAGGCGCTGGCGCAAACGGGATGACTGTTATGACAAATCTCATCGACCTAATACTATTCATCGCGCATTGAGCCATGAACAAGAGTCCATGCTGGTCTTTTTGCGTGTGCGTTTGGCACTTTCGCTTGATGAGCTTCTGGAAGCGGCGCAATTGCTGGTACAGCAGGGGATTTCCCGTGCGAGTGTCAGCAGAACACTGCAAAACTGGCAACAATCACGCCTGACTAAACCCGATTTAAAACAGCCTACCGGTCATCTTCGTCTTGATGTTTTCCCGCTGCCGGAAAGCATTAGCCACAAGCACGGCATGTTGCTGGCGTTTAGCTGCCCGGTTTCAGGTTTTCTTGCCGTGGCGCTGCGGGAGCGTAATGATGAGCAATCACTTGATGCGTTGGTGGGCTTTTTGCAACAGGGCTTGCTGTTGCAGGTGCTGTCATTGACGGCGAATACTGGCGAACTTGCCCGGCAACTGGCGCAAAAACTCCAGGTTCCCCTGCATGAAGCACAACCTGAAGCGTGGCAGGAAAGGGCAGCTGGTGGTGA